>JAQBNG010000180.1 GCA_028288675.1 Flavisolibacter sp. | reverse complement strand
CCATTATAAGCATAAGAAGGGAGAAGAAGGCAATTAGCTTGCATCTTGAATATTTGAAGAGTGATTGTGTAATGTTGAATAGAATTACAAAGCGTACAAGAGTGCGACGCAACAAAAGCTATATAGATGTTCTTTTGCCAAGTACATAAAATCCATCTTCCTTATCTTAGAAAAAAAATTGAAACCCCTGCCATGAATAAAATCTTCATCTTCTTATTTTCCTTGTCTATTGCTACCATTTCATTAGCACAAACTTCACGCATAGAAATGCTGACCACTGGAACAAAAACTTCTATTCGTGGCCTTAGTGTAGTGAACGATAATGTGCTTTGGGTAAGTGGCAGCAATGGCACGGTCGGAACTTCAATTGATGGTGGCAAACACTGGAAATGGATGCAGGTAAAAGGTTTTGAAAAAACTGACTTCCGCGATATTGAGGCCTTTGACGGCGCTACTGCTATTATTATGGCGGTGGATACTCCGGCTTCTATTTTACGTACTACCGATGGCGGACAAAACTGGAAAATGGTGTATGAAAATAAAACACCGGGAATGTTTTTAGATGCAATGGAATTTTGGAACAGTGAAGCCGGGATTGTAATTGGTGATCCCATTAACGGAAAAATTTTTATTGCCCGCACTTTTGATGGCGGCTTATCGTGGAAAGAGTTACCGGAACAGTTTAAACCCGCGGCCGTTAAAGGCGAAGCCTGCTTTGCCTCAAGCGGCACCAACATCAGGGCATTAGACAGAGATGAAGCGGTGTTTATTACAGGTGGCGCCGCCTCTAATGTTTTTATAAGGGATCAGAAAATAAAGCTGCCTATCATCCAGGGCACAGAAAGTACCGGTGCTAATTCTATTGCTGTCTGGGACCATCAAAAAAGAAATGGCGGCAACAAAATGATTGTAGTTGGTGGCGACTATCGCAAAGATTCTTTATCTACAAATAATTGCTTTTACACTAACAATCGCGGCAAAAGCTGGAAGGCACCAAAGCAAGCACCGCATGGCTATAAAAGTTGCGTTGAATATATTACTGAAAAGAATTTAATCACCTGCGGAACAAGTGGTGTCGATGTATCAAATGATGGTGGCGAAACCTGGAATATTATTGCAAAAGAAGGGTTTCATGTATGTCGTAAAGCGAAAGATGGCAAAGCGGTTTATTTAGCAGGAGGCGGAGGGAAAGTTGCGAAGCTGGTGCAGTGAACTATAGGCAAAAAGCAACTTCAAGAACTGGTGTTTTACATATAACAGCTATTCACATTTGAGTTATGTTACTATCAGTTTTGAGATTATTGACTACAGGTTGTCCTTTGCTTCTTGCCAATTGCTTATTACTTATTTACTAACCTCATACTTTTCCTGCCACGCAAGTATTCCGCCTTCTACATTCACCGTGTCTTTAAAACCCATTTGGTCAAGAACCATACAAGCCATCATGCTACGGCGGCCACTACGGCAATACACAATTACCTCTTCATCTTTCAGGTCTTCAATTTCCTCTACCTGCATCGTTTGAAATTTCCCCAGCGGAATAAGCTTACCGCCAATGCGTGATTCTGCGTATTCATGCGGTTCGCGACAATCAATCAGGTTAATTGGTTCGCCGCTGTCAATCTTGGCTTTTAGCTGTTCTACAGTAATATTTTTCATTGTTGATTTTCCTGGTTGATAACAGGTGGTTGAATGGTTAGTGAATCAATTACAGGCCTATCTGTTTGTAAAAATATATCTACCATCTGTCCTGCACGGATGCTCAACCGCTTACCGTCCTCAGTTTTAGGAGCTGGCCGTTGCTGATATACAAAGGCCATTGCCGTATCTCTCACATCAGACCTAGGCACTACCGAACCTAAAATAATTCCCTGTGCATCTAATAAAGCTCTCGCCTCGCCATAGGTCATACCAACAAGGTCAGGAACGGCAATAAACTCATCGCCCACACCGCTGCCTAAAATCAAATCAATGGTACTGCCCATTTTTATTTTTGTTCCGGGAGCTATAGGGTTGCCGTTAAATGTTGCTTCCAAAATTGCATTCTTTGCAAAGTCAGGTTTGAACGTAGTATCGCCAATACGAAGACCTAAATTTTTCAGTACCATTTCCGCATTTCTGTAACTGTAACCATTCAGGTTAGGCATTTCAACATCAGGAGCGATGTAACGGTTGATAGTCACATAAACAGTTCGGTTTACCTTGATCACTTCATCGGCTTCAGGTATTTGCTTTAAAATCATTCCTGCCGGCAAGGAGTCGTAATAAACCGAATCCTGAACCACGATCTCGAATCCTTTTTTATCTAGAATGCTTTTAGCATCATTAATATTTTTGCCTGTAACGGCAGGTACGGTGCTGCTTTCACCGTGCTTGGTAATCCAGTTTAGCGATAAAGCAAACAGGAACAATAGCAGGAAAACCAGTGCCAGTGCTAAAAGAATATGAACCCAAAAAGGTTTGTTGCTTAGGATTTTAAACATGGGCTGCAATATAAGAACAGTTTAGGGTTTGAGTTGGTGGTTTGGGGTTTCTTACTATGCGGCGCTATCATCATTTGCACATCAGCTAATCACCATATTAGCTAAGCCGTTTTCATTGCTTCCTCTACAATTTTTGTATAAAAATCTGTAAGGTTCCAGCCATTTGCCCTCACTTGCTGTGGAATTACGCTGGCATCGCTTTGGCCAGGAATTGTGTTGATCTCCAGCATATATGCTTTGTTCTGAGCAGCATTGTAAATAAAATCGATCCGTACCACGCCGCTGCAATTAAACACCTGGTAAATATTTTTTGCGGTAGTTTCTAAAACCGTTCTCCAATCGTTCGTAACATCAGCAGGTGTAGTTTCGGAAGACTTGCCTCCATACTTTGCTTCAAAATCAAAAAACTCATTATGCGCCACAACCTCAGTTATCGGAAGCACGGTGATTTCTCCTTTCGATTTAAACACACCCACTGTAAACTCTCTTCCCTGTATCATTTCTTCAATCAGCACCTGGTCGTCCTCGGCAAATGCTTTTTCAATAGCTGGCTCCAATTGTGATGCCTCGGTTACTTTGCTCATTCCAATACTGGAACCACCATTATTTGGCTTTACAAAATAGGGAAGCTTTAGTTGAAGGATAGAGTTTATATCGTAAGGTGAATGTTTAAAAAGATGCACCGACGACGCTACCGGGATGCCAGCCATAGAAGCCACTGCCACTGTGTATCGTTTATTAAATGTTAAGGCCGAAGTAGCAGCATTGCATGACGTATATGGCAAACCAATTATATCAAAATATCCTTGCAGCTTTCCATCTTCGCCCGGTGTGCCATGCATCCCGATAAACACCGCATCAAAAGATATTAACTCGCTATTTACACTTATCGTGAAATCATTTTTTTCTACAGAAGTTTTTGCCCCGCTCTCATCTTCATAAAACCAGCCTGATGGGGTTATGTCAATTTTATATACATCATACTTGTCTTTATCCAAATGCGTATAAATGGTAGCAGCAGAGCGGTACGAGATGACAGCTTCGCCGGAATAACCGCCTGTAACAAGGGCAATTTTTTTCTTCATGCGCCAAAACTATGCATTAGAATTTTATTTATTTCGCTTCTATTACCTTTAGCCGAATACGGTTCTTGTTTAAGCATTGTCAGCCCCAATTTTTTTCTTTGAAACAGGCAAAATAAAGCCCTTAAAAAAGGGTTGTTTAAACAACTAAATGCGTTATTATTCGTCTTATATATGTATCAGAAAAAATAAATAATCAGTATGCGAAAAGGAATTACGGAAAGCAGTTCAACCACGCCTCTAACCCTGCAAATGCTTCATAAAATTGAAAAAGACGGCTTCAAATTCGTACAGGTGAAAGGTTTAACTTTTGATAAGCATTACGACTATGTAGAGCCTCATTTTTTAGTATTGGTTCCTATGAAAGAACTACCTACTGCACAGGAACATAAAGATATTTACGAACCCGTACCAAGCACTTTATTATCAAAATGGGCGGTTGAAAATGACGACGCTTTAGAGATTGTCGTTTCTACTAAGCAGCTCAGCTAAGTAGTGCAAAATTTTATACTTGCCGTCAAAACGTATAAAGAAAGAAAACCTTCCTTCTAAACTTTGCAGCACCTGCAACTGCACTTTTGTATGGAGAAAGAAATGGAGCCACCTGGAATGACGTAAGGTATTGCAGTGAAAGATGCAAACGGCAGGTTAGAGTGTACTAGTAAATGGCGGGCCTCAATAAAGGAATCCCTTAGCTTTGTCCATCTAAAAAAGGCAATTATGATACGAAATGCATCTGCCGTTTGGAACGGCTCAGGTAAAGAAGGTAAAGGAACATTAAGCACACAAAGTGGTGTACTTCAGGAAACGCAATATTCATTCAACACCCGCTTTGCAGATGGCGTAGGCACAAACCCTGAAGAGTTAGTGGCCGCGGCACATGCAGGCTGTTTTACAATGAAGCTTAGCTTTGTCTTGGGTGAGGCTGGTTTTACCGCCGATAGCCTCGATACCAAATGCGAGATCACATTTGAGAACGGCGCTATTACAAAATCGCATCTTATCGTAAAAGGAAGTGTTCCTGGAATCAGTAAAGAAAAGTTTGAAGAAAGTGTAAAGAATGCAGAAGAAAATTGCCCTATCTCCAAACTATTGAAAACAGAAATTAGCTCCGAAGCATCATTAGCTTAAAACAACTATTGAATATTTAAAGCAGCCTGCCAAAACCAGTCTGCTTTTTTATTGCCTTTTGTGTAAGTAAATGCTCGCTTAACCTGCTAATAAAAACCTTTAACACCTTCTTGAGTGGAGGTACAATTTTTGGCTGTAATTTCCTTGAGTGAAAAAATTCCTGCTCATTTTTGCGTTTTTCGTTTTTGCCCTTGCAACACAGGCGCAGGATGTCAGCGGTTTTTGGAAAGGAGAACTAACTTTTGTTGGTGGCTGCTTTGCCAGGAACAACATTGAGCTTCAATTAAAAACCGTAGGCGATGGCATTTACGGAAGTTCCTATCATTATTTAGATACCGCGAATTATATACGAAAAGAAGCCAGTGGCTATTTTGATGCGAAGAACAGAAGGCTGGTTGTGCAGGAAGGGGCCGTTACCGCGCAGTTACTTCTTGACAGGTGCCAGATCTGCATTAAAAAGTTTCAATTCCTTTACCGGGTAGAAGGTGGCAAAGAGTTTTTAGATGGCTTCTGGGTAGGTAAACTTCAGGGAAGCAACATTGATTGCGGCACCGGGGGAACCATCACTCTTTCAAGAACCTTGACCCCTACGTTTAAAGAAGAAAAAATTCCGGAAATAAAAGTAGATACAGGTGATGTGCGTTTACGCTTTTATGATAATGCAACTGTTGATGGAGATTCAATCACCGTTATGGTGAACAAGCAAGTTGTTCTTTCGCATCAACTGCTTTCTTTACAACCTGCGACCGCCATGATAAAAGTAAGCCTTGAACACCCTATGGTGGAAGTGGAAATGGTGGCGGAAAACCTGGGTACCATTCCGCCAAATACAGCTTTTTTAGAGGTGATGGCAGGAAGTGTATATCACCGCCTGTTTTTAGTATCTACCAAAACAAAAAGCGCTAAAGTGCGCTTTGTATACGATAAGGATGCCGTAAAAAAATCCCAGGTAATTGGCTTATAATATATTTTATAACCCCAGGTAGCCACCACCATTGTCATCAAATGAATAACGCTTAGCAGCAGAAAAGTTCATCACCAGTACGGGAGATTTCTGGCTTCCTGTAGTAAACTCTTTGCTTACCACTGATAAACTGTTTTCCTTTTTAGGAATTTTAGCAAGAAGCGCCGTATTAACTATTGCTTGCCATGGCTGCTGATTCGTCATCATAAAAAATTTTTAGAAGGTGAAATAGGTTGAATTGATTTGCATCGTAAAACTACAGTGTTTGCAAAGCCAGTTTATTGCAGAATAGTAAGGGTTTTACAATCGCAAAAGGCAATCAAATGCGCTGTAACCGTTACTGGAAGCGGATTTTACGACTAAGGAAAATCACTTACCAACAAAAAATAATATTTCAAAAAAAAATGTGATTACGATTTTCTTTTGCTTTGAAGATATTTTTCGTACACAATTTTATCCATCGGCTTATGATAAACTTTACTTTCCAGCCAGGATATGATATCGAGATAAGCGAATGCTCTTGTTTCAAAACGGTTTTTTTCAAGGCCCTTTATACGTTCAAGCAGTTCTGTAAATTCCTTTTGCAGGCCTTTGGAAGCTGGCGCAAAGCGATTTCGTAAAAACCGGAACATCTCCTCCTCCACAACTGTTAACGTTTCCATCTTACTCATATACCGGTAAACCGAACGGGCCAGGTATTCAATCAGCTCATAATTGCCTAATTCGTAATGAGCCATCAGGTGCAGCAGGCGGGCATAGCACTGGAGGTCGTTGCGCAGGTCCACTTTCCAGTTAATAATTTTTTGCACATAATCAATGCAGGCTTCATAATCGGCACTTCCAAAATATAAAGAGGCTATTTTATAGTAAAACACAAGTACCCGGTGGCGGTCAAGGTATAAAGAATACTCGTCCAGTTTTTCTTCTATCATGGGCACTAAGGCAAGGCCTTGTGTAAATGTGCCCACCATAAAATGGCGATTGATCTTAGCTATATTCAGGTAAACAAAGGTTTGAATGTGGCTATTGTCATTTGCATTAGCTACATCTGAATGACTAAAATCCTCGAATTGCTTTAATACAACATCAAATTTTTTAAAATGACGCAAATCAAATAAGGCATTTAAAAGATTATGAATGCCTTTAATAAAATGGCCTGTTTCCACCGGCAGCATATGTGGCTGACTGGTAAAAAGGTCTACCCATTTTTGCGTGTATTTATAGTACATCAAAAAGTCCTGCCTGATGAAAGCATACCAGCAATAGCTTTGGCAGAGGTATAAATTTTCGTAAAAACCGCTTATCGTATCATCTGTTTGAGGAAGGTGTTTTTTGAAAAAAGCCTTCACTCCTTCTTCATCCCTCTCGTTACGGGCATGGCCATTATTAATATACCAGCTATACAATTGCAGGGTAAGGTTAGAGAGGTCTGTGATCTTCTTCCTTTTTACACTTACGTCATCAGCTTCTGCCGAAAGGCTTTCTGCCCTGTTTTGCATACTTCGGGTGATATACAGCGTTTCAATTTTTTTCTCTAATGAAATAATCTGGATGAGAAAGCTGTCCTGGTGATAGAAGCGGGCTACTTCTTTGGCCTTGTCTAAAATTTTCAGACTTTGCAGGTACAAGCCTTTGTTATAAAGAATTTTGGCGAAATCTAACTGCTCGTGCAACTGAATATCTATGTTTTCATCGTTGCGTAATAAGCGCAAACTGGTAAGGATTTGCTTGTAGAGGTGGGCCTTAATATTAGAAAGCTGCTGTTTTTTTATAGAAGGGATCCGCTTTTGCAAAGCAGTTTCGTCATAGTCGGTCATCTTATCAATAGCATCGAACAAATGAATCATTTTCAAGTCCTCATTTGATGAGTTTCTTTTTACGTAAAGCTTAAAATTTCTCTTCTCACCTTTTTGCAAGGAATGAATTAGTTGAAATAAACTATCTACAGAACGGTTGGGCATCGTAGCAAATTTATTTTAAAAGCCTTTACAGGCAAAGGTTTCAGCTATCATATCGCGGCTTTCCTATTGTAGTAAGAAGCTAATTATAGTTACCAGCCGCACTTTGTCATGAATACCTTTGTTGTGTCAACGCAAAGAAAAGCACCAAAGCTTACAACTTTAAAAAATTAAAACTTAGTTCATATAGCAAGCAATCGTTAGATCGCCCGCTGTTTCCACAGTGGGCTTTTTTTTTAAACAGCTTTGTTTATTGCTATGAGAGTTTTGTAAACTGCTTCAGTTATCGAGTTGATTTTTCAATTGCACACAAGCCCAGGCGCAAAAAGGGAAAACAAGCCATACTGATAAGGCGGCTGGCCAGCTCCAAAAAATTCCAATAAGAAGAAAGAAAAGAAGCAGGTAGAGAGGATATGCTAAAACCAGCATGCCTACCAAAGTGCTTTCAAAATGGTCGTTGTTAAAATGTTTTTTATTGATCCCCTTTGCTGAAAAATAGATGGGGGCATGAAGTAAAAATCCAGCGAGAGCCGGAATCGCCAACAACAGATTTTTCAATAGGGGTTGATGTATATGAAATTTTTGGCGAAGAGCAACCTTATCGTTTTTATCAATCTCATAAACCAAAGATTCCAACGCCGCTTTTAATTGCTCATTAAAAGAGAGAAACATTTTGCCATCCGAAGCATGCTCTAGCACTTTGTCCTTATCTATAGGTTCTCCAAAATTGATAAAAACGTTTTTCCCGAAATTTCTAAAGGTGTTATAATTAAAACCTACCGGAACAACAGTTAAATCAATGCCTTGCTGCCAGGCGCTAATGGCTAATCGTGCGGTTCCTTTTTTCAACGGGCGAAGATGCCATTCATTAATACAACGGCCTTCGCTAAAGATCATCACGATGCCATCCTGTTCAAAAATTTCTTTGCAGGAATCGAAGGTTGTATAATTATGTTCTAAATTTTCTACGCCTTCGCTCGTACGATAAACAGGTAACAAGTGCAACCAGCGCAAAAGCCTTTCGTGCTTCCTGTTACGGAAGGCATCACCTCTTGCCAGCGTATAGATATCCGCCTTGAACAACGTGGTTAAAATAATTCCATCTAAGAAAGAGTTAGGATGATTAGAGGCCAGCAGCAAAGGTCCCTTCGCATGAAGCCATTCCTGATTATTGATAATGATGCTGCGGCAATAAATTTTTATAGCCAGCCTTGCGTAGGCTTTTAATAGAGGAAACAACACGGGTGGAAGATAAGTTGACTGGTTGATTGGTTGATTAGTTGATAGGTTAATAAGTTAGAGCCCGGCAAGTTTAAGATTTTGCCTCCATTCTTCAGGCACATCATCGATTGTATCAATATCTTTTAATTCTTCCAGTTGTACATAAGAGTACGCCTGTGCGTGCATTTGTAACAATGTTTGCCTAAGCACTTTATCCGTGCTCCATTCTATCCCTTCAAAAACATTTTTTACACCCTCCCGCATACCCAGCAAGTAATAACCGCCATCTTTTGCCGGCCCTACCACAACATCATGCCCATTTAGAAGATCAAAGGCCTCTTCAATAATAGCAATTGTCAGTTCATAGCAATCACTCCCAATAATGCAAATATTGTTATAGCCTTTGTCGAAAAGATGCGTGAACGCAGCCTTCATCCTTGCACCCAAATTGCCATTTATCTGAATTAATTTAAAATAACCATCATTCCACAGATCATTATCATCAATAGCATCTGCATAAAAAACAAATTTATCCAACAGCAATGGCCGAGTAACTTCATGCGTATGTTGCAAGAGCTTTTTATAAATAGTAAGGGCAGCACTATCACCAACCGAAGCAGCAATCCTGGTTTTTACTTTACCGAATTCAGGCTTCCTCACAAATATTATTAATGCATCTTTCATACGGCTCCTAAGATAAAAACAAATGATTGCCCACTCTATTTACGCAACTCTTCTCCTTCGCTTTTATAGGGCGATAACTTAGTATCCTTATCAAGCCTGCTTCTTTTTGCTGCGGCACTATGAATCTTTTGGAATGATTCCAAAACGCAGCAATCATCTGGTTTCAGAAATAAATCCAATGCGATTCTTAAACCATCAGAGCTTGTCCTGCTTAATTAGTTTGCGATAAGTTGTTATTAATTTTTGTTGAGAGAAACCCAGTTGGTACATAAGATAAATTAAATAAAAGACTGCCTGGGTTTTTACCACACCATTTGATACATACTTGCGGGCCGATGAAATAACGGCATCTCTTAGTACTACAAACCGGGATAGTTTCTGAATGCGGGTAATGATTTCCTGGTCTTCCAGTAAAATCATTTCAACGGTAAAGCCACCAATTTTTTGAAAAATTTTTTTGCTTACAAAAAGGCTCTGATCTCCAAAGCGCACATTGGCTACATTAAACCGGGTAAACCAGCAGTTAGCTTTCAGGAACAGGCTTGGATGATCGAAGGATAAGCGGAAGCAACCACTGGCAAAGCCTTTTGCGTATGCATCTATAATTTGCCTGGCGAAGTTGTTAGGCGGAAACGTATCTGCATGAAGAAAATAAAGTATTTCCGCTGTGGCTAAAGAAGCACCATAATTCATTTGCGCGGCACGGCCTTTTTGTGTACTGGTTACCACTTGTACGTTGCTCGTTTTCGCAATTGCTATCGTGTCATCTGTACTCCCACCATCGCTTACAATTATTTCTTTGACAAGGCTGCCTGAGTGCTCTTTTAAATAAGAAAGTAAATGGTCTATTACTTTTTCTTCGTTGTATGTTGGTATGATGATGCTAAGTTGCAAGCATCAAAAATAAGCAGCGGCTAAGAGCAGTTTAAAAAATAAATTTGGATAGCCTAATACTTTAATCGTAATATTACGATAGAATTATGGGAGCAACAAAATCACACGAGTTTAGTGTAAAGGAAAATAAGATGGCGGCCTATGCAAAAGCTTTGGCCCACCCGGCCCGTGTAGCCATACTGCATTTTTTGGCAAAGCAACAATCTTGTATGTGTGCTGATATTGTGGAAGAGCTGCCACTGTCGCAAAGCACAGTTTCGCAGCATTTGAAAGAATTAAAAGCGGCAGGGCTGATCAAAGGAGACATAGACGGGGCAAAGGTTTGCTATTGTATTGATGAAAAGGGCTGGAAGGCTGCACAGGCATCGTTAAACAATTTGTTTGAAACCTTTAAAGGTGGCACCTGCTGCTGATATTTTTTGATCATGACCATCGGTATATTACGATAAGTTTTTACAATAATTTTAAAATTAAAAACAATGCAAACAACAAATGACATCAAAGAAATGGTGAGGCAGAAGTATTCAGAAATCGCTTTACAGGACAAAGACACCAACGCCGCTTCCTGTTGCGGAGCAGGCGGTTGCAGCACCGAGGTGTATAACATCATGGCCGATGATTATAACGATCTTGAAGGTTATAATCGCGATGCGGACTTAGGCTTAGGCTGTGGCCTGCCGACTCAATTCGCCAAAATAAAAATTGGTGATGTAGTAATTGATTTAGGCAGTGGTGCAGGCAACGATGCATTTATTGCCCGGCATGAAACGGGCGAAACCGGAAGAGTGATTGGAATTGATTTTACACCGGCCATGATTGAAAGAGCAAGACAAAATGCCGATGTGCGGGGATTTAATAATGTTGAATTCAGGCAGGGCGATATTGAGAGAATGCCGGTTACATCCAATACTGCTGATGTTATTGTGAGTAACTGTGTTCTAAATCTTGTACCAAATAAAGACGAGGTATTTAAGGAAATCTTCAGAGCCCTGAAGCCAGGTGGCCACTTCAGTATTTCTGATATTGTACTGGAAGGTGAGCTGCCAAAAAAAATAAAAGAGGCCGCGGAAATGTATGCCGGTTGTGTGGCTGGCGCCATCCAAAAACAAGTGTATTTAGAGTTGATTGAAGCGAATGGTTTCAAAAACATTACTATTCAAAAAGATAAGGCGATTGTGATTCCTGATGATATATTGAGCAATTATTTATCATCGGAAGAAATAGCAACCTTTAAAATCTCCGGCACCGGTATAAGAAGCATTACTGTTTATGCTGAGAAGCCGTTTGAAGAAAAGAAGACTTGCTGCGGTCCTGAGTGCTGCAATTAAAATTTATACGAGGATAAAAAGCAGCAGCACGACGAATGTTTGTTGTACAAGGAGCAATCATTATTAATAGGGAGAACACCTTGGTATTTATAGCGTACCTGTTGCAGGTGCAGCTTTCGCTATAACAATATCTAACGTTCTCCACAAGTAAAACAATTAAATGAGAATAGCGCTATTCAGTGATATACACGCCAACCTGCCAGCCCTGGAAGCCTGCTTTAAAAATATGGATGAACAAAAGCCTGATGCCATTTATTGCCTGGGTGATTTAGTCGGTTATAACATCTGGCCCAATGAAGTGATCAATGAAATACGGCGCAGAGGTATCGCCACCATAGCAGGAAATTATGACCAGGGCATTGGCCTTATGAGCGATGAATGTGGCTGCGCTTATAAAACAGATGCTGAAAAAGACATGGGCAAAATTTCTATTTCTTATACTAACTCAATTGTAAAGCGGGAAGAAAGGGCGTATCTACGAACATTGCCTGCCCATATCAAAATAGAGTTCCAGTTGAATAATGATAAGCTGAATTTATTGTTGGTTCATGGCAGTCCGAGAAAAATTAATGAATATCTTTTTGAAGACAGGGACGAGAAAAGTTTATTACGTATTATGGAGAACGCAGATACAGACATTATGTGCTTTGGCCATACGCATAAACCCTATCATAGGATATTGCCCACAGAACAAACAGTAAATACACACTATCGTCATGCTATTAATATTGGCTCAGTTGGCAAGCCAAAAGATGGTAATCCACAAGGTTGTTATGTTGTCCTGAACATTAATGCTGCAAGCTCCACAATGAGCAAAGATGCTGTACAGGTTGAGTTCAAACGTTTCGACTATGATGTAGAAAAAGCAGCAGTTGCTATAGAAGAAAGTCCGTTACCAAATGCATACGCCGAAATGCTGCGGAAAGGCTATTAAAACTCCCCTTACATCTTAGCTATCAGATAATAAAAGAAACTCAATTGATGAAATTATATACAACAATGCCCGAAAGGTTAAAATCATTTTATAAGTCAGAATTAAGCGCCGCTACTCTTGCTTTTTCAAAAGGTGAATTGCAAAACAGTTGGAACCATTTAGAAAGGGCGCATATACTGGCGCAGCCTTACCCGGTTCAGCATACGGTTGTTCATTGGAAGATGCTGCAATTTGGCATCCACATAAAAAACCTCAGGGAAGTTGTTGGACAAATACCGCGGCTGCTCCTTGGTGGTGTAAAATCTTTCGTTGGTAAAGTGCCTGTTGGTAATACCGGTGGCGCCAATGTGCCGCCGCTTCGGCCGATGGAGATACCCGCTGATTTGGCATTGATCATTAGCGGTGTTAAAAAGTTAAGAAGTAAATAGTGAGGGAGGTTACTGCAAATTTTAATCAGGTTTATTATAAACCTCCATATAAAAGTGCAGGTGATTTTTTGCTGCAGCCACTGAAACAAAAAAATCCTTTACGTCACCGTTCCCCCGCAACTGGAACCTGACCCTGCTGTACAACCAAAGCAATGCTGGCCAATAATTATGGAGCGTTCGTTCAAATCCGACATACTAAAATCAGCAATATGTTTTGAACTGCAGGCAACTTTCAAATCAAGCATCTGGTTAAAATCGCAGTCGTATAAATATCCGTCCCAGCCAATAGAAATGGTATTGCGGCACATTACATTAGCTGCGGCTACCGGGTTGTATGCAGCCACTAATTTCTCCATGTACTTTTCATAATTGCCGCTTGTAAGCAGGTAGTCCAAATAGCGGCTAATGGGTAAATTAGTAATGGCGAATAACTGGTTAAAGCGGATGCCATAGCGCTCCATCAATGCTGTTTTATATTCCTTCTCTAATGCTTCCTGCGAGGGTGGTAAAAAGGCGCCTGCGGGATTATAAACCAAGTTTAGTACCAGGCCAGAATTATCCATACCGTAGCCCACTCCGTTCAGTAATTGTAATGCTTTTATGCTGTCTTCAAAAACTCCATTGCCCCGCTGCCTGTCAGTGCGGTCTTGTGTATAAAAGGGAAGAGACGAAACAACTTCTACACCGTGCTGTGCAAAGAACTGGGGCAGGTCGTTATATTTTTTATTAGCAAGGATGATGGTAAGATTACACCGTACAATTACATGCCGCCTAAGCTTTTTTAGCTCTTCTACAAACCATCGGAAATGCGGGTTCATTTCAGGTGCACCGCCGGTAAGGTCAACTGTTTGCAAAGAAGGATTTTGTACCAGCACATGGAGGCATTGCTGCATGATTTCCTTCGTCATAATCTCTTTGCGGTCCGGGCCTGCATCTACATGGCAATGCTTGCATACCTGGTTACACATCTTGCCAACATTCACCTGGAAAGTTTGGATGCCGGTTGGCTTTAATGGGTACAATCCGGCTTCATCAAGCTTTTGTTGAAAAGGTACAAGAGCAAAATCTCCGGTTTGTCCATGCTCTATTATTTGCAACTGGTTATGAGCATTAGCTAACTCATGTTGTTGTCGATGTAATGTTTTCATTACTACTTTTTCTAAAGAAATTTTGTTTGCATTTTCAATCATGCCGAATAATGTTATGAACGTACAAGAGTGCGACGCAACAGACGATGCTATGAAAAACTTCTGTTAGGTTACAAAAAAGAAAAGTTCATACTAAATGACTGATTAAAATAAGTAAAGTTTCTACTACTAAGTTCCCCACGCAGGCAGGCTACATCGCAATCTCTTTCACCTTATTCATCATCTGCACACCATGTACCAATACGGCACCGCCTTTAATGGCGCCGGCTACATGTACAGCTTCCATCATTTGCGCTTCACTCCAACCTTTTTCATAAGCGTCGCTGCTATACGCATCAATGCAGTACGGACATTGCACAGCGTGGGATACGGCCAGGGCGATCAGCGACTTTTCTCTTGCCGATAAAGCGCTGTCTTTAAATACCTCACCATAGTAACTGAAGAATTTATCGGCCAGCTCTTTTTGATACTCTCCTATGTTGCTAAACTTTGCGAGGTCAGCCGCATTGTAGTAGTGATTTTCACTCATCATTTATTTTATTTTTTTATGAGGTAATATAATTTTAAAGGTCTTGCACATGGTAGTTATTTAAGAACAATGTCCAGTCGTATTTGTTGAAACTAATGGCAGGGTCAGCATCAATGGGAATCATAAGATGCCTTTTTAAGATAATTCTAATTCCATTTTTACCGCTGAAATCGGCACGAAACCAACCCATAATAGCAGGCAGGTAAAGTTTATCATCTTTATAGGTCACCTCGGAGGTTAGATAATTTTTGGTGGCAATATCTAATTGTGCATCTAAAGTTTCGGGTGAATAGAAAGCAATGGGCGGACAACTTTTTGCGCCACAGTTCAAGGCGAAATGAATACGATAATCCACTTTGCCAACCCGCAATTCTTTTTCCGTTTTACCGGGGAAAAGCTTGTTGAAATAACCAAGGCTCCATTTTATTTTAGAGTGGCGGAGTATGCCATGCTCAATATCATCAAGGCTGAACTTTTTACCCGCAATTTCTATTTGATGTGATGTAAAAAATGAGGAGGGATCTTTATATTGATCAGGATTTTCTTTTAGTAAAACCTGCGTATAACCATTGTATAAATTTATCCAGAAAGCTTTCTTATCATTATCCGTATTTAAACTATTTTTCAAAGTTTCGTAACCTATCTTTTTCAATTTATCAACAAAACCAGTTGTCCCATTTCCGGTTTTAGCTGCATAAATAAATTCCTGCGAAAGCTTTATGGCGGTATTGCTGTTATACATGATGGATGTGGATTTAGATATACTCCTCCCTTCATTTTCAACAATAAGTAAAACCGGCGTACTTACTTCGATATATAGGTTTCAAGCTTCAATCTTTGAATCAACAATACTGCCCAAAGGTTTAGGTAACGCTATACTACCCTGGATAACTTTCCTAACGATATCGTTATTTATAGACATTAGAACTCATGAAGAAATAATTTGCAATAAACAATCTGCAGTAGGTAAGTTGAAAAATAAAATCATGGCAACGCTTCCCACAGAAGGCAGAATGGGTCGCAAAATTTAAAATGGCAATAGAATAAAATCCAGCCTTTTTATTTAATATACCCTAATATCTTCAACATGCTTTGAGCAGATTGCTCCTTGGCATAAACCCAATCAATCAACTTTCCGTTTTTATCATGCTCAATAATAACATGTTTTGGAGATGGAATTAAACAGTGCTTTATGCCGCCATACCCGCTGATCTGGTCCTGGTAGGCACCGGTATGAAAGAAGCCTACATAAAGTGGTTCTTCACCCGTAGTTTTAGGCAAAAACACTTCGTTAATATGCTCTTCTGAATCATAGTAATCATGACTATCACAGGTAATACCACCAAGCACTACCCGTTGATATTCGTTGTCCCATTTATTAATTGGCAGCATAAGAAACTTCTCTCCAATCCCCCAGGTATCTGGCAAAGTGGTAATGAATGAGGAGTCAATCATGTACCAGTTCTCGCGGTCGTTCTGCACTTTTTCACCAATAACGCTATAAATATGCGCCATGCTTTCGCCAACGGTGTAGCTGCCAAACTCTGTAAAAATATTAGGCATCTGCACTTTATTTCGTTTACAGGTAGCTTTGATGTTGCTAACTATTTCGTTGATCATGAACTGGTAATCATACTCAAATCCAAGTGAATGTTTGATGGGAAAACCACCACCGATATTTAAGGAATCCAGTTCAGGACAAATCTTTTTTAACTGGCAATAAAGGTTAATAATCTTATTCAGTTCCGACCAGTAATAAATATCATCTTTAATACCTTTATTTAAAAAGATATGAAGCATTTTCAATTGAAACTTGTCTTCGTATCCCTCAATATGATCTACATAAAACTCCAAAATATCTTTTGCCCGGAAGCCTAAACGGGAAGTATAAAAAGGAAAGCTCGGCTCCTCTTCGGCAGCCACCCTGATACCTAGCTTGAATGGAACTTTTACCGATTTGTAAGCCTGCAATTCTTCTTTATTGTCTAAGATTGGAATAACATTTTTAAACCCGGTATTCAGCAACTGTGCAATACGCCGGGTATAGCCCTTTTGCTTAAAGCCATTGCAAATAATAAAAATATCTTTTGTGATCCGCTTCTTTTCGTATAGTTTTTTGATGATCTCAATATCATAGGCATAGGAGGTTTCTAAATGAATTCCATGCTCCAGGGCCTCCTCCACCACAAAACTGAAGTGAGAACTTTTGGTGCAGTAACAATAATAATATTCGCCGTCGTACTTATGTTTTTTATACGCTTTGGCAAACATTTCTTTCGCTTTGTTTATCTGCATTCCAATTTTTGGCAGGTAGGAAAGCTTTAACGGCGTACCATATTTCGCAATGATCGCTTTCATATCCAGGCCGTTAAAATGCAGGTTACCATCTTTTACATTCAGCCCTTCTTGTGGGAAATTAAAGGTTTGCTGAACGAGATCAATGTATGTATTGTTCATTAAGAGATTAATAGGTTGTTCAGTAAAGAATGCGACAAAAATAATGTTTCTGCAAAAAGAAAGCCGCCCTGTTTTAGGCGGCTTTTGAAAGCTATTTTAACACCTCGAAGGTTTATTAGGCTACTTGACCTGCGCAACCAAAGCTTTAAAGCTCTCGGCGTTATTCATGGCTAAATCAGCGAGCACCTTACGGTCAAGTTCAATACCTTTTACATTTAAAAGGTTGATGAATTGCGAATAGGTTAATCCTTCTTCGCGAACGGCCGCATTGATACGGGCAATCCACAAGCGGCGATATTCTCTTTTCTTTAATTTACGGCCTACGTAAGCGTAGGTCATACCTTTTTCTACAACGTTTTTGGCAACGGTATAAACGTTTTTACGTTTGCCATAAAAGCCTTTGGCTTGTTTTAAAATTCTTTTTCTGCGTGCCCTGGAGGCAACAGCGTTAACGGAACGTGGCATATCTGATTAGTTTGAAATTTAAAAATTGATGTTTAGAATTGAGCTATTTGTTCACAACTCATAGTTTACTTCAGGCGAAGTAACCGCATTACAAAATCCATATTGGCCTTTGCAACTACGCCATCTTTTCTTAATGCCCGTTTGCGTTTTTTTGATTTTTTTGTCAGAATGTGACGCTTGAAAGATTTCTGATGCGTGATTTTACCGGTGCCGGTTACTTTGAACCTTTTCTTGGCACTGGAGTTTGTTTTAACTTTTGGCATTTAAAATGCTTGTTTCGTTACACCCTTGAGGCGTTCTCCACAAGGAGAAACTTAGGGAGCCTCTTCAGGCAATGTCCTGTTTTTAAACAAGAGGCGCAAAGATAGGCGCTAAATCCAGATTTGGGATTTGAGATTCGGGCTTTTTTGTTAGGGCCTGCATAAAAAAGGCCGCCAGTTGGCAGCCTTGAGTTGATTGTGGTTTATTTTTATCTGATTACAGTAAAGCGCTTATTGACTTCAATTCCAGCATCAGAGCTTCTGATTATATACTCACCTGCCGCTAATTTTTGTACCGGAACTTTAAAGTTGTTGACGCCAGTAGAGATGCTTACCGGCATATTGATTATCATTCTTCCTTTGTTATCGAACACCTGCAAGGCAGTTTTTATTGATTTATCAGAACCTATTACGAGGGTTACAATATCTCTTGCCGGTACCGGATATAAGGTTACATACACGTTTCTTCCGGCGCAGGATGTCTTCACCGTATTGGAAAAAGTTACTTTCCCATCAAGATCGACTTGTTTCAGGCGGTAAAACGCAGTGCCGCCCTGCGCATCGTTTATTTGATAAGCCCTTTGAGTTGAGCTATTGCCCGAAGCAGTTACTTTATTTAGACTATTCCATGTAGTTCCATTTACACTTTTTTCAACTTCAAAATAATTATTGTTGATTTCCTGTGAAGTTGTCCATGAAATGCTGGTTGATTTGTTAGGTTGACATTGCACGTCGAATTTTGTTAACGATACCGGCAGCGTAGCTATTGGGATGGCTAGCGGTGTGGTGTAAGTAAGGGAATTGGCCTCAAAAGTCTGTCCACCTAAATTCGAAATTTCATAATTTGAAAATGGTCCTGGTGTCCCTAAGAAGCTTGAATTTACCATCACAAAACCGGCACGTGGATTAGAACTGTTTCTGGCCCACATGGTGACAGTGAATACATCCATCCATGTTGTATTGATGGTCAGGCCGGAAGTAGAAGTTTCGAGTATAGCAATGGCAGTCCGGTCAAAAACTGTAGAATTTACGGTCTGAGTATTTTCAAAACACTCGTTAACGGAAGGAAATAGAAATCCAGCTGACGCGAAAGCCGCTGAAAGCACAATATTAGCGGGGTTACTAGTAGTTGTACATCCCGGTGCTATAATTCCAGTTCCTGGGTTAAGGCCCCCGACTGGTATCATAGCATTAAGCGATTGCCAAGACCAGCCAGTTGTTATTGCAATAACATTAGGAATGGAACCACTCACAGTACGCACCTGAAATGTAAAGCCTGCAGAACTTACTGCTGGTCCTGCATCATCAGGATCAATAGCGTTAAAGGTTGGATTTATCAATCTCCACTCACACAGTTGGCTCTGAGCCCGAAAATTTATAAAAAGTGTGCAGATGAGTAAAATTATAATTATGGGTAGTTTTCGTTTCATACATTACTTATTAACGTGTCAATTTATTCTGTTATAGTATCTGGCAAATGCGATTTTATTTTTTCGATAAAACCGGTACGGGAAGGAGCACTGCCCTGGCCACCGGATGAAATCATAAGCCGGGTGAGAGTTATATCACTTGCAGCTAAATTACCGGATAGATTTACATCTGCCACCTGATAACCAGATAGGCCATTGGAAATAGCAAGCCTGATTGCTGTTATGTCTGAAGCGGCTAAATTTCCACTCTTGTTTCCATCACCTGCCCACAAGCCATAAGTACCGCCAGCTAATAATATCAATGGTTGAGAAGAAATTGACGGATTTTTATAAACGTTTGCAAGGCCTGCAAAATCATTAGCAAAAGTTCCGGATGCACTTGAAGGAATTGAATTGCTCATCACACCCAAATGGTTGCGATGACGAATAGTTATGAAAGATGAACCTTGTTTTGATATATCAAAAGAAACAGGTGTTACTCCATCAAGATCAGCTATAGTTCCATTCCTTAATAAAAACCCTGCTTTTCTGCCAATAATTGTACCTGATGAAGCATCCGCAGGTAAACCAGTCACCGGTTTTCTTAACTCCACCAAAACCCAGTCAACAACATTAGCATTGGGGATAGTGGCTACCGATTCGGTTCCAGTATAATTAAATGGTGTTGTGTTGTAAGGTTGCGCTGTTGGTAAAATCGAATTCATGGAGGCATTCATATCTGCCCCGTTCCATGCTCCACGCAATTGAGCAGTTACATTAAACGTATATCTAGGATCAGCAAGCTTCCACTCCTGTACCAATGATGCGGCATCAATGCCTGCTGTACTTACCCAATCGTTTACACCATCCCTGCTTACAATCGAAAACCGTGCATTCCATTCTGAGCTTATTAAATTCCACGGAACAAGATTGCCTTCTGTATTTGTATTGAGTTCAGCCGATAAATAAGGAAAACGGATATCCGTAGTAAACCCGGTCCCCCCGGTGGGTGTAAAAAGAAATTTACGTTTTACTTCCCTTTCAACTTGAGAAGGATCGCCACCAAATCCATCCGGTAACATGGTTACCATTAATTCAGTTGGTGCAGTGCCACCGTTTGTAGCCAATTGCATATTAGCGCCATTAAATAAAACCGTTGAGCCATTAACCCAACCTGTACGCTTTACATTTCCTGCAATTTCTCTGCCGGCGGCAAAATTAAAAACAGCAGTTAACGGCGCCGAAATGGAGTAGCCGGGATTAGCTAAATAGTCTGTAGATAAACTGCCAGACAGGTAATCGAGTTTATTGCCTATTAATACACTGCTACCCAAGGTAACTATGTCAGTATTTGAAGCTTTATTTATGGTAAGATACCGAAACATAGCACCACCGGAATTAAGCGTTGCATTACCAGCACCTGATATAATAAGCGAATCATCGCTAGTGGCTGAGTTGTAGGTTCCGCTGTTGGTAAAGCTGCCCTGCACTTCTATTTTACCATCATTGGTAATAGTCCCGGAAGTGTTTGTAAAATTACCCGCACAAAAAATTGAAGCGCCTGACTGTATTGTTATTATAGCCCCGTTATTCACTAACTGCGCTTGGGTTATTGATGCTATAAGCAAGCAAAAGAGTAGATGAATCTTCTTCATATCAGTTGGTTTCAAAATTTAAAATAAAGTGGAATTGGATTTTAGCAGTTCAGAGGAAGGATGTTATAAAATTAACTAAATCAAATTCTTTTGTAATTATTATTGTTGCCCTATTTAGTAAATGGCACAAATTATTTATTCATCGGCTATTAGCTTCCTCCTATTCTCTCATAAACCGACGTTTGTATTTGACTACGCTACTTTACCAGCCGTATTTGGCAATGATAAACGTATAACCCTCTAATAGCCTGTTTAAAAAATTAATACAGGTCATGAAGCTCCCTGCCGATAGAAAGATAAGAGAACTTTTGCTTTGCTGATGAAGCAGTTTGAAAAGGATTGAACTGATAATATTGCTGATGAACTTGAAGCATAGCTTTTGTAAGGCCGGTGTTATCATTTGCGTTAACAAGCAGGCAATTCTGATCATTTACCAATTCAGGTATGCCTCCAACTTTAGTTGTAATTACAGGGAGACCGCAGCATAAAGCTTCGCCTATCACACAAGGCGAATTTTCGATGTTGCTGTTCAAAACAAAAACGTGAGAATGCTGCATTTCCCTTGCCACTTCTTCATATGGAACTTCCCCCCTGAAGAAAACGGAGCGGTTCAATAAACCTAAACTTTCCGCTAACTGATGATACCCATTATCCCTGTTTCCGATCAAGATCAGTTGCGCATCGGCACCAGCTGCTATAAGAAACTGGTAAAACGCATGAATGATTCCCTCTACGTTTTTCAAAGGCACCATATTAGAAACATGCAAAAAAGTAAACCGTCTATACTTGCCGGCATCAGCAGAGAACAAGGTCGTATCAACTACATTTGGCACAACTGTAAAGGGCTTTTTCAACAGTGTTTTATTTACGCCTTCACCTAAAAACTTACTGACTGAAATGAATGATTTAGCTTCTTTAAAAATTTTTTTAAGCAATCGTTTTTGAAAGAAAGATTTTGTTTGAATATTATCGTCGGCAATATTATTATAGATACCCCAGTGCTCCGTTACAATAAAAGGCAGTCTGTGTTTTTTCTTTAACCATAAAGCAATTAGTCCTGCCTTCCAGGGCACATGTACATGAACAAGGTGGGGCAATCCACCTTTGAAGTAGTCTTCGATTACTTTTTTAAAGTGCCTTTTCCATTGCAGGTAATTCTGAATTTTCCCAAAAGAGGTGGTGTGTTTTGGTAAATAGAGGATTTGCTCTGATAAACCTTCACTTATATTACTTTCTGTTTCAGCGTGAAGTTGCCCTGCCGATTGTTTTACAAAAATCACATGTATATCATCAAATAAAGCAGCAGCCTTTGCATGGCGCTGAATAAAATCACCATCAAACCGATCGTACTTATTGGGATACCAGCTTGCCAGCCAAAGAATTTTTTTTCTTGTTGCCATAATGATAAAGGCAAATTAAGCAGGCCTTATTTGTATAAACTCTTTACGCTTGATATAATAAAGAAAAAGCAGGTAAAAAATAGGGGCGATACTAAGGAGTTGCAGAACAATAAAACCAGATGACAGCCCCATAAAAAATAGCATGGTCATTGCAATGCCACCGCCCACCAATACATCGTTTTCAACAATGCAGGCGATAGTAAAATAGTAGGTTCTTTTTGGTGAGTAGGTAACCTGCACCGGCGCTGTTATATGGAAGCCATCCGTAACTACAAGTTTTGATGGAGCTGTTTGCAGAATAACTACCACAGGACGATTCTGCATCAGGGAGTAAATCTGCATCCCGTTAACAACCAGTCTTAGTTTTAAAAAGCGCAGGAGTACACTCTTTTTTTGAACAATAACAACCTGGTATTGTGGTGACGGTTTAATGTTTCAGTGCATTTATAATTTGTACAAATTCAGGAGCAATAAGAGAAGCACCGCCTACTAATCCTCCATCTACATCGGCACAGCCAAATAACTCTTTTGCATTAGATGCTTTTACACTGCCACCGTAAAGGATTGATATGTTTCCGGCTACTTCTTCTCCCCACTTTCCTGCCAAAACAGAACGTATAAAGTGGTGCATTTGTTGCGCCTGTTCCGTAGAGGCGGTTCGGCCTGTACCAATAGCCCAGATGGGTTCGTAAGCGATAATAATTTTTTGGAGTTGCTCTGCAGAAAGGTGATAAAGCGAATCTTCGATTTGCTTGCGTACAAAATCGTTTTGGCCTTCCTTTTCCCTTACCTCCAAAGCTTCGCCACAACAAAATATAGGTGTGATGCTTTGGGCTAAACAGAGGTCAACTTTTTCTGCTAACATTTGGTTCATTTCACCAAAATATTCTCTTCTTTCGCTATGCCCTACAATGCAATAATTAATGCCGATTGATTGCAAGATTTCTACTGAAGTTTCGCCGGTGTAAGCGCCGGCCTTTTTATTGCTGCAATTTTGTGCAGCGATAGCATAGCGTGCTTTTCCATTTAATTTTCCGGCAGCCATCATTAAATAGGGAAAAGGCACAGCGAAAACAACTTGCCCATTTTCAGCAGGTTCTATATTTTCTTTTAAAATATCATCTAATAAAGCTTCTGCTTTATCTATCGTAAGATTCATCTTCCAGTTAGCAGCTGCTATTTGTTTGCGCATGGTTTTAATGTGATAATGTGATAATTTGCTAGTGTGTTAATTATGATGGCTATCTGCTCATTAGTATTACAGAACGTACAAGAGTGATTATTCTTTACTCTTTCACCCAAAAGAGTAAAGAATAACAAATCAGAGATTGCAAGCGACGATGCTATAAATACTTCTGCTGGAAACATAATTTTAAAATTTCAAAAACAATTAGTTTTTGTGGCTCTAATAAGCAAATTATCGAATTAGCTAATTGTTAATAGTGGTCAAAGATATGTTTCAGAATAATTTTTTCATTGCCTGATATTGCACTTCCTTTTAAGAGCTTCCAGTTATTAATATCGGCAAAGGCTTTTTCAAGTTCATAGCGTTGAATGCCATCGCTACCCCAGGAAAAAGATGGAATGTATTTTGGGGTGAGGCCAGCCCCATAAACATTAGCACAGGCACCGATCACCGTTCCGGTATTAATGGAAGTATTGATTGCAGTTCGTGAATAATCGCCCATTAGCACACCGCATTTTAAGCCAACATCCACCGCGCCGTTTGGCGTCCACACAACTACGCCCGATGCATTGTTTTTAATATTGGAGTTGGATGTTCCCGCACCCCAATTGCACCACTCACCTATTACCGAATCGCCCATGTAGCCATCATGCGCTTTATTTGAATTACCAAAAAGCACAGAGTTTTTTATTTCGCCACCAACTGTACATTTTGGGCCTACTGTTGTGCCGCCATAAAGTCTTGTTCCCATTTTCACTACGGCACCATCGCAAATAGCTATTGGCCCGCGCAAAAGGGAGCCTTCCATCACAACAGCATTTTTGCCAATGTAAATGGGCCCTTCAACCGCATTTAGCGAGCACATTTCAACTACTGCCCCTTTCTCAATAAATATGTTTGATGAATTAACCAAGCTATTTGTAGCAGAAATTTTTTGCGAGCGCCTGCCTTTAGTAAGTAATTCAAAATCCTGTTCAATGGCCCAGGCATTCAAGCCAAAAATATTCCAGGGCGCCTTCAGCTCTTTTACTTCCTCTTTTACTTCAATTGCTTTCGCTACTTTAATGTTATGTTGGTCTATTACTTGTTTTTTTGAAATGCAATACACAAAGCTTTCCAATTCAGGCACTGATAGCGCTTCCCCGGCACTTAGCTTTTTCACCGCTTTCACCAGGCCTTTTGTTGGCAACACATTACCATGAATGAGATAAATAATATCGCTGCCTATGGTCTCATCAATGGTGATCGCCCTGTCCAGATCTTTGTAGTCTTCTTCAAATTTATCAAAGGAAGTGAGCCCTAAGTGGCGCTCCCATTTTTCCCTGGTGGTTAAAATGCCCACCCGTATATCCTGCACCTGCCGCGTAAGGGTAAAGGGAGCAAGGTTGCCTGGGGTGCAGAATTCTTCGGTAAATACTATTTTTTTCATAGCTGTTTTACGTATCAGGTTAGCTACATAAATGTCACCCTCTAAGTTATAAGAAAAGCGAGTAGCTAAAGTAAGTCGCCATTAAATTATCCTCCCGCTTTTAGCAAAATACTGCCGGGTTCTCTGCACCTATGCAAAAGTCAGGCATTACGTTGTAATCCTTGTACCGTACCCTTCTTACGGCATTGTACTTATAAACAAGTAGCGACAATAGGAACATCATAGGCTACGCCGAACATAAAAAAAGCATCAGAAAAGGAGGCAGAGTTTTGGAAAAATGATTGCAGGATTTGGCAATAAAAATCCCGCCTGTATCAGGCGGGATGGAATATTATAAACCAAAGAGGATGTTATGCCTCTTTCTTTGCGTATTTCTTTTTAAACTTGTCAATACGGCCAGCGGTATCAACCAGCATATTTTTACCGGTAAAGAAAGGATGCGAGGTATTCGAAATCTCCAGCTTAATCAGCGGATATTCGGTACCATCTTCCCATTTAACGGTTTCTTTAGTATGAGCTGTAGAGCGGCTTAAAAAGCTGTAGCCATTGCTCATGTCCTTAAAAACTACATTACGGTAACTAGCTGGATGAAGATCCTTTTTCATAATAAATCTATTTTAACAAGGTGTTATTTGCGTATTTAGAGGCGCAAAAATAAGGGAATGGGCTTAAAATCTGAAGCCTGTTGAAAAGTTTTTTGTTAAGCAGATGTTGAAAGAACAGGCAATTGGCAACTTAGCTTCTCATGTTCTCAAACTGAAGTGGCACGCCTAAATCCCAGCCTTTAGCCGCCTGGATAACAGTTTGTAAATCGTCAATTTTTTTGCCGGTTACTCTTATCAGGTCTTCCATTATAGACGCCTGTACCTTAAGGCCCTCATCTTTTATTTGCTTTACAACTTTTTTGGCATCCTCTTGCTTCAAGCCATTACGCACCACCACTTCCTGCTTCCAAAATTTACCGCTCTGGGCTCCCTCTTTCGATCTGTCAAAAGCTTCCGGGGCAATGCCTTGTTTATGTGCCCGGTTAATTAATACATCTACGAGTTGGCTCATTTTCATTGAATCATCGGTTTCAATTTTCAGCTTGAATTCTTTTTTGTCAAGGTCAATCACCACATGTGCATTTTTAAAATCAAAGCGGTTGGTGATTTCTTTTTTGGTAATGTTTACGGCGTTATCCAGCGCCTGGGCATCTACTTTAGAAACGATATCGAAAGAAGGCATAGAAATGGGTTTTGAAGTTTGAAGATAGGAAGATTACTGTTTGGAGTTTGGGGTTTTGAGTTAGGGGTTGTCGTGATAATGGAAATTTCTTTACAGGATATAAGTCAGTTTTTATGCCAACGGATTTACCGCCGCGAGTAAATGTCTCTCTGCGAAACCTCTGCTTATCCTTTTCTCTGCGATAAACAAAAAGGCCCCTTTAGAAAAAGGAGCCGGAATACACATGAGAAAAAATTATTTATCCATTTCCGCCGCCTACACGGTTCTGTTCATCCTGCGATGAAGAGGAGCGGCGGCGTGGCTGATTAGCCTGTGTTGATTTACCAAAGCGTAACGTAAACGTTGCCGTCACCTGTCTTGAGTCGGGACGGTTTTCAAACCTCATATCAATATCGCCATACTTATTCTCGCCCTTGAAACGCATCCAGGCAAAGGGATCGCGAATGTTTAAGCGCAACGTTCCTTTTCCCTGCAAAATGGTTTTTGATGCCGCTACACTCATTTGATACAAAGGCTGCACTACTGATAACTGGTCAACTCCTTTATAACGGTAAAAGCCACTTAACTCCGCCGTAAACCCAGGCTTGATAGTAAAGGTGTTTGAAAGGTTAGCCGTGAATGAGGTAAAGGCGATGTCAATTTCTTCATTGTTGTAAACACCTTCGTAGCGGTTGTTATAAATGTTGGTGAAGAGATTCGCATTCCACCACTTGGCAACTTTTACCGGAGCCGTAATTGACAAACCCATGTTGCGGAACTTCGCTACGTTTTCAGCCGTTAAAAAAGTGATTTTCTCCGCATTGTTCTGACGAAGAATCTGTGAGATCACATCATTTGTATGATTATAGTTGACGGCAAAAATAAATTTGCTCATCAGGGCATAGCTTAACTCAAGATTATTAGTAAACTGTGGCAATAAATAAGGGTTCCCAACTCTATACGTCAATGAATCAAGGAAGAAAGTGAAGGGGTTTAGATCCTGGTAACTGGGCCTTGTAATACGACGGCTGTACGACACAGTAACGGTATTATTTTTATTTGCCGCATAGCTTACAAAAGCGCTTGGGAACAAGTTGGTGAAGTTGCGTTTGAACGTAGAATCATTGGTTACCTGGTGTCCTTTTGCCACTGTATTTTCTACACGCAAACCACCCTGGAACGACCATTTTCCTTGTTGCGTATTAGCATTTACATAAGCTGCATTAATGTTCTCGTCATAAATAAAATGGTTAGAGCGGTTGTCGGCTATCCACGATTTATCCGATAACTGGCGTCTGTAGTCAACTTCATTATCGTTTGATACAAAGCTGCTTTTTATACCCGCTTCAAGGCGTCCTCCGTTGTAGGGAATTGTCAGGTCGGATTTAAAAGAATAAATGTTGATATCGGAGGGCAGATGACCGCTTAATAAAAGTTCGCCTGTTCTTTGATTTATACCGTTGTAGAAATCTGTTGCCAATACTAAATCAGAAGTATTATCATACCGCACGTAATCAAAATCAGCAGTTAATTCTTTACCGGTGGTATCGAAAGTATGCTTCCAGTTTAAGTTACCGGTGAAGTTTTTAAACCTGATGTCATTATCGGTATTGGAAACCATTTTAGAGGTTACAGTACCTGCCGGGTCTTTTAATATTTGCGTAGTAATTGGCGTTGGATGGCCACTGAATGCAAACCCGCTTACCACTACGCCGAAAATGTTTTTCTTGTTGGCCTGGTAATCTAAACCCAGTTTTAATGTATGGTTATTGTTGCCAAATTTAAACTTCGTCACCTGGTCCGATGAACCCGACTTTACACCATTCTCTGTAAAATTCCTGTCGAAGCTCATGTTACCACGACCGCGGAAATAATTAGGATTATAATTTCCAAAAAAATTGAGCTTACCTGTTTTATAATTGAAGTTGAAACTGTTTTGCGATTTAGGAAGTATATAAGTAGTACCTGCAGGGCGAAAAATAGAAGCAGTTGCGCCCAATGTCAGGCTTCCGTTTAAGCCATCCGCCCTTCCTTTTTTTGTTTTGATGTTGATAACGCCGGCATTGCCTGATGCATCGTATTTAGAGGAAGGATTGGTCATGATCTCGATTTGGTCTAGCTGAGACGCCGGCATGTTCTTCAAAAGGTTAGCAAGGTCGGTTGCGGAGAGATAAGTTAGCTTTCCATCTACCATCATTATCACACCGGCTTTACCTCTAAGGCTTACAACGCCATCGGTATTTACCGTAACTCCAGGCGATTTTTCCAAAACTTCTAAAGCGGTTGAACCGGCACTACTGGGTGAAGCATCTACATTAACAACGGTTCTGTCAATCTTGGTTTCAATGAATGGTTTTGTAGCAGTAACTGTTACACCTTTTAAATCTTTGGAAGCCTGCGATAAAGCAATGGAAGGAACATCTGCACCAGAGGTGGTTACATCAAATGACGATGAAAGCTTTTTGCCATAGCCAACCGATGTAACATTCAAAAGGTATTTTCCATCTTTAATATTGATAAAATCATAATGTCCATCTTTATCGGTGACAGCAACTTTTACCAGCGAAGAGTCTTTTGCTTTTAAAAGCGATACAGTGGAGGAAGGCAATCCTTTTCCACCTTCATCTTTAACTACTCCTGAAACTTTTCCTGTTGATTGTGCAAACACACCAAAGCCGGTTAAAACACCTATTGAAATCAGCGTAAAAACTTTTCTCATAACATTGGTTTTGAAATGAACACTACAAAGTTTTTATTTTCAGCTTTTACAGAAGATCGAATTGTGATGAAGGGTTGATAAAATGTGACGGAAGTACAAGCGGTCTTTACCAGTTATAAAAAGCATCAGTTGTGAAAAATTGTTAATAAGAAAAGAGCCTCCTTAAAAGGAAGCTCTTTTCAAAAAATTAGTTACCGCAAAATTAGTTTCCACCACCTACTCTATTCTGTTCATCGCTTGAACTGTTAGCCCGCTTTTTAGGCCCGTTTACTTTGCCTTTGCTAAAACGGTAGGTAAACCCGATAGTGGCAACTCTTGAATCATTTTTTTCCTGGATGTTTACATCAACATTTCCGTATTTGGATGTAGCCCTGAATCCCTGTGTGTAAAAAACATCACGAACAGTCAAACGCAAGGTTCCTTTATCCTTCAAAATATTCTGACTGAATCCTACATTTAAAGCACCCATTGGCTTAGCCTCAAACACACCATCAATACCTGCGGTTCTGTACCAGCCGCTTAATTCCGCAGTAAAGGTTTTGTTCAGCTTAAATTGCTGCGAGCCATTTAACACCAAGGTAGTTGCTTCAATAGTAACCTGTGTTTTGTTTATTAAGCCTTCAAAACGGTTGTTAAATACGTTTACATAAAGACTGTTTGTCCACCATTTGTTAATTGCTTTGTTGGCGCTTATGGCAATACCGTATTGGCGTTGTTTGGCGATGTTCGCCTGCTTTACAAAGGTTTCATTCTTCGCTTCATTTTGTTCCAGCACCTGCTGAATAATATCATTCGTCTGTGTATAATTCAGCGTTGTTGTAAGGAAGCCTTTGTAGGTATGGCTCAACTCAATATTGTGGCTGAACTGTGGTTTGAGGTTAGGGTTGCCTTGCTGATACGTGTAACGATCCAAGTACTCGATAAAAGGGTTAAGGCTCTCATAATTTGGACGGCGGATCCTTCTGCCATAATTCACCACCAGGTTATTTTTTTCGTTAACTGTATATTGCAAATAAGCGGTTGGAAAAAGCTGCGTATAATTCTTTTTGAACGCAGTATCCGTTGGCACGAAGTTGTCTGTCAGGCCATCTAATTTATAGCCATCCGAAAAACCTTTTGAAATCGTATTCTCTAATCTCAAACCTAATTGCGCACTTAATTTCTTACTTAAAGAACCGCTCAGATTTACATAGGCTGCATTAATATTTTCTTCATACACAAAACCATTAGTACGGGAAAGATCATGAAGCACTGCTCCATTATAAACCGTATCATAAATGGCATTGTTGTCTGTTTTTACAATACTTGTTTTTAAGCCGGCTTCAAAGCGGGCACCACCTTTTAGAGGCATGGTATAATCTACACGGCCGCTATAAATTTTAATGTCTTGCGGCAACCTTCCATATAGCGTATCGCCTTTTTGTTTTGAAGCCCCTCTTGCATCAAAATAATAGTTGCTTAATGACTGGATGTTGTTTCCATTATACCTCACGTAATCAAAATCGGCAGTGATTTCCTTACCGCTTGTATCAAGCACCTGGCGCAAATTCAGGTTCGTGCTAAAGTTGTCAAATGATTCATTCTGCTCAGAAATTGCTCTTGTCTCACTTAACTGTACACCGTTTTTGTCAAATATGTTTGTCTTATTTCTATTGACGAAAGAATTAGGGTTGGTAAATCCGGAGAAAACAACACCAATAGTTGTATTCTTTGCTGCAAAATAGTCGGCGCCTATTTTCCCGTTGTAGGAGCTTCCGGTATTTTTCATTCTTGCCTGCTGGTCAAAATGCGATACGAGATCTTTAGTCGTTTCATTAATAAAATTCCGCTGGAGATCTAATTTGTTATTTCTTTCACGGTAACCATGACTTAGATTAGTAAAAAGGTTCCATTTACCCTGGCGGTAATTAAAGTTCAAACCCTCATTAAATTTAGGCAGGTTGCCTTGTCCATAACTGGCGTTTACGGAACCGCTGTAGCCCACCATCTTGTTCTTTTTTGTTTTGATATTGATGATACCGGCATTACCGGCCGCATCATACTTGGCAGGGGGGTTCGTCATGATCTCAATCTGGTCTAACTGGGATGCAGTCATATTGCGTAACAGGTTAGCAAGGTCGCTGCCACCTAATTGAGTTGGACGGCCATCAACCATTACCATTACACCTGCTTTTCCTTTTAGGCTAATATTGCCATCTTTATCCACAGAGATGCCGGGAGATTTTTCCAATACTTCTAAAGCGCTGCTGCCAACATTAGTAACAGAAGCTTCTACATTAACTACCATGCGGTCAATTTTATGTTCGATAAGTGGCCTGCGGGCAGTAACTACTACAGCACCCATAGACTTAGATACCGGTATAAGTTCAATAGTTTTTAATTTGATGGAAGAAGCCACAGGGCTGATTTCAAAAACGGGCGAATAGCCGGGTTGATGGCCTACTGCTGTAATAGAAACTAAGTACCGGCCATCGGCAATGCCTTCAAAAGAGAAAGCTCCGTCTTTACCGGCTACTGCAAATTTTACGTTAGAAGAATCTTTCGCTTTTAATAAAGCGATGGTTGCTGATTCTATTGTTTTTTGGCTACCGTCAATAACAGCACCTGTTACTTTTCCACTTGTTTGCGCCTTAGCGGCAAAACTGAAAAAGCTAAAAAGAAGCATTAAAGAGAAAATCTGTTTCATTGTATTTGTTTATAACTGGTTTTGTGTAATTCTGTACAAACGTAGGTACTGTACAATGCTAAGTACATTGTTTTATTATGAACGTTGCATTATAATGATGAATGGTAAAGAACTGACAGAGCTATGACGCAAGAGCATTAATTGGGTTACAGAATTTAATTGCGAAGTGATTACCGGAAAAACGAGCATTTGAACGGCATGCCGAAAGAGACTTTTATAAGTAAGAGCTAAACAAAGTTTATAATGAGCCCAGGCAGCAATCAGGGTAAAGTGTGTAAAGTGTAGATACTAATGTGTGAACGGTTTATTTTTGAAAGAAATTCATTCTTAATGATAATTGATTACCGTTCTGATACAGTGACAAAGCCAGGTAAAGAAATGCTAGAAGCCATGTTTAGTGCACCAGTTGGCGATGATGTTTTTGGTGAAGACCCTTCTATAAATAGCTTAGAAACCCTTTCGGCCGAAATGTTTGGGATGGAAAATGCTCTCTTTTGTCCTTCAGGAACCATGACCAACCAGATTGCTATAAAATGCCATACACAACCCGGCGATGAAGTGATTTGTGATACAAGCTCCCATATATATCAATACGAAGGCGGCGGCATTGCCTCCAACTCCGGGGCTTCTGTAAAATTATTAAATGGGAATAGGGGACGACTAACGGCCGCCGAGGTTTCAGGAGGCATTAATGCAGATGACATACATAAGGCAAGAACCACCTTGGTTTCTTTAGAGAATACATCCAATCGAGGCGGCGGCAGTTGTTATGAAATGGAGGAATTAAAAAGCATACGCAAAGTTTGCGATGAACATAATTTGATCTTGCATCTTGATGGCGCAAGATTGTTTAATGCGTTAGTGGCAAAAGAGCAATCAGCAAAAGAATATGGCGAAACTTTTCATTCCATCTCCATCTGCTTAAGCAAAAGCTTGGGTTGTCCTGTTGGCAGTTTGGTTATTGGAACGAAAGACTTCATAAGCAAAGCCCGCCGTGTACGCAAAGCATTTGGCGGCGGTATGCGGCAGGCAGGCCACCTGGCAGCCGCCGGCATATATGCCTTGAAAAATAATATTGACCGGTTAACGATAGACCATCAACATGCACAACTATTAGCAGAGGCCCTGCGTAAGAAAGATTTTGTTGGCGAAGTTCTCCCGGTAGAAACCAATATCGTCATCTTTTCGGTGAAGGATATTTTCACCCCTGTAAGCCTTGTTGCTAAAATGAAAGAAGAAGGCATTTATTGGTATGCCATCTCTCCTACCCAGGTTCGCATTGTAACTCATTTAGATGTAACACCTGCTATGATACAACAAACAATTGACGTCATAGATTCGCTTTAATCTCAAAATCAATCACTTTCAAAATCAGCAATCACTTATGTTCCCAACCATTAACCCAACTACAACGAAAGCCTGGAAAAAGTTAGAAGCACATGCCGAAGAAATGCAGGAAGTATATATGACTGATTTGTTTGCAGAAGATGCAGACCGTTTTACAAAGTATTCACATCACTTCGAAGATATATTGATAGACTTTTCAAAGAATATAATTACTGACCACACAATAAGCCTGTTGCTTGAGTTGGCGAATGAATGCCGGTTGAAAGACGCAATCGCTGCGATGTTTGAAGGAGAGTTGATCAATCAAACGGAGCATCGCTCCGTATTGCATACTGCCTTAAGAAATTTTTCAGGCACGCCTGTTTATACAGAAGGCAAAGACATTATGCCCCAGGTAAAGGCTGTACAGGAGCAGATGAAAACCTTTGCCGATAAAATGCATAGTGGTGAATGGAAAGGATACACTGGTAAGAAAATAAAATACATTGTAAACATTGGCATTGGCGGAAGCGATCTTGGTCCATTAATGGTAACTGAAGCTTTAAAGCCTTATTGGGTACACGGTATTCAGCCTTATTTTGTTTCCAATGTAGATGCTTCGCATATTGCTGAAACATTGAAAAAAGTAACACCGGATGAAACGCTTTTCCTGATTGCATCTAAAACATTTACCACGCAGGAAACAATGGCCAATGCCCAAACGGCAAGGGAGTGGTTTTTAAAAACAGCTGGTGATGAAGCCCATATCGCCAAACATTTTGCGGCGCTTTCCACTAACGAAAAAGATGTGGTGAAGTTTGGGATTGACAAAGAAAACATGTTCCAGTTTTGGGACTGGGTTGGTGGCCGTTATTCGCTTTGGAGCGCCATCGGTTTATCTATTGCCGTAACTATCGGCTACGAAAATTTTGAACAACTGTTGAAAGGTGCTCATGCCACCGATATTCATTTTCAAAATACAGAACTAGAAAAAAACATCCCGGTGCTGATGGCTTTAATCAGTTTATGGTATGTGAACTTTTTTGGTTCACAAACAGAAGCCATCCTTCCATACGATCAATACCTGCACCGCTTTGCCGCTTACTTTCAACAAGGCAATATGGAAAGCAATGGCAAAAGCGTTGATCGCAATGGCGAGGAAACAGAGTACTCAACTGGACCAATTATCTGGGGCGAACCCGGTACCAACGGACAACATGCTTTCTACCAGTTAATTCACCAGGGCACTTTATTGATCCCATGCGATTTTATTGCAACGGCACAATCGCATAATCCAACCAGGGATCATCACCAGATCTTATTATCGAACTTCTTTGCACAAACAGAAGCCCTGATGAACGGAAAGGATGAAGAAGAAGTGGAAGCTGAATTAGAAAAAAGCGGTAAAACAACCGAGGAAATTGCAAAGCTTACCCCGTTCAAAATATTCAGTGGTAACATGCCCACCAATTCAATCCTTATCAAAAAAATAACGCCTTATACTTTGGGGCAACTAATTGCTTTGTACGAACATAAAATTTTTACGCAGGGAGTTATCTGGAATATTTTTTCCTTTGACCAGTGGGGAGTTGAATTAGGCAAGCAGTTGGCTAATAAAATTTTGCCTGAATTAAATGGTGCAGAAAAAATCAATTCGCATGATGCTTCTACTAATGGATTGATCAATGCGTTTAAAGAAATGAGGTAATACTTACTGATACATTGGCGATGCAAGCTCCACCGCTTTTGAAACTTTATAATAAAAAAGTTTGCCTTGCCGTTTTCCTTCCAGTAAAACTTCGCCTGGCGTTAGCAATTGTGGTGGCTTCTGAAATAATTCATTGGGGGCTAACTCTAATTGCAGCAAAATATTTTCGTTGCCCGCAGCCATCACCACTTTTTGATCATTCTCTTTTTTGTTTCCAATCATGGCAGTTTTTCCATTTATTGGTAAAGGGATGATAGAGAAAAATTTATTATCGGCCCAGGCCTTCGTCCACTGCAGTGAACTGTCTTTAACTTCCATAAAGACGCTATATACTTTATTCCGCTGAACAGGAATTGGCTGGCCTGCATCATCAACCGCTATAGTGCCCGGCGTGGGAATCATATAAAACGCTTCTGCTTTAACAATGGACTTATTCATTTGTGCACAGCTACCAAATGAAATAACAATTGCGGCCAGAAGTATCATTATTCTCATACTACAAAAGAACAAAAGGCCGGCCATACGGCCAGCCTTTTTATTGCCAAATAAATTCAAAGCTTTATTGCTTCACTAATTTGTGGGTAAACAGTTTTCCATCAACAACGGCTTTTAAAACGTAAGTGCCTGCTCCAATCGAAGTTGGTAGCTGCCAACGGGTTTGTCCTGCGGGGTTAGCAATTATCTTTTCCGAAACTATCGCACCATTTATGCTCACTAGTTGAAGTTTTGCCTGGTGACCTTCTTTTGCAAAACGAAGATCAATGTATTCTTTAAAAGGATTGCTAACGATCCATACATTCTGGGCCGCATTATTCACTTTTAATAATACTACCGGGCTCAATTTGTTTCTGCCATCAAGGTCATTCATCTTTAAGCGATAATAATTAGTACTGCTTAACTGTACATCACGTAAAGAGTAATCTTTCTGAGTAGCACTGCTTCCCGCCGCTGCAACAGAGCCTATTTTATAAAAATTAGAACCATCGGTTGATTTCTCTACATCAAAGCTTTTAGAGTTTAGTTCTGATGATGTGCTCCAGTTAAGTACGGCTGTATTGTTATCCAACCGCCCTTTAAAATCAACAAGGATAATTGGCAAAGGATTACCGCCGGGGATGCCCACACCAAAGCCGGAGAAGCCGGAAGTAAATGTGCCGGTAACAGTATAATCAGAACCCAAAATTCCCAGGACAGGCGTAACCATATCAACGGCATTTGCCCCATCCGGACCAGGAGTTGCCGGTGTGTAGTTACTGATCTGGCTTTTCACTTTTACCATTTTGATATTATTCCAGCTTTGGCCGGTGGCGGCTTCCCATGCGGCTTTCTCGGCAGCCGTATAGTACAATGTAATCTTGTATTGGCCGCTTACATTATTGGTTGTAGGCACTACCCTGAAAGTTTTGTTGGCAAGGAAAGTGGAGTTATTCGCATTCCAGAAAGCCGTAGCACCATTACCCGCTCTGTCAACAGTTACTTGTGTGCATCCGTAATTAAAGCCTGAAGTATTTTGAATACGGGCCATTATTTTCCCGGTCGAACCATAATAATACACATCATAATTTCCAGAAAGAGTAGCAGTCTTTGTTGCACTTAATACAGTTTCTACTGAGTTGGCAATTCCTGCGGTCTCTGAAATAATCAGTGTCGGTTTAATTCCCAGACTGTAGTAACCTACGGATGTGAAGTTCGCCCCACAATTAATTCCATTTTGCCAAAGTGTATTTCCCTGAGAAGCAGTTCCACCATCTGAATAACCCTGTAAAACATCTGAAAAATCTGTTGGAGCTGCGCTAAGGTTGTCATAGCATATTTCAACTACAATGTTACTTGTTCCGTCCCACGTAAAAGGTGCATCCAGCACAAATGTGTTTAATCCGTTTACTGTAGTGTAAGAAGCTAATGTTTTATAGATTGTTGGAGCATAAACGGTAATACTACCGTCAACCAGGTAAGAAACACCAGCATTTCCAATTTTAATTTTAAAGTTTGAAAATGGACGAATACTGTTTTTCTGTAAGGTAAATCCTAAGCTTGTCAGGTTACCGGCAACCAACCCGGCAGCGGTAAGTTCCGTGGATTTGTATAAAATCTGGGAGCGGCTGCTTTGAACAGCTGCATTGAAAGGCTGGCCTGTTGTGTTACTGCCAAGATTATAAGTATAGGCCCCTATTGTAGCATTAAGTGATGTTGTAGTGGTTGGAGGCAGATCATCGTCATTTATCGTAAATGTAAACGTTTGGCTGACTGGTGCAGCTACTGCATCAGTTGTACCGGATAACGTATAACTCAACGTAAAGTTTCTGCTGCTAACAGTTTCTGCATTCGGGTTATCATAAATTCTGATAGTCACCGGCTGCGGTGTAGTGGAACCGCTGGCAAGTGTTATGGTAGTGGATGGAGTTGTGAAACTTCCATTTGTGGTAAAATTATAGTCTACCCCCTGTACTGCAGTACCGCCAAATAAACTCACATTAGCTGTAGCAGTTCCCACAGGCGCTCTATTTGTTTCCAGGTATACGGTATAATCTGTATATCCGGTACATCCGGTAGTTGTTGTTGTACTTTCAGGTCTGTCTAATACTGTTGTAGCAAATTGAACATAAGTAGATATAACAGGAATGGAAGTGCTCCACAGACCCCTTCCATGCGTGGCCGCCAATAGTGTTCCATCACTTTGACGGTACTGAATCATATCCGTACGAACAATTGGGAAAGAGGTGCTTTGCGTCCATACTGTTGAAGCTCCGTTAATAGCCGTGGTTTCATAAATACCTGCTTCGGTTGCCAGGATAATCTTTGTATTATCGAAAGGATAAAACATGGCCCACCGTACAGGTATATCAGGCAGGTTGCCTGATATGTTTGTCCACCCGCCGGCGCCACCACCCGTGGTACTTATCCATACATGCTGTGAACCATAGTTTGAAAATGTGGCTACCAGGTTGTTATCCGTCGTACCAACCGCAACACAGGAAACCGGTGTTGAACTCATACCGGTACCAGTAATATTGGTACCAGATGGTGCAGTAATATCTGCATTATCCACCCTCACAATTCTTCCACCATCGGTTCCAAAATATACCCTGTTTCCAGTATAAGGAGAAACAGATACATGGCTTACAAGTGAACCTCCGAAAGCAGCAACAGCTACTGAAGTAAAGGAGCTTCCGCTTTGCGGATTATCCCATCTTACATAGCTTCCCGCTGCATCGGCGGCATACATACGGTTGTTGTTATCATCATAATCAGATGGATTAATAAATTGGCCGGAACCAGAATTATAATTAATACTTGTCCAGCTAGCGCCACTATTGGTACTCCTGTTATATTGATTAAATACATAGGCACCAAATTGATACTGAGGCTGGTCCTGGTCTATGTGAGCGAAAGCACCGTCGCCACCGATGTACTCTGTGCTTCCTCCCATTCCGGGGTTATTAATCTGGTGCATGCCATTATCCTGTGCACCAGCTATAAAATAGTTTGTGGTAGAGGGATGTATGGCGCAGGAATAAAATTGTTTAATACGAAGACCGGCATTACGGTCGGCCCAGTTAACGCCGCCATTTGCAGAATAAAATAACCCTCCATCGCTGGCTATTAAAACCTGGCTTCCGTTCCAGGTAACAAAATGCTGGTCTGCGTGAACGTAAGGCATAGTAGTGCCAACCCAGGCTGCCGCCTGTGTCCAGGTGGTTCCGCCATCTGTTGTACGGTACGTATTTAAACCACCAACCACTACATTATTGGGGTTTGCAGGATCTACGCCAATGGCCAAACAATACCAACCTTGTCCACTGCTTAAAGCGGCGCCGCCACTTACAGGAATACTGGTAGTCGCCGTCCAGTTGGCACCGCCATCTGTTGATTTCCATACAACAGGGGTTTGGTAAGATGCATTGGAAGGCAGCGCATAAAGGGTATTTCCTGCTGTGGCAATTTCTACATTTATATTATCTGGAGTGAATGAAGCCGCAGGCGAAGTCCAAGTTGCTGAAGTTACGGTTGCAGGGTTATCGGTGTATCTGTAACCCGATGCGCCACTTGCATAGTAGCCGCAAACAATATGTAACCTTCCTGTGCTGCTCAACTTCATCTCCGTTACATAAGAAATTAATCCGGCAGGTGTAATTGTCGTCCAGTTAGCGCCGCCATCCGTTGACCTTTTTATACCTGCACCGATAGTAGCTACGTAAATGTTTCCGAGAGCATCGCAAATGATGCGGGACACATTGATAAAAGAAGTTGTATTAGTAAGTAAATTCCAGGTAACTCCATGGTCGGTGCTTTTCCATATCCCTCCTCCTCTTATTGCGCCCAGGTTAAATGTTTTTTCCCCTGTACCAAAATACATTGTGTTTGTATTAGCAGGGTTTTGGCAAATACTTGACACGGATAAATTACCGAGAAAATCGTTTACCGGTGACCATGTAGCCGGGTAAGTGGTAACATCTGTGGTTTTCCAGATACCGCCTGCAACGCTTCCTATCCATACCGTTTTGTTGGTAGCGTCGGCCAAATCTACCCAAACAGCTCTCATGCGCCCGCTGGTTGCGGTTGCAACATTTGGCCCTCGGGGATTACCATTAGAAGGTCCTGTAACATCAGTATTAGGTCCCCGCTCCGTCCAGGTTAAAGCGCTGGTTCGCATAGAGCGATTAAGGCGCATAGCACGCCGTTCAGTCACCGCTCTTTCGGAAGCTTCAATAAGTCTTTCCTTCGGAATATATCCCAGGCGGACATCAACTGTATTTTTAAAATCCTGTTCCTGCGCCTCGCGTATACCATCCTGCTCTTCGGCTTCTTGTTCAAGAAGGTTTTCCTTTTCCCGGGTTTCTGTTTTAATTGTACAATGGCTAAATGATAATAAAATAGAAGTGCATGCAATCAATAGTACGGGTTTCCTCATAATCAATTAGTTTTTAGTTTCGCAATATAGCGTGATACAGAAATAATCAAAACCTTAATCGCCGTAAGGATGAAAATTGGTTTTGGACAGGCTTTTTTTCAGGCACTTAGACGCTTTTTATGAATAAATGATGCATTTATTCATAACCTGGAGTATCATCTTTTCTTATAACTACGAAGACAAAAAAGGCTGGCCAATTGGCCAGCCTTTTCATTTAAAATAAAGGTTTATTGTTTTACTAACTTATGAGTAAATATTTTTCCATCCACTACGGTTCTCAGTATATAAGAACCCGCACTAATGTTACCGGCAAGCTGCCAGTGTACAATTCCAGAGGTATTAGTGACAGACTTTTCCGCAACCACTGCACCATTCGCACTTACCAGTTGCAACTTAGCCCGAGCCGCATCTTTTGCAAGACGCAGGTCAATAAAGCTGTTGAAAGGATTGTTGATCACCCAAACATTCTGCGCTTTTACATCATACCTCACTAAAACAATTTTGCTTAGTTTATTCTTGCCATCAAGATCATTCATCTTTAAGCGGTAATAGTTGTAGGCGCTTAATTTATCATCGCGAAGGCTGTAATCCTTTCTTGATGTACTGCTGCCTGCTGCTCTTACCGAACCAATAGGATAATAGTTCACACCATCGGTTGACTTCTCTACATCGAAGCTCTTAGAGTTTTGCTCTGATGAAGTATTCCAGTTAAGCACTGCTGAAGCATTGTCAAGTCGACCAGTGAAATCAACTAAAGCTACCGGCAGTGGGAAGCCGATAAGCCCGGCACCAAAACCGGAGAAGCCACTGGAGAAAGTACCTGTTAATGTATAACTGCTTCCAAAGGTGCCCAAGGTTGGCGTAACAGTTTCCACTGCACCGGGGCCATCAGGGAAGATGCTGATTGGTGAATAATTCTGTATCTGGCTTTTAACTTTTACTATCTGGATTGTATTCCAGTTTTGACCGGTTGCCAATTCCCATCCCGCTTTCTCAGCAGCGGTATAATACAAGGTAATTTGGTATTGCCCTGAAGGGTTATTGGTGGTTGGTATAACCTGGAATGTTTTTGATGTGATGTAATTAGCCGGGTTATCATTCCAGAAAGGCGCAGCACCTGTACCGGCACGATCAATTTTTACTTGTGTGCAAGCATAGTTGGTACCAGCCAAGTTCCTGATGCGGGCAATGATATTGCCGGTGTTGCCATAGAAATATACATCATCGTTTGGCGACAGGTAGGCCGTTTTAGATGAATTGAAAAGAATTTCAGTTGAGTTACCTGCACGTACTCCATTCAAAATAATATCGGGCCTTATAAATGCTCCGCCGTTATTAAACGTAGCGGCTAAAGAACATCCGACACCAGTGTTTGCCCGGTTCCAAACGCCTTTTGCATCGGCAGTTGCATTTGATGACACATTATCACCGCTACCAGATGAAGAACCGGTTGCATTATCAAAACAAACTTCCAATAATATATTAGAACTTCCATTCCAGTTAAAAGGTGAACTAAATGCAAATGTGTTTATACCGGTAATTGTTGAATAATTTCCTGTAAAGTAAGGAGTAGTACCAGTTTCAAACGCTACTGTTGCAAAGCCTGTTGAAGCAGTATTCTTCATTGAAATAGTAAAACCATTATAAGGAAGAGTACTCGTTTTATTTAAAACATTAAAAGCTAAAGATGTGATATTACCTGCGGCAAAACCTGCTGCCTTTAGTTCAGACGCAAGATAGATATACTGGCTTTTTGCTTTTTCAAAATTGCTTCGGAACGGCTGAAAATAGGGACCAAAATCACCAGTACCCACAGTTCCAATTCCTACACTGACTGCAACCGGCGCCACATCATTATCTTTTACAGTAAAAACGAAATTGTTATACGATCCTGCAAAAGCGTTAGTAGCACCAGTTACACCGAAAGTGATAGTGAAGCTCTCATTAGGTTCCAATGCTGCATCATCGTATATTCTTACAGTCAAAGTTTTAGGTGTCACAACCCCACTGCTAAATGTGTGCTGCTTTAAAGGCGTGACAAAATTTCCATTAGTGGTGATATCAAAGTCAATTCCTTCCTTTGCTGTGCCACCAGCTTTAACGGAATACGTTACCAAAGCATCACCGGTTGGAGCAGCCACTGTTGAAACATTTATGGAGTAGTCTCTATAACCACGGCAATCAACTGTTCCGGTAGTGGCTTCAGTAGTAACCTGGAAAGGAGCAGTGAACCTGATTTCGGGGATAGAAGGTATAACTGCTGTATAAAGGCCGCGGCCATGAGTAGCAGCTACTACTGTATTATCACTAAGCCTTAACTGCAAAGCATCGGTACGCACTGTTGGAAAATTTGCATCAGCGTTCCATACAGTGTTGGCACCATTTACCAGGTCGGTACTATAAACACCAGCTTCGGTTGCTAAAAATACACGGCTGTTATTTTGGGGATCGATAAGAGCCCAACGCACCGGCATATCGGGCAATCCTCCTGAACCCGGAGTACCATCGATCAACGTCCAGGATGCACCGCCGGTAGTACTATACCAAACATGTCCCACACCATAATTTGAGAACGTTGCGACAAGAAAATCATCTGTTTGGCCAACATTAATACAACTAAGGTTAGCAATTGGAAAAGAAGCACCGGTTATATCAGTAACATTAGCATCCACAGTAGCTGCGGTAACAGTGGCAGCATTATCTAAACGAACGGCTTTCCCCCGGCTGCTTCCAATAAACACTCTGTCTTTCATATAAGGCGACACCTTAAGTGTTGTGGGATTAGAGTTGGAAGTTCTTGTTAATGCACTTAAGGTAAGTGTAGAGGCGCCGGTACTTGTATTTGCATCCGCCCACCTGAGAATTTGATTTGTAGGAGCAGAGTTTGCGCCCGACCACGCGGCATACATAATATTTTGCCCATCATCATAGTCAAATGGGTTTACAAACAAACCGTTTGAACCGGAAAAATTAATACTTCTCCAGGTAGCACCACCATCAGTGCTCCTACGGTATTGATTATAAACATAGCTTCCGAATTGGATCTGCGGATTTTGCTGGTTGATATGTACGAAGCAGCCATCTCCACCCGTTACTTCGGTTGAAAAACTCAGCCCGGGATTGGACAGTGAATGCGTGCCGTTATCCTGTGCCCCTGCAAGAAGGTAAGGTGAGCCTGCAGTTGGATGAATAGCACCATCATAAAATTGCTTTATTCCCAGATTCCTGTTTTTATCTACAAAAGTTGCTCCTCCATTGTTGGAAAGAAATACACCTCCGTCGCAACCAATAACTACCCGGCTTTGTTCGCCTACGTTCCACCATTGCATAAATTGATGATCGGCGTGAACATAAGGAGCACTGGTTACCCAAAATGTTTGTCTTGTTACCGTTAAACCACTATTACTTGATTTATATGCATCTAAACCGCCCACTAAAAATTCATTTGTATTGGATGGATTAACTGCTAACGTAAGGTTGTACCAGCCTTGCGTATTCGTTATTTGATTTGTATAGGCCGCTGTGTTTTGTTTTGTCCAGGCAGCGCCGTTATTTACGGATTTATAACTGCTATCAACGTCATTAGCACTATTTATAGTAACCGCATATAAAACATCTCCTGATATAGCCATTTCCATACGGTTGGCAGCAACCGTAGTATTTACCCGGATACCTGTGCTTGCGTTCCAGCCAACTGTTGTTGTAACATTTGCTGCATCGTCTGTATATTGATGCTGTACGGTGCCGGCCAAATAGCCTAAACTAACATGCAGCCGGCCTGTAGTGCTGATTTCAATATCTGTGGGAATGGCATTGCCACTTGTTCGCACGGCAGGTGTGATGGATTGCCATGATGCACCTCCGTCTTTAGAACGGTATAACCCCGATAAGGAAGATGCTGGAGGATTTGTATTCCTGTTAGCCAGATAAACATTTCCTGCGGCATCGCAAACTATTCTAAAAGCACGGAGAAAGCCGGTGCTTGTTGCCAGCTTGCTCCATGTAGTACCTGCATCTATTGACTTCCATACGCCACCGCCATAAACCGCATCGGCATTACTGGTGGCTTCTCCGGTAGCAAAGTACAAAATAGATGGATCAGCCGGGTTCTGACAGATAGAAGCAATTGCTATGTTGTCAAAGCGATCATTAATAGGTTGCCAGCTAGGAATGGTGGATAAAAAGTCAGTACACTTCCATAGTCCGCCGGCGACACCACCGCAAAAAACAGTATTGCCTGTAGGGTCGTTCAGAGTGTCAATAAACACCGCCTTGGTTCTTCCGGAAGTATACGGGGTTCCGGGCCCACGGGAATTTCCATTAGAAGGTCCAAGGAGATCATAGATAGGTCCACGTTCTGTCCAGTTAAGAACGCCAAGTGTTTGAGCAGTTCGATTTAAAGGAGTTGACACCTTTACATTTTCGGTATAATCAATTGCTTTCATCATCCGCTCCATAGGCACATAACCCAACGATGGATCCTTGATACGTTCAAACTCAAAAAGGTCTCTTGCAGCAGCTTGATCGTAGCCGTCTTTCTTCTTTAGCTTATTGCTTGTACCCTGAACAAACTGGTCTTTAGGCACTGCCTTTTGTGTAGGTTTAGGTGAGGGAATAAAATAAAGGCAAGCGGCAGTAACGACTAGCGAAACGCCAATAAGTAGATTTCTTCTCATATCCAGTAAGTTTTTGTATCTGCAATATAGCGAGATACAGATATAAAAAAACCCTTACTGGTGTGTAAGGGCTAAATATATTTTTAATATGATTTTCTACCATTTATCTACTTCCTCTGCAGCGGCGGGAGTGCTCATTGCTGAAGGGACTGCAATTTCAGATGCCACTGGTACTTCAACGGAAACTTCACTTTGGATAACAGCAGGCGACACTTCGCTTTCGCCTTCCCCTTCTACTTCATCATGATTGTACGCATCAAAATCAAAATCAGGCATCAAGTCTGTTTTTACATAATCAACTGCTTCAACTAACGCTTTAATAAATTTGTTGAAATCTTCTTTATATAGAAAAATTTTATGACGGTCGTAGCCATTATCATTGAATCGCTTGCGGCTTTCAGTAATGGTTAGGTAGTAATCGTTGCCACGTGTGGCCCTTACATCAAAGAAATAAGTTCTGCGCTTGCCAGCCCTTATCCGCTTGCTGTAAATGCTTTCCATTTTCTTTTCGTTATTGTCGTACTCCACAGTTGTAATTTTTACAGTTTAAAAAATGTTTTGGTACTAATGCTTACAAATATAATTACGTTTTCCGAACAGCCAAATTTGCGAAATTATTTATCCTGTTTCCTGTTCCTGCAATTGGCGTTGGTACATGGCAAAATATATCCCACGCTTTTGCATAAGTTCCACATGCGATCCCTGTTCTTTTAACTCACCTCCTTCAAGCACGATGATTTTATCGAACTGCAATAAATTAAAAACGCGGTGAGTTATAAAGATGGAAGTCTTGCTATGTAGAAAGCCGGAAAGATTAATGATGATCTCTCTTTCCGTACGGGTATCAACAGCGCTTAAGCAATCATCAAAAATCATAATAGGCGCTTCTTTCAATAGGCCTCTTGCAATGGAGATACGTTGCTTTTGACCGCCGCTGAGGGTAACGCCACGTTCCCCGATTTCTGTTTCATACCCTTTGGAAAAAGCTTCAATGTCTTTATGAACAACAGCCAGCTTTGCGGCTTCCACCACTTTTTCCTTATCCATCCATTTAGAGCCAAAGGCAATATTGCCTGCAACCGTATCGCTGAATAAAAATCCGTCCTGCGGCACATAACTCATATGGCTTCGCAGGTTAATTAAATCAATTTTATCGATTGGAATTTCATCTAACAAAAGATTGCCTGATGATACATCATATAATCTAAGTATTAATTGTACCAAAGTTGTTTTGCCGCTGCCTGTTCGGCCAACAATGGCGATGCGGTCACCGGCACGAATGTGTAAACTCAGGTTCTTTATCGCTTCTATACCTGTGTGGCTGTAAGTGAAGGAAACATTTTGCAGTTTGATATCGCCTGACAAAGCAATGTTTTCTTTTACTGACGGAGAGGAGATAGCCGGCGCTGTTTGTAAAAATTCATTCAATCTTTTTTGTGATGCGGAAGCCCGCTGAATCATGCTCGCGGTCCACCCGATAGCGCTTACCGGGAAGGTGAGCATGTTAATGTAAATCACAAATTCCACTATAGTATCAATGCCAACTGCTTTAGCGCCATTGAGATGATATATGCCTCCAATCATTATGGTTAACAAGGTGCTTAAACCTATCAACAGGTTCATGGAGGGGAAATACATGGCCTCTACTTTGGCAAGACTGGTAGCACCTTTACGATACGTTTCACTGGATGCTTCAAATGCTTTATACATGGCATCTTCCTGAACAAATGATTTAATCACCCTTATGCCGGAATAGGATTGCTGCGCAGTGCTTGTGAGCTTTCCTAAAGCGGCCTGTAACGCTTCGCTTTTTTTGTGAATAATGGTATTTACAAAATAAATAGTAACGGCCAGAATTGGCAAAGGGGCTAAAACATACATTGTTAATTCCACATCCCGTTTCAACATAAAAAAAACGCTCATACCAATAAGGGTGATAAGGTTAATCAGGTACATGATAGCAGGCCCGGTAAACATACGCACCCTGCTAACATCTTCTGCCATGCGGCTCATTAGATCGCCGGTGCTGTGGGTTTTGTAAAAGGTTGCGTCAAGCTTTTGATAATGGTCATATACCTCATTCTTTTGGTCGTATTCAATATGGCGGCTCATGACAATAATAGTTTGCCGCATTAAAAACATAAAGAAGCCACGGAGCAGTGCAAGCGCTAAAATAAGACCGCCGCTTAGGAGCACTATTTGAATCGGTTTGTAATTCAGGCCTTCTATCCAGGTAATAAAACCCTGCACAGTTACATCGTAAGACAACTGCTTTGCTTTTGGTATATAACCCGGCAGGCTTCGCTGTACAAAGTCAATGATATAGCCCGTTATCTGCGGAGCCAGTACACCAAAATAGTTGGAAATAACAATAAAGAATATACCTATGCTCAACCGTACCCGGTATTTCCAGAAATATTTATTTAAGGCTTTTAAATGCTTCAATCCTAAAAAATTTACCTGCAAATGTAGGCTGGAACTTTTAGGCAGGCTCTAAGAGATAAGCCGTTTCGGCAACTGTTTGGCCATGCATCAACAGACTCAGCATGACATTACGTACAGTAACAAAGACATAGGTTCTTAAATTTAGTTTGAAGACAACATTACATTCCTCTATCCTACTTTTGAGCAGTTAATTTAAAATAAGCCATGCTAGATCCTAAAAACTTTGAACGCACGATCAATGATAAACAAACAAGGCTTCTTGTTCTTAAAAACGACAAAGGGCTGGAAGTTACAATCAGTAATTACGGCGCAAGAATTATCAGCCTTGTTTTTAATGATGTGAATGTTATACCGTCCTTTCCTTCATTGGATGCTTATGCTTCTGCTATTGCTCCTTATCATGGCGCTACTGTTGGCAGGTATGCAAATAGAATTGCTAAAGGGAAATTTACTTTAAACGGAGAAGATTATTCGTTAGCCATCAATAACCCGCCTAACCATTTGCATGGTGGGCCTGTAGGTTTTTACAGGCAGGTTTGGGATGTTGAAAATGAGTTCCAAAATTCATTGGTGCTGTCCTATATCTCAGAAGATGGTGAGGAAGGTTACCCCGGCACGGTGAAAGTTTCTGTCTCCTACAGCCTCTCGGCAAAGAATGAATTAGTTATCGAGTACACGGCCAGAACAAATGCCGCGACTCCATTCAATATTACCAATCATGCATACTTTAATTTAAATGGGGAAGGCACAATATTGAATCATCAATTGCAGATTAACGCTGATTCATTTACTCCCGTTGACAAGACCTTAATACCTACTGGTGAACTAAAAAAAGTACAAGGAACCGCCTTTGATTTTACTACATCTAAAAGATTAGGGGAACACATTACTACTGATGAAGAACAAATAAAGATTGGCGGCGGCTACGACCACAATTTTGTTTTGAATAAGGAAGAAGAACCTTTATCGTTTGCTGCAAAAGCCATTGGTGATAAAAGTGGAATTGTAATGGAAGTATTTACAGAAGAACCAGGCATACAACTTTTCTCAGGAAACTTTGAAGCAACAAAAGGTGATGCTTCTACTTATAGGAATACGTTTTGTTTGGAAACCCAACATTTTCCGGATTCACCTAATCAACCAACATTTCCAAATACCATCCTCGAGGTAGGTGAAATATTTACTTCTAAAACAATTTATAAGTTTTCTGGTTTGTAGCAACGGCTGCAGCGAATTTCAATGCAATCAGAGGCATGAAAAGCGGCTTGAAAGACTACTAACAAGCGTAAAATTGTTGCCTTGTCATTGCGATGCAGGAGGGGTCTTTGAACTGCATGATAGGCGACAGTTGTAAAAAGTAAAACGGTTGGCAGCATTCATCAAACCACAATCCACAGTTCCCTCGTGCCTCGGGATGACAAGTACAGGTTATTGTTGTAGCAGTTAGACTGAATGTTTAATGAGTGATTGTAGTATGCCCAATAGAAATACAAAGCGTACAAGAGTGCGACGCAACAGACGTTAAATAGATATTCATCCGCCGGGTACAAAATCATTTCAATTACTTACCCCTTTATTTATCATACGCTTACCGAAGTACACTTCCTTAATTTAAACTTCTAAAATCCACCGGCACCAAACGGCTTACCCCCGGCTCCTGCATGGTAACGCCATAAATCACGTCTACCGTGCTCATGGTGGTTTTATTATGCGTTACAATAATAAACTGTGAATTGTTGCTAAACTCACGAATCATATTGGTAAACTTGCCCACGTTAGCATCATCCAGCGGCGCATCTACTTCATCCAAAATACAAAAGGGCGCAGGTTTAATTAAGTAAATGGCGAATAACAACGCCGTTGCCGTTAGTGTTCTTTCGCCACCGCTTAACTGGCTGATGGAACTGGGTCTTTTGCCCTTAGGCTTGGCCATAATATCAATGCCTGTTTCAGCCAGGTTATCAGGATTTTCTAAAATCAAATCACACTGGTCATCTTCAGTGAAAAGAGTCTTAAAAACCTTAACAAAATTCTCTCTTACCCTATTAAAAGTTTCCAGGAATTTTTGATTGGCAGTTGTTTCCACTTCGGCGATAGTTTGCATTAAACTCTGCTTTGCATCCACCAGGTCATTTTTTTGTTCAACAATAAAATCGTAGCGCTTTTTCATTTCGTCAAACGCTTCAATGGCAGTTGGATTTACCTCGCCTAAATTCTCCAGCCGCTTCTTCATTCTATCCGCTTTCTCCTGCAATTCTTCTACTGGCATTTCAGACGTGCGGGGCTCATCTAAAATATCTTCCAATACAATTTTAAACTCTATGTTCAGGCGTTCTTTCATACCTGATAGTTGCAGCTTTAAATCAGTTAGCTTATCCTTAATAGCGGTTAATAAATGCTCAATGCCTTCCTTTTCTTTTACCTTATGGCGCAATTCACTTTCTTTAGCACTTAGCTGGTTGCGTAAATTGTAATAGGCCTGGTCAGCTTCGTTTAAAGTCTGCTCTTCAGTTGCTCTTCTTCGCAGCAATTCGTGTAAACCTTCTTCAATACTTTTTAAAGCCTCATCCGATTCTATAATATTTTCAGAGGTTTGCTTTAGCTGCGATGTATTTATCTCAACCTGTGAACGCAGGTCGGTAAGCTGGTTGCTTTTAAACTGCAACTCCTGTTTTAAAGAGGCGATCTTACTTTGCTCACGGGTTACCTGCAGATTTAAGGCATTGTATTGTGTGTTGATCTCGTTATACTCCACTTCAATGGCACGATAACTTTCTTCGGCGCTTTGCAAATCGGCACTGTGCTGCGCTACCGCCTCATTTAAGCCTGCCAAATCATTCCGCACATTTTGTATTGAAATAGTTGTAGCCTCTAATTGCTCTCCTAATTCTTCTATCCTGTTTTGAGAGGTAGCTTGTGAATGCTGGATGTTTTCCACTTTATTCTGCAGGCCATACAGTTCGTTATTCAGGCTTTGAATTTCTTTTTCTGTTTGACGAATAGCAGCCTCTTTTAAATCAGCATTAAAGGCGATCACTTCGTTATGACGAGCCTGAATTTGTGCAGACAGTTCATCTACAATTGCCTGTTGCGTAACAATCTGTCCAAGCAGTTTTTCCAGGTTTTTCGCACGGCCGATCTTTCGTCCTTCAAACAAGCCTATACTTCCACCACTAAGGGTATAATTACCTTTAACATATTTGCCATGCTTCTCTAAAATAACAGCGCCATCACTATTTTCAAGTGCAGCTTCGTCATCGGCAATAAATACATTGCCTAATAATTGTTCGGCCAATTTTCGGTAAGGCTCTTCTACTTCAATTACACCTAATGCAGGTATAGTTCCTTGGGGCTGATTGCCTGCATTAAACTGGCCGGCAACTTTATCCAACAAGAAAAAGTTAGCCTTTCCTTTCTTTGCTTCATCTAATAAATGAACAGCCTGGAGCCCCTCTCCCAGGTTGGCCACTACATAATAATTTAAGTAAGGCTCCAGCACATTTTCCACTGCGGCACGGTACTCTTCTTTCACATAAATAATGTCGGATAAAATGGGCGCCTCATGATTCCATCCTTTATTGTTGTGCAAAAATTTCACACTGTCAGGATAGCCTTCCATAGAATCAATCAGGCTTTTCAACAGGTCGTGCTCATTCTTTTTTGCATCCAGTTTCCTGTTTTCTACAGCAAGGTTTGCCCGCAGATCTTCCAGTACCGACTGCGTTTGAAGTATTTGCTCTTTAGTATTGTTATGATGTTGTTGCAAGCCCTCTAAATCTGTTTGCTTAGATTGAAGCTGCCCTGCTTTTCCTTCTTTATCTTTTAAAAGTTGCGCCAACTGGTCTTCCCTGTTAGCCTTATCTTCTTCCATGTGCCAGATGGTCCGCTGCAAATTTTGAATAGACGTATCGGCTACGGCTACTTTTTTCTCTGCATCAAACTGGCTGCGCTGCACCTGCTGGTGCGATGTGCGCAGGTTATTAAGCACTACTCTTCTTTCATCTACCACAATCCGTTTTGCATCTACCTGCGTCCGCAATTCTTCTAACTGCTTTACTACCTTTTGCAACACGTCATCCTGTTCGCCAATTTGTTTTTGGGTGAAGGAAATGCTTTCTTCTATACCCGTCATTTGGCCTTCCGCTTTACTCAAAAACTGCGATAGGGATTCTTCTCTTTCTCTTAAATATTGAAGGCGTTGCGTAGCCAAATTTTTCTCATTCTCTTTGGTGCGAAGGTTTTGCACCAAGTCGTTAAACGACTGCTGCAAAAGGTGAAGTTCTTTTTCCTGCTCAATAAAGCCTACCCTTTGCTGTTCAACCACCGCCTCTTCCGTAGCAATTTCTGCTTCAAGGGCGATGCGTTTATCTGTTTCCCTTTCGTGCTTTTCATTCAGGTCTTTATAGGTAAGGTTAAATCCTTCCAGTGCAGCCTTTGCCAGGTCCACACTGACCTCCCGGTATTCTTTTTTTATCTCGAAATACTTCTGCGCTTTTTTTGCCTGGTTTTCCAGCGACTTAAGTTGGTTATTAATTTCGAATAGCAAATCTTCAATACGTGCCAGGTCCTGGTCAGTCGCATCCAGCTTTTGCTTTGCTTCTTTCTTTCTTGTTTTGTAGATGGAAATTCCGGCTGCCTGCTCAAGCATCCGGCGGCGGCTGTTTTCTTTATCCTTAATCAGATCATCCACCATGCCCAGCTCAATAATGGCATAGCTGTCGGTGGAAATACCCGTGTCCATAAACAAGTTCTGAATGTCTTTTAATCGGCACTGCACATCATTCAACCGGTATTCACTTTCGCCGTTCTTATAATATTTACGGGTGATGGTAACGGTATTAAATTCAGTGGGCAGCAGGTTTCTTGTGTTTTCAAAGGTGAGGCTTACCTCCGCCAGGC
>JAQBNG010000157.1 GCA_028288675.1 Flavisolibacter sp. | reverse complement strand
TGCCTGCTGAGGCAGGATTTTTTTTTCCTGTGTGACACGTATCTATCAATGAATTTTAATGACCTTGTTAGCTAATTGCTTTTAGCAGTATCTCTAGCTTTTCTTCTTCTAAAACTTCCCGTTTTGGCACTCCATCTTTTTTTGCCCATTTAATTAATCGCAGGCAGCCGTCCTCAATTTCAATCCCGGTAATATCTCCATCATTGTAACAGCAACAACCCGAATTAAAATAAGTGGGTCTCATGGTGAGGTAATCATTGGAAACGTGGTTATACTCAAACTTTCTTTTCTCTATTTCGGCCACAGTTTCCTTTACCAGGCCTTCATCGCCTGACGCCTGGGCCATTAATAACTGGCGATACAAACGTTCAATGTAAGTGAGTGACTCAAAAACGGGTTGGTGCGTATGGCCTGTTACGAGTAATAAATTCTTTTGCTCATTGCTCCAGTCGTACATGATACGGTTATGCAGTGTTTTCAACTGCGAATCATAAGCTGGCGTGTTAGGGTTAATTTTTAAAATAGCTTGTAGCGGCGCCCATATTTTAGAAACAAAAAACTTGCTAAACCAACTACCATCACTAGCCCTATCGCCCTGGTGTCCATGTGTGCAAAGTATTTTGAGATTTTGGCCGTTAATGGATGTTTGCAATAAAATGCCATCATAGATGGGCAGGTCGACGCCAAAAATTGTTTTGATTTGTGCAATGGTGATTAAGTCGTTTTTCCAATCAAGATCGTGGTTGCCAATGGTTTTAAAAAAATGATTTTGAGCGATAAATTTTTTATATCGCTCAAAGCTTGGCTGTTGTTTTTTTAAAACCTTTGATAATGTATTTTCCCAAAGTTCTTCGCTGTCGCCAAGGGTGATAAATTGATAATTGTTTTGATAGTAGTGATCGAGTGCGGAGAGGTAATTAGGCTCGCAAAGCATAAAATCGTCGGCACCGTTTTTTGCTCCTTTGTGTTGATCAGAAAATATAATAAAGCGGTCTTTTACTGCATCAAATGATATCGTGATTCCTTTACTCTCCTTGCCATTTTCAATGCCTCGCACCATCTTGCTTAGTCCTTCAAACACTCTGTCTTTTTCCGGCCGTGAGGCAAATTTGTTAGAAGCCCAAAGAACAAAGCCAAATATTTTTTGCCGAAGCCATTGTGCCATGCGGTTAGATTTGAATACCTCAAGTTAAAAATATAGCCCTGCATTAGCAGAGCCAATCACAACGTTTACAGTTGATAGCTTTGCATTTGGCAAAAAAGTTTGAGCATACTTCAATTATTGCCAACTGCAAATTGTCAGCTTTTTATTCAACCGCTATCATACTTATTTCTACGTTCACAAATTTGGGAAGTGCTGAAACCTGAACGGTTTCTCTTGCCGGGAAATCGCCATTGAAGTATTTCCCATACACTTCATTTATGTCACTGAACTGGTTCATGTCAGTAATAAAAATTGTTGTTTTTACCACATTGTTGAAACTCATGCCCGCCTCGCTTAAAATAACTTTTAAGTTTTGCATTACCTGGTGTGTTTCATCTTGTATATCCCGGTTTTTTAATGTACCGTTTTGGGGATCAATACAGATTTGTCCGGAAATGTATAAGGTGCCATTAACAACGATTCCCTGGTTATAAGGACCAATAGGAGCCGGTGCGGCCTTTGTATTAATAACTCTTTTTTCCATAACACGAATTACATGAATTTGAACGAATAATGCACAACTATTTTATACCTCTTCTTTGCTTTAATTTGTTGAAGCCATATTAATTCGGGTATTTCGCGACATGCAGATTATTATTCTGGCTGATGCTGTTCAAAGAGAAGAATTAAGTATCGATATTTTGTCGGATGCTGAAGTACTTTGGGTACATAATGAGAAAGAGTTTTTGAGTTACAAAAATGCTGATGCTTTTATTGATCTGGAATTTATAAATACACCAGAGCGGGTTTCGTTTCTGGCGCAGCTTCTTCCGAAACTGGTTATCATCAATAGTGTTACAGATACTTTACAGGAGACGGATCTTTCTTTCGTTCGTATTAATGGCTGGAGCACATTTTTAGCTTCTTCCTTACTGGAAGGTTCCTGTACCGATGAAGATGTAAAACATAAAACAGAAGAAGCTTTTTCTACCTTGAATAAAAGGATAGAATGGCTGGCTGATGAACCGGGCTTTATTACCGCAAGAGTTGTAAGCATGATTGTGAATGAAGCTTTTATTGCTTTAGGCGAAGGCGTTAGTACAGTAGAAGAAATAAATACAGCTATGAAATTAGGTACGGCTTATCCGTATGGCCCGTTTGAATGGGCCGAGAAAATTGGTGTGCAAAATATAGTTACGTTACTAACCAGGCTTGGTAAAACACAACGCCGCTACACACCATCAGATTTGTTGGTGCAGGAAACAAACAAGGCTATTTAACCTTGTATAATTCTTCCCATCGTGTTGTGTACCTGTCCGATTGAAAATCTTTCCGCATCTTCCAATCCCGCTTGGTACCCGATGAGGCAAACTTCACTACATCGTTGCGCATACTGAAATTGATATTATCAATTTGCTCCATTAAAAATCGCCCAACACTTTTTTGGTTTTCAAATAGATTCCCTTGTATAGAATCATCGGGCACGATACTGCTTAAAATCACACCGGCTTTTTTATACTTCTTTCCTTGCTGGTAAAGTTGCCCGGCCAGGGCCACTGCAGGTTTTATTAATTCATTGGTTTGCGAGGTGGGGTAAGGCAAGATTATATGACTGCTATATGTTGGCCCATGCCTGAAGTGAGGGGCAGTAGTTTCTTCTTTTTCGTTGGTTACTACAAATACGTTGATTACTCCGGCAGCGCTATTCTGGCGGCGTAACTTTTCTGCGGCACGGGCAGTATAAGTTGCTACCGCTTCTTTAATATCAGCAAGGTCTGATACCGCATTACCAAACATGCGGGTAGTGGCAATCATTTTTTTATCCTTGTATTCATCCATCATAATAGCTTCCTTACCATGTAGTTCTTTTATCAATCGCACACCTACTACACCGCCCAGGTTTTTACGGGCCCATTCTTCCGGCATCTGGCGCAAGTCCCATCCGGTGTAAATCTTCAAATCAAAAAGCTTTTTAGCCGACCGTCCGCCTACACCCCATAAATCTTTAACCTGTGTCAGGGCAAGTGCTTTCCTGATTTTTTCTTCTGTTTCTAAAACAGCAACTCCCCCGGTTTTGATCTTATGCTTTTTTGAAATATTATTGGCCAGCTTAGCTAAGGTTTTAGTAGGTGCTACGCCAACGGATACTTTTACACCTGTCCAGAGTTCTACTATTTGTCTTAGCTCTAAGGCGAATTCCCGCAGCTTATTTTGTGGTATAAAATGCAGGTTTACAAAAGCTTCGTCCACTGAATAGACTTCTACATTGTTTTCGCCGGCAAGCGATTTTAATGTGTCCATTACCCGCCGGCTCATATCGCCATATAAATTATAGTTGGATGAAAATACTTCTACGCCATGTTTATCAATAAGCGGCTTTGCTAAAAAATATGGACCGGCCATACCTACGCCAATCGCTTTGGCTTCATCACTTCGCGAAATAATGCACCCATCGTTGTTGCTTAATACTACCACTGGTTTTTCATCCAGGTGCGGTTGAAACACCCTCTCGCAGGAGCAATAAAAAGAGTTGCAATCAACGATGGCGTACATACCTATTCGTTGATTAAATTAATCACCAGTTTGATCATTAGCTCTTTAGTTGCCGGGTCGCTTTGTGCTATTAACAGTGCTAAGGCAACCAGGGCATTATCATTTATTTTGGCTTCATTCCCTTTTCTTAACAAGTGTTGATTCAAATGCAGAAACCAAACAAAAAGAAAAGCGCCGATGCGTTTATTGCCATCAGCAAAGGGATGGTTTTTGATAACGAAGTAAAGTAAATGGGCAGCTTGCTCTTCTATACTTGGATACAAATATTCGCCACCAAAAGTTTGTACGACGCTGTTTAAAATTCCACTGAAGGCTTCTTCTCTTTGTTTCCCAAAAAGATAGGAGGCTTCACCTTCGGTAATTAGCTTTTTCTTTAGTTGTTCAATAGCAGCTATCGCTTCGTCATAATTTATTTCATGGGTAAGTAGCTTATCCGATAGTTCAATCTCTAATGAGTTGCTATCAAATTGATTGAGTAAAACAAACGAACGGGTGTAGGTTGAAATGATTTCTAGTAAGCCTTGCGCTTCATTTCCGGAAAGATTTTTTGTACCCAATGTGTTTTTTAAAAACTCTACTGTTTGATGGAGCTCCTTAAATTTTTCCTGTTGTTCCTGTAAACGTTTTTCGTTGATGGTATAGCCTTTTACTAAATGGTTTTTTAAGGTTTGGGTAGCCCAGATGCGAAACTGGGTGCCTCGGTGCGATTTAATACGGTAGCCTGTTGAGATTATGACATCAAGATTATATAGCCTGGTCTTATATTTTTTGCCATCTGCTGCAGTTGTCAAGGATTCCTTGACAACTGCACTTTCCTGTAGCTCTCCTTCTTTGAATATATTCTTGATATGGAGGCTAATGTTCTGTTTGGTTTGGCTAAATAATTCTGTGAGCTGTGATTGATTTAGCCAGACAGTATCATTATTTAAAAATACTTTAAGTTCGGTTTGGCCATCATCTGTCTTATATATTACTACTTCTCCTTTACTTTCCATAAACCGTTTTATACATTATGAATTATGTACGTCACTACACCCCACAACTTCAATGTATCAGTTACGTCAATCGAATGTAGTTTTTTATTGGCCGGGAGCAGTGTTGTTTTTGTCGCAGTTATCTCAATCTTTCTTATCAGCAACTCCCCATCTACAACAGCAATCACAATCTTTCCATTCTTTGGTTCCAGCGACCTATCTACAATTACTACATCACCAGTATGAATACCGGCGCCTGTCATAGCATCACTGTTTACCCGCATAAAAAAGGTGGCCGGTTTATTCTTTATTAATTGTTCATTCAGGTCAATGCCCCGCTCTGCATAGTCATCAGCGGCTGCGCCAAAGCCTGTAGCATTAGCCGTAGTTATGTTTTTTTGTGTAAAATCTTTAGAGCCATTGTAGGCTGAATAATAAAAGTTTTCCCCATTCATGATCATCGGTTTTGTTATGCTAAAGTATTTAGTAATTTCATGCTAACGAAATTAGTTTATCAACATAACTAGAAACCAACCAATATGCAAAAGTTAATCACCAGCATTCCAGGCTATCGTGTGTATGAGTATTTGCTAGTCATCTCTCCGCATGAAGAATTACGCAATCAAATTCAAACCATTAAAAAAGAGTTTGCTGATAGGTACAAAGCGCCGTTAACCCATTACACTAAGCCACACATTACACTCGTCAACTTTCTATCTTATGAAATGACGCAGGAGCGAATCCTTAACCGCATTGGAACTATCGCCATGGGCATCACACCATTTAAAATTGAGTTGAATGGTTTTGGTTCTCTTCCATCACATACCATCTATGTAAACGTCACAACCAAATTGCCCATAAAGGAAGTTGTACGGGAACTGAAAGCCGCGCAACAACTAATGACATTGAATAAAGAGCACAAGCCTCATTTTATAGAAGAGTCGCATCTTACTATTTGTCGCAAGCTAAAGCCATGGCAGTATGAGAAAGGATGGCTCGAGTATTCGCATCGTCATTTCAGCGGACGGTTTATTGCTGATAGTATGACATTGCTTAAACGTCCGGCAGGCGAAAAAGGTTATCAATCTATCATGCGTTTCGAATTTCAAAACCTGCCTGTCAGCACAAAGCAGGCAAGTCTTTTTATGTAGCCAGCTTCAATACTACTATGAATCGTCTGTTGCGTCGCACTCTTGCACGCTTTGTAATTCTATTCGGCAAATAAACCAAACCAGCAAACCATGAAAGAGAATGAAGAGCAGGAACAAGAACCTGTTGATACCTATAAAAAAGGTCGCGGTGCACAGTTCAATACAAAAAATAAGTTCATTAAAAACGAGAGTACCCGCGAACATATTGAAGGCATTGACGAATGGATTGAAGCCGATATAAAAACCCAATACATAGAGGTATTTCCAAAAACAATTGTAAACAAAGTGGAAAGCCCTGATGTAGGCATGATGTACAGCATGAACCCTTACCAAGGCTGCGAGCATGGCTGTATTTATTGCTATGCCCGCAATTCCTTTGAGTACTGGGGTTATAGTGCCGGACTTGATTTTGAAACAAAAATATTAGTGAAGAAGAATGCGCCGGACCTGCTGCGCAAATTTCTGATGCATCCTAAATGGGAGCCAGTGCCCATTATGCTTAGCGGCAATACGGATTGTTATCAACCTGCCGAACAAAAGTTCCGCATTACAAGAAAACTGCTGGAAGTATGTAATGAATTTAACCAACCCGTTGGCATCCTCACTAAGAACGCCTGGATACTTAAAGACAAAGACATACTGCAGGAGATGGCAAAGAAGAAGATCATATCTGCTATGGTATCCATTACTTCTTTTGATGATAGCCTGCGACAAGTAATGGAACCCCGCACCACAACAGGCAAACAACGCTTACGTGTGATTGAAGAATTAAGCAAAGTGGGAGTTCGTATGGGCATCATGATGGGGCCAATGATACCGG
>JAQBNG010000138.1 GCA_028288675.1 Flavisolibacter sp. | reverse complement strand
TATTGCTGGCGGAGGAAAAAAGCAACCCGGCACTTTTGGACGCAGGCCTTGCAATAGATATGAAGGATTTAATCAGCCGGCTTATTGGCAGCGAAGAACTAACTGGGCAAAAACTGCCAGGCCAGTTTGCAGAAGACATTATTTTAAAGAACAGGTATTACACCAATGCGCTCCTGCTAGGTTCCGACAACACTCCTTCAATTGACTATAATTCAATTACACTGACACCAGAATTTAAAGACGCTTATAGTCATTTGCTTGCAGAATATCCTGCTTCAAAAGCAGCGCAAAAAGTAAAAGAATGGATAGGAATTATTAATGCAAAAGATAAAAAGAAGATTGATGAAATGCGGGAAGCCGCCTACAAGTGATCATCGTTTTTTGCGCACAGAACTATCATAAAACTGCGGCTCTTTTTTGGCTACCCATTTAATAAAGGCGGCCATTTCTTCCTGTTCTTTTATACTTTCTATTGTATTATAGCGGCGCTTTAATTCCATCCCGGTAAATACAGCGTGTATTTTATTGTGGCAAATCTTATGCAGCAAAATTGTTGGCGTGCCTTTGCCGCCTTTGCTTAATGGCAGCAAGTGATGTCGGTTAAAGGGAACCGCCAATTCGCGATCGCACAAGGAACAGATTTCTTTATCTTTTTCGTTCATATTTCTATGTAAACAAGAAACATACCTTTTGAAAATGTAAAACCGCAGAATGTAAAATATAAAATGTAAAACTGTTCTTTACTACAGGGTAAGATGCTTTTCTTATTTAAAATCTGTCCATCGGAAGAGTGCTTTCACCAATTTTAAATTTTGCAGTTTTATATTTTATATTTTACATTCCTTCAAAAGACTTTCTTTTTAATTATGGTGATAACCTTTTTTATGGCACCAGTTTTTAATGATAGGTAACATGCAGCCAACAACGCCAGCCAAAGCCAGTTTTTCTTTGAAAAATTTACCACGGCTATTGAAAAAAGCATTTTCAATCCTGGTGCAGAATGATCCCCTGCGCATGGAGGGTGCCACCGCCTTTTTTACCTCCTTTGCGCTGCCCTTTATTCTTATACTCCTGTTACAGGTATTAGGACTTATAATAGATCCACAAAAGTTAAGACAAGAACTTTTTGAAGACCTCTCAGGCATTTTTGGCGTACAAAGTGTACGGCAAATGGTGGATACCCTAATTGCATTCCGGCATTTAGCCAATAACATATTTGTAACCATTGCCGGAGTTGTTTTTCTATTGCTTGTATCTACCACTCTCCTCATGGTTATTAAAGGATCTATAAACCAATTGTGGCGAATAAGAGTGGAGAGCAAGAGGAGTTTTTTTAGCCAGCTTGGCACCCGCTTGAAATCCGTTTTGATTATTGCCGCTACCGGAATTTTATTTCTTATCAGCATAGTTGCCGAAGCTGGAAAATCCCAGGTGGGCAACACCATTTCCCGCTTGTCGCCCAATGCCGCTTTTTATTTTATAAGCAGTCTTACGTATTTGCTTTCGCTGCTTTTTGTAACGCTTTGGTTTGGAATTATTTTCAGGCTATTGCCTGATGCACGGCCTCCCTGGAAAGTGGCTTTTACAGGTGCCATTGTCACTGCCATATTATTTAACCTGGGGAAGTATCTTTTGCGATTACTGCTCACCGGCAGCAACCTTAATTCTTTGTACGGCACATCGGCTTCAGTTGTGTTGGTGTTGCTCTTTGTTTTTTACACATCGCTCATTATGTATTTTGGTGCAGCCTTTACCCGAATTTGGGCGGAGTACCGGCAGCAAACCATAAAACCGATGCCGTATGCGGCACACTATAAGTTAACTGAAGTGCCGGAGGGAAACAACTGAGCTTGAACAATACTAAAGTGGTAAAAACAAAAAGGCTCCAGTAGTTAGCGGAAGCCTTTTTAATAATTACAGTTGTGTTTTACTTCGCATCTAAATAGTCTTGCTCGGTGAAGGTATAAGTGCTAAATGTTTGCCGCTTGTGTTTTGAATCGTCCTCGTATTTAAAATCATAGTTAGCCTGATTTATTATGTTCCGAGGCGATAACCGTAAGTGATGTTTCGGACGAACACTTGATGGAGTTACAAAATAGTGAGACACAACAAACGTGCTGTCATAAATCACGAGCACCGAATCGGCATCAGAAAAGTATTCGTTATCAAATAACTGATGATCTAATATGCCACGAAACGAAGCCCCTCCGACTTGCAACTTTTGTCCCGGCATTAATCTCAAAATATTTTGTGAAACTACTAAACCCTTAGAAACCGGCCTTACTTCAATATAGTGACTTGTAGAATTGACCCAAAAGCCGCTGGCGTAAGTTGTTTTTTCTTTATTACAGGAAAAAAGGGTGAGCAGTAAAATCCAGATTAAATACTTCATAATATTAATAATATTGATTTACTAATTGTTCTATCTGAGCATTTGTTACTCCAGTAAATCGGTTAACTAAAAACGGCTCTGGTGTATTGCCAGAGCCGTTTGCTTTTTTATGATGTCGCATTATTTTGCATCTAAGTAATCTTGCTCAGTGAAGGTGAAAGTATTAAATGTCTCACGTTTGTGCTTTGATTTATCTTGAAATTCAAATTTGTAGCTATTTGGATTACCAATATTGCGGGTAGATGAGAAAAGATAATGTTTTGGGCTTAACGCAATCGGAGTGTTGGCATAGTGAGTTATAGTGTAAAGACTATCGTACACTACAATCAATGAATCTGCCCCTTCAAAATACCTACTGTCAAACATCGGACGATTTACGATATCGCGAAAGGATGAAGCAGCGATTTCAAGTTTTGACCCAGGTAGAAGCCTAACTACATTCTGCGAAATAACTATGCCTTTTCCTATAGGTCTTACCTCAATATGATGGCTTGTAGCGTTTATCCAATAGGCACGGGAATAGGTCGTTTTTCCCTTTGTACAGGAAGAAATAGAAATAAGCAAAAGCCAAAATAAGTGTTTCATAACATTAATAATATTGGTTTACTAATTGTTCTATCTGGGCATTTGTAACTCCCGCAGGTAGGTTGTTTTGGAGGTCGCCTTTTAGCTGGTTCAAACTCTATAGGAGATTCACCACATTTTTCTCAAGCACCATAGCATAACCAGAAAGATATGTCAAGCTACGGGTCAGGAAATTAAAAAGCAAATTTTTACTACATACGAAAAACTCGCTCCTATTGCAAGCAAAAAGAATCCACCATTGGCAAACTATACGTTCCCCTCTTCAACACTACACTATCTAAATCTCTGAACCGCATAGCTGTAGCGGCCACTTTTTGCTTAATCAAATTAATAGTTGGGTGGGCGCCACCGTATTGCTTCGTCTACTACAAACAAGGGCAACAAAATATCGGTACAATATTTTAATGTATCTCTCAAAATAATTTACATGAGAACGATCAAAGTGAAGTTTAACGGCAAAGGGTATAAGGTTCAGTACAAAATGGAAATGATAGATATGAGCATGACACCTATCCCTTTTTTAAATGTATATGCCGTTTTTATTGATGACCCTGAATTGCAAAAAATAGTGGGGGAACATTTTACCATATTGCATCACACCACTATCACCGTTACACCGCTTTACGATATACTTACACCGGGAAATGTGGAAGAGAAAAATTTGAAGAAAGAAATTGCCCAGCAAATCATGAACGATCCTTCTGCTTAATAAAAAGCCCCTGCTGATAGCGGGGGCTTTTTATATAAAATTACTACTAAGGAATACCAGCGGTTTCATCTTCATCAGGCGGTATGCTTGAGTTGCCCTGCCGGTTACTATTCATTCCATGCTTTTGTTCTAATTCTTCGGTGGCGGTACCTCCTGTTGTATTGCCATAGTCTGCTACTTTAGAACCGGGGCTGTCAAGTGTAGGATTCTTCTCCCCGGTTTGTTGCTCTTGCTGCTTGGTTGTATTCTCTTCCATACGTTTGTTTTAAAATGATGAAAAATAAGTAATGCAAAAATCATTCTGCCTTACTTTTCAATTTTTAAACAGGCTGTCTCATCTCCTGATAATTTAAATCTTGCCATAACCTATTACTTTTCTTTGCCCCAATTGTCTTCCATTTTCTTGTACGATTTTTTATCTACCGAAGACTTCTTTTTACTCTTTGAATCACCTTTTTCTTTATGCCTGTTGATATTATTTACCAATGAATTTTTTACACCAAGTTTGTTCTTTTTGGTACTTCCTTTTTTAGAAGCGGTTTTCTTTGATGCGGATTTTTTTGTTGTGCTTCTTTTGGTAGGAGCTGTTTTAAAAGCCGATTTTTTAGGACCGGGCTTGCTTTTCGCTGCTGCTTTTTTTGTTGCTGTTGCCATACTTATCTTTTAATAAAATGGAATCAAGTAACATACCCAAACCTCTCCTGTTTAAAATAATGGATTGAGAAAAAAATATGATTGAACATAATGGTGATGGTAATATTTGCTTACTTGCATTTCATCCACCACATACTATTATAGGGTTGATTATTGACAACAACGGTTTCCCCAGGTGCAGGTAATAATAATTGTACATTTTTTTTAGCAGCTTCGGCTATTAGCCGCTCCACCGGCTCTTTCCAGGGGTGCATGGCTAAATTAAAAGTGCCCCAATGTATTGGCATAACCAGCGGCCTTCCTAAATCTATAGCTGCCTGCACGGCGTTCTCCGGACCCAGGTGAATGTGTTCCCATTCCTGGTTATAAGCTCCAATTTCCAATAAGGCTAAATCAAATGGCCCCAGCTTTTCAGCAATTGTTGTAAAGCCATTATAGTATCCCGAATCGGCTCCGAAATAAACATTGTGCTCAGGGCCTTTTATAGCGAAGGAGCCCCATAAAGTTGTGAATCTATCGGTAAGCCCACGACCTGAAAAATGACGGGCCGGGGCGATTGTAATTTTAAAATCATGGTCAAGTAACATTGTATCCCACCAGTCTAATTCCGAAACGAGGTCTTTATTGATACCCCAATCCGTTAATCGTTTTTTTACACCTAACAACGTAAGTATGCGAATGCCTTTGCGGGTAAGCTTAATGATAGCCTGCTTATCCAAATGATCGTAGTGGTCGTGCGACAAAAGGATATAGTCAATTTGAGGCAGTTGGTCTATATCCAATGGGTTCTCAAAGAACCGTTTGGGGCCGGCATACTTAACAGGCGAAGCCCTTTGGTACCAAACCGGGTCGGTTAAAAAACGCTTGCCATCCACTTCTAAGATCAGGCTTGAATGTCCCAGCCAGGTTACACGAATGCCTGTTGGTGGCGAGTATTTAAATTTTGCAGCATCAATTTTAAAAGGGCCGGGTGGTTCTTTGGGTTCGCTCCCGGGATGCTTTTGAAAATACTTACGCAGTACCCTAAAAAAAGCACCAGGCTCCATTACATCAGTTGGTACAGGGTTTAAAAATATCTTTCCATTGTAGTGATCTGAGACTTGCATAGTGTAAAATAAGGTGGAATTTTATTTGATCTGCAACACATCAACAAAGCTTATGGTTTAGATGCCAGCTTTGCTGGTGCTCCAACGGTTTTTAAAATTCCTACAAGACCAGCCTTCCACACAAGATTTAAAAAGCCTGCGTCCGGGTTGCGAACAAACTCGCCTCTTTCTCTCCGGGGTTCTTTATCTCCTTTTGGGTTATCATTTTTGATAATAAAATTTGCTAAAAATGAAGTGACATCTTTTTTATCCAAAGCTTTTTTACCGCTATCTTTTTCTAAAAGAGAAACTTTTAAATTTTTGTATAAAACCAGCACTTCCGAAGTTGCTTTCATCTCATCACCTGAAACTTTTATTTCTACCTTTTGCAGGCTTCCTTCTTTTACATTCACCATGCCCATCGGACCGGCAAATGAATTGACTATTGTACCATCAAAGCCGCCAAGAGAAAGAGCGGCAGAGAAGGCCCCTTTCTTGTAAGCTTTCATATCCAGGTTGAAAACCGCATTAAGGGGTACGGTTCTCATAAATCTTGCAGAAGCCGAAACGTTCATCTTTTTGGTTGCTCCCATCTTTTCAGCTCTATTTGTTACACCTGTCATCGTCATATTAATTCTGTCAAGAACAACTGTTCCATTCTGTTTCGATTTTGGATTGAACTCTGTGTAAGCGACTTCCATATTTTCAAATTTGATCTTCGGAACCGAAATCTTTATAGGCATATTCATGATCACCTGGTTAGGGAAATTGCCCATTCTTGACGAAGGAAGGGGCCTTCGGTCTAAATACACATCAAGCTTCAAACCGGATACGGTGATTGCATCAGCCTCTATTCTTTCTTCGTTCAACAAATCCCACCAATCCATTTTTTGTACGATGATGGATGGAATGCTGAGATCAAATATTTCCTTTCTTGTTTTAAATCTTTTTTGAAAGGCCTCTTTACTCAGCTTCGTTTTAAAGCTAAAATTTTGCAAGCTTACCGTTTGCCGTGGCGATTTTATAGACACACTGCCTATTTCTAAATTGTAGATTTTATCAGTTGTAGCAGTGCTGAAATTTTTGAAGGAAATGGCGGCTTCTTTCGCAAAAAGAAAACGATCCTTATTATCGCGGGTTGTTGAATCAACAAGAATGTCGGTCATCGTAAGTGCGAAGTCATTCAGCTTTGTTTGCTTTCCTTTTTTATCATCATTGTAATGCGTTAAAGCGGCGCCTTCTATCACTACTTTATTTACAGAAAGTTTTTGCATCTCTTTCAAAAACCGTTGTGAAAAATCTTCGTCGCTTTTTTTAACCGTCGTTCGCTTTTTATGATGCACTTCTATTATGGGGTTCACCAACTTTATCAATTTATAATCCATCGTTTTGCTGGTAATGGCATCATCTAAATTCACACCTTCTATTATTAATGTTTTAAAGGAGACGGTAAATACATCGTTTGGTGCCTGTGCCTCTTTTACCAGCGAAGCCAATACTTCTTTATCGGGAATTACAGAAACATTTTGCAATGAAACACTCGACGACAGTACATCCAATTGCATATCGGCAACAGAAAGGGTATATAAGCCTCCGGAACTTTTCGTTACTACCTGTTGCAGCTTTTTAATGAACAGCGGTCGTAAATCAAGTGGGGAACTCTTTTGAACGGCAGTTGTATCACTGCCGGCAGCTGCTGCGTCCTTCTCCCCTTTATTAATGGAGGATTGAAGTGAGAAACGAATAAAAAGGTAACCACCAATGATCAACAGGGCCGGAATGAGAATGATCCAAAAGATTTTCTTATTCATAGGCCTCTACTGATTCAAATTGCAGGCCACCTCGTCAATAGGTATATGTGGCAACTTTAAATAAACTAAACAATGCTTATGCTTAGAGTTTAAGTGTAAGCACAGAATTAGTATTCTTAACAATGCCCTAATAACCAGTATATCAAAACAAAAACGATGATAGTTCCAAAACAACCACCTCCCATTTTTTTGGCTCCATAGCCAGCAATTAAAGCTCTTAACCATCCGGGCATAATAAATAATTTGCTATTGCTGTTTAAAAAAATGTGCCAGCAATTAATAAGGTCTTATTGCGGAACGCTATGTCCATTAACCGGCTTTATGTGCCCGTTTACTTTTTCCAAACCGGGATATTGTTTACGAATGCCAAGTGAAGTATTGCTTTTTACCCGGAAATCTTTATGAGACATTTGCCAGCATTCGCCACTTTCTTTAATGATTATCGTATAGAGGGTATCCGCATGTGCGCCATAATCCATCATGTACCAGATGTAACCATCCCCATAAGCGGTAGTTACTTCCAATGGTACTTTAAACTCAATTGCAATCATAACCTTTTTCTTTTTTGAAAGGAAAACAGTGCCATACCTCATCCGTTAAATCATTGAATGAATCGCAGTGTTATGTATTAAACAAAGTTTAAAAAAATTGCAGACTGCATTGTCTTGGAGAAATGTAATTGATTGAACCTGCCTTTCGCTTTTTGGTATGGATAGATTGATGTAACACCTCTTCTCCTTTTTTTGAAAGATGGTATAGCTTTCCAAAAGAATCGGTGTAATGCGCTTCAATAAAATTATTAGTGAGCAGTCGGGTAAAGTCTTCGGCTTCTAACCGCTTTGTGCCGTAAATAATTACCTCAGGAAAATGATAGTAATATTGGATAGAATGGTTATACACCCTAGCCAGCAAAGTGATAAGTTCCTTGTCGGAATTGTTTTTCATTAACCGGGTTAGTAAGAAAGCAGGGAAGAATAAAATGGTTAATAAAGAATGCAGGAAAAATAATGCCACAGTGTTTCTTACTTCAAATTTTATAAAAGGATGAAGAGATTTACAATGGTGTTTTTTGACTGGTAATTTAAAGAGCTGTAGCAATACAGTCGATTGGCTAAAAGTTAAGTGTGAGTATTTTAGGATTAATTGTAATTTTTCAGTGTATTCAACTTGTATTGCTCCACGTTAAATCACGTTATCATGTGCAATTCTGAAACGCCTCTCTTTTTATCTCCTGACCATCCCCTTGCTGCACGCAAAACTGTGCAAACAATTCAGGATGAAGAAGGGCAAATCGTAAAAATTGATCCCGTAAACTTTGGCATACAAACCCCGGCAGACGGTAACCTGCTTTTACCTCTTAACCTCCCCGAAGATTGTCAACAGGAAGGCCTTAAAGTTATGTTTAGCGGCACGGTAAAAGAAGTAAATCCTAACGAGTTGATGGCAGGACAACCCCTTGTACTTACCTCGCTGCATAAGCAATAAAAAAGGTGAGGCATTTACCTCACCTTCACCTAAGTTGTTCATTAAAGTTTACATCGTTTCTATGGCTTTTCCTGGAGCGTTTTTTCAGCCTGCACTGCAACAAGATCTTTTACATGCTGCTTGATAGGCTGCTCATTAAAGTACGCAACCATATTGTTCATGGTAGCCTGCGCTTCTTCCATGTTTCCTTCGCGTAGATAGGCGGTTGCTAATGTTCTCATTGTTTTATTCAACCGGATATCATCTAAGCCATCGCCTGCTTTTGATTTTTCAATTACCTGCGTTAATAGTTTTTCACCTTCAGCAAAATCAGGCTTTCTAACTATAAGGTCCTTACCTGGGGTGATGGTTTTAAACGTACGCTGTGCATTTACTCCTTTTACATACTCGGCATACACAGCAAGCGGATGGTCCTTAAATTTATCAATAACAAGGTCAAGTGCGTCATTGCCCTTTTGCAGGTAAGATGCATCGCTTCCTTTAAACTTCATGAGGAAGCCTACCTGGTCTGCCATATAAAGATCCGCCAGTTCATCTTCATCGGCTGTTACCGGATTTTTTACCCTAAGCGAAAGGGGGTCTGAAACAATGCGTGAACCATCTTCGGCATAATACAGCGCTACTATTTCGTACTTGCCTGGCTGGTCAAAGATGAACCCATTCTTATCAAAGCCGATGTAGGCGTTTTCGTAAATAGATGGATTGGCTACATTCAGGATAGAATGCTCAGGAATAATGCACTTTTCGGCAAGTGGTTCGTAAACCACAACGTTACCGCCCGGCTTTTTAATGCCAATAGTTACAAAACCAAAATCGGGGTGCAGGTTACTAACAACCTGGTTGTTTTTGAAAGTGGTGGTTTTGAGTTTGATCTCAAGGTCAACAGGCTCACCAAGGAAATAAGACCTGCGTGACTCTAATACAATATCCAGGTTTGCATTGTTTTCTACAGGCTTTTCAAACAGGGCGCTTATATCTTCCAATGAAGATCCTACAGTGAACGCATTACCACCCATGATAACGTTATTACGGAAACCATGACGGATGTGTGCCAGTTCAACATTATCGAACCTGAATGGGAAAGCACCCCAGTATACAGGAGCCCCGCCACCAGGAAAGCTCCATGGATAATTCATCCAGGAAAGCGAGGCGGGAATATTTGGCTTAGGCGGTGTAGCTAAACTTTTTTGCCATGAATGCAGCAGGTTAAAGCAATGTCCGAGTTCATGTACACAGGTATATAGCTGCAGCCTTTTCTGTTCGGCTGTGTTGCCGCCTATTCCACGATAGAAAACAGCCGCACCTTGCCGTTGAAGGCCTTGCTGATCGAACATAATACCATACAAGCCAGGACCAATAATATGTTCGTAAGCATGCAGCAGCCATACATCCCATACCGGGTTATTTTGGTAAAGACTGAAATGATTAACCATAGCATTGTGCAATTCCGCATCCGTCCATTTGGCATCAGCGCCAGCTAAAGCAATAGGCACTACATTGGCAACACCAGCACTAAGCATATCTACACCGGCTTCTGCATATGCTGTATTTATGCTAAGCACTCTTGCTGCACCGCCGGAAGGCAGAGAGCCAGTATTGTAATTAGTAAAAGGCACTACACCAGCGGTGAAGTCTTGCTCAAGACGTACGGTTCTGTAACCACGCTTTGCATAATTACAAACATAGAGAGCGCCGGGTGCGCCGGTGGTACCATGTATCCATTGCAATTTTGCAGGCGCCAGCGGTTGTAATAAATTCGTTTGATTAATAGATAATTTGATTTTAGTGTAAGGCGTACTCCAGGTGCTTTGCACTGTGCCGGTAATGGTAACTACACCGGCTGCAATAACAACGGCTACACCATTAGCGACAAAAGATCCAAAATACGTTTTAGTGGCACCGGAGACGGTATAATAATCACCACTCACTTTTTGAAGTGGAGTAGGTCCATCGGTATCAACGCGAAGTTCTAACTCAAACGTTCCGTTTACTCCTTTATAAGTACCATATACTTTATTTTTTGCAATTGGAATGGGGATAGGTGCAATAGCCCCGGTACTTATACCACTGTCTTCATATAAGGTGTCTAATTCAGTTGCTTCATCAAGTTCCTGCGGCGAAAGAAGAAGTTCTTCCCGCATTGCCATAGCAGGCATTCCAGGTTGGAGTGTTGTTTTAAAATCAGAGACATCAGCTACCGGTGCCCCTGGCTCAATTGCAGTGTCGGAATGACCATTTGTGTGCTTTTGCATTTTAAAAAATTTTTAGGTGAAAAACAAATTGTGTACTGATGGTGATACGTGGTGGCTAACTGAATAAGGCTGGCATAATACCATAGGCGAATGTTATGATGAAGAAAATGGTTGACGCTTCAGGCCGGAATTAAAATTGCTTTACAAGGGAGGTAGATTGCACTTTTAAAAGATTGGGTATGATCTAAAATCTTCAGAGGAGTGTACAAAATATAAATCGCTTCATGGGGGATAGAAGCCCCGGAAATCAAAATTTTACACTTCAATTATCCGGGTTTATAAAGTTAGAGAAAAGTATACGTAAAACAAATATTTAATATGACTATCGGCGGTAGGAAGGGTTCCTGCAAATCATGTATCATGCAAAGAGGCAAAGGGGCAAAGAAAGGCAGGCTTTGCAGGGACATCCGCCTAAGGCGAATGTCCTGGTATCCGAACTGGGATAAGTAGGATGGATTTGATACCGGGATAACTATCTCACACTTCCCACTCTCCCCAGTTCGGACAAATGCATAATAGAATTAAAGGCGTAGAGTGTACTTCGAAGACCTCAGCATAAACTGTGCAACAGAAGCCAAATAGATATTCCGTCCGCCTGGTAAAAAAAACTACTTTAAGTGGATATCTCTCCCCTAATTCAATGCATCGGCATCTTCTTAATCATGCCACCCTGCATATCATTGATACTATGCTGAATGATAAAAGCATTTTCATCAATCGCTTTTATTAACGTCTGTAGCCGTCCTATCTCCAGCCTGGTTACTACTGTGAAAATGATTTCATTCTCGCTCACCGATTCGCCCCTTTTGCCATGACCGCCCTTGCCGCTATAAACGGTCACGCCCCGTTGCAGTTCATCTACAATCGCGGCTTTAATTGCATCGCTTTTTTCTGAGACGATTGTTACGCCTGTGTACTCCTCTAAACCATGTAAAAGAAAGTCAATGGTTTTTGCAGCAGCAAAATAAGTGACGATAGAATATGAAGCCGGCTCCACACCAAGAAAGAAAATTGCAGTGCCAAAAATGATAATATTGAGAATTAAAATAACGTCGGCAACTTTTAAAGTGCCACTGCTTTTACTTACCAGTAGCGCTGCTATTTCAGTACCATCAAGCACAGCGCCCCCACGTATGGCAAGGCCGATGCCAAGGCCAATAAAAAAGCCGCCGAATAAGGCAGTTAATAATTTATCAGGTGTTATATCGGGGTAAGGAATAAAAGCAAGGCAAAGCGCCAAACCTAAAATAGCACCGCTGCTTTTAATAGCAAATTTCAAACCCATTTGATAATAACCCAGAATGACGAACGGAAGATTTATTACCGGTAAAAGAACATACAAAGGCCAGCCGAAAATGTTATTTAAAAGCATGGAAATACCGGTTACGCCCCCATCAATAAAATGACTGGAAAGCAGGTACCCCTTAATACCCATGCCTGCGGACAGGATGCCTATAACAATCAGGAAAATATTCTTAATCTCAAGTAGTGTTGCTTTACTCATTGCTCTAAGATACTGATGAAGAAAATATGGGATAAACCAGGCTTTCAAAACGAGGATGTATGCAGTAAAAAACCCCGGGTAACCAACCGGGGTTTTTAAATTTAACCAGAGTAAATTATACAACTTCTCCCTGCTCAACTTCGTTCCTAAAGACTACCACGCCATCAAACACATCTACCAGCACGGGATGGCTTTTGTCAATATCGCCAGCAAGAATTCTTTTACTTAATGCATTTACTATTTCCTTTTGTATCAATCGTTTTAATGGCCTTGCACCATATTGTGGATCGAAGCCATTCTCGGATAAATAGTCAATAGTATAATCAGAAAACTGTAATTGAATGCCTGTTTGAGCCACCAATTGCTTAAGTCCTTCTAATTGTATTTTAATGATGCCTTTTATCTCGCTGCGCATCAGGGGCTGGAAGAGAATGATCTCATCTACACGGTTTAAAAACTCCGGACGAATAGTTTCCCTTAACCTTGTCATCACTTCAACTTTTGTACGCTCTACAATTACATCTTTATTGCGTTCTGTAACATCGGCAAAATTTTCCTGGATAATATCACTGCCCATGTTAGAGGTCATGATGATGATTGTGTTTTTAAAATTCACCACACGGCCTTTGTTATCAGTCAAACGGCCATCATCCAATACCTGTAACATAATGTTCCATACGTCAGCATGCGCCTTTTCAATTTCATCTAACAACACAACCTGGTAAGGCTTTCGGCGAACCGCTTCTGTTAACTGCCCACCTTCATCATACCCTACATAGCCCGGAGGGGCACCTACTAAACGGGACACAGAATGTTTTTCCTGGTACTCGCTCATGTCAATGCGGGTCATCATGTGCTCGTCATCGAAAAGATAATCGGCCAAAGCTTTTGCCAGTTCTGTTTTACCAACGCCTGTAGTACCCAGGAAAATAAAAGAACCAATAGGACGTTTAGGATCCTGCAAACCGGCGCGGCTTCTGCGAATAGCATCAGCAACAGCGGTTATGGCCTCATCTTGTCCCACTACCCTGTTGTGTAATTCATCTTCAAGATTTAATAATTTTTCCCTTTCGCTTTGCAACATTTTCGATACCGGAATGCCAGTCGCTTTTGCCACACTTTCAGCAATATCCTCCGCATCAACTTCTTCTTTCATCAGGCGTTTGCTGTGTGTGCTCATCTCGTTCAGATCATCCTGTAACGTAACGATTTTAGCTTCCTGATCTTTTATCTTTCCATAACGTATTTCCGCTACTTTTCCATAATTGCCTTCACGTTCGGCTTGCTCGGCTTCCTGCTTTAAACCTTCGATACCTGCCTTAGCGGATTGAATTTTTTCAACTAACTCTTTTTCTTCCTGCCACTTTGCTTTTAAAGTATCACGTTCTACTGCAAGGTTAGCCAGGTGGGTATTCAACTCCCTTAACTTGTCCTCATCGTTCTCTCTTTTTATAGCTTCGCGTTCTATCTCCAACTGCCGGATACCCCGTTCAAGCTTATCCAGTTCTTCCGGCATTGAATTCATTTCCAGGCGAAGTTTGGCAGCGCTTTCGTCAATCAGGTCAATGGCTTTATCGGGTAAAAAACGGTCGGTAACATAGCGGGTAGATAGCTCTACCGCTGCGATAATTGCTTCATCTTTTATACGAACGTGGTGATGCGTTTCGTAACGGTCTTTCAAGCCACGTAAAATAGAGATAGCATCCTCCACCGATGGTTCGTCAATCAATACTTTTTGAAAGCGGCGCTCTAATGCTTTGTCTTTTTCAAAATATTTTTGATACTCGTTTAAAGTTGTTGCACCAATAGCTCTTAACTCTCCGCGGGCTAATGCAGGCTTTAAAATATTAGCGGCATCCATAGCGCCTTCGCCACCACCTGCACCGACCAGTGTATGTATTTCATCAATGAATAATATAATTTCCCCTTCGGCTGTTGTAACCTCTTTTATCACGCCTTTCAACCGCTCTTCAAACTCGCCCTTATATTTAGCACCGGCAATCAATTGGCCCAGGTCCAGTGCAAAAATCACTTTTGATTTCAGGTTCTCCGGCACATCTCCATTCACAATACGAATGGCCAAACCTTCTGCAATTGCTGTTTTACCTACACCGGGTTCACCCACTAAAATGGGATTATTCTTACTGCGGCGAGATAGAATATGCAGTGTTCTACGGATCTCCTGGTCGCGGCCAATCACAGGATCCAGCTTACCATTTCGGGCTGCTTCGTTTAAGTTCTTTGCATACTTATTTAAAGCATTGAACTGTGTTTCCTGAGTTTGCGAACTTACCGTTGACCCCTTGCGTAAATCCTGTATCGCTGCTTTCAAGCCCTTTTCAGTGAGACCGGCATCCTTTAACAAGTTCGCGGTGCTATCGTTCCCCTGCACGATAGCTAATAAAAGGTACTCCGGCGTTACAAACTCATCGCCAAATGTTTTTAATGAAGCGTTGGCTTTTAGTACGGCGTTATTTGCATCACGGCCAATTGTTTGTGCCGGTTCGCCGCTGGATATTTTTGGCAAGCGAGCCAATTGAGCATCCAGCTTTGTTTCTAACTGCTGCACATTCACGCCGTTCTTTTTCAATAAAAATTCTACAGGAGAATCTTGTTGATCCAGCATTGCCTTTAAGAAATGTTCTGTTTCTATACTGCTGTGAGAATGATTAAAGGCCACCTGCTGCGAAGCCTGGATAATTTCGGCTGCTTTGATTGTGAAATTGTTAAGGTTCATATGATTTACCCCCAACGTGGGATTTAATTTAAAGGTTACTAATTATTTTGTGCTGTTCTGTATCAGGACAGCGAATGCTCTCTATCAAATTGAACTCCATACTATTAATCTTGTAACTATGTCATATAAATTTAAAGCAATCTGCCTCAAATTCAGTCTGATAGCCGGTAGCCTGCTATTACTTCAGACTATTTATGCTCAAAAAAATTTTAGTGAATTAGAGAAAGCCGTCGAAGCACAAAAAACCATTTTAGGAAATGACCTGGTGGTAATTATAGCTAACGCAGATAGTATCACTTACCAAAAAGAATATGGCAATTTCAATAATAAAACCCAGGCGCCAATCGCCTCCTCCGGCAAATGGTTAACAGCAGCTTTAATTATGCAATTGGTAGATGAAGGCAAGATCTCGCTGGATGATAAAATAAGTAAATACCTGCCTGTGTTTGAAAGCTATGGCAAAAATTATATTACCATCCGCCATTGCCTTTCCCACCAGACGGGTATACAGGGACCCGCTAATATTCTTGAGCGAATGTTTGATAGAAAAAAATTTAATACGCTTGATGAGGAGGTAACCGAGTTTGCAAAGAAAGAAATTCAGAATAATCCAGGACTTGACTTTCGCTACAATAACATGGGATTAAACATTGCAGGAAGAATAGCGGAAGTGGTAACAAAGAAAAAGTTTGATGCACTGATCAAGCTACGATTATTTACACCACTTGGAATGCGCAACACAACGTTCAGCACCTTAGATGGAACGGCGCCGAATCCTTCGGGTGGTGCTAAGTCAACGGCGGTCGACTATACCAAATTTTTGCAGATGTTATTGAATAACGGGAAGTTCGGAGGCAAGCAAATTTTAAGTGAAGCATCGGTTGCTGAACTGAAGAAGGTGCAGGTAACTAAAGAACAAATTAAATATGCACCAAAGGCAGCCGAAGGGTTTACGTATGCCTTAGGTAGTTGGGTAGAAGAAGGTTCTGGTGCAATTGGTGGATCCGCAACTACATTAGCTTGTCCCGGCTTGTTTGGCACTTGGCCACTAATAGATTTCAGCAGGAGTTATGCCTGTGTATTTTTTGTAAAGAATTTGTTGAGTGAGCAGAAGGCAGATGCTTATTTAGGGTTGAAGAAAATAATTGATAAGCAATATAACAGCAAGTAATCAGCTACCTGATGTAAGGCGGTTTTCAAAGAAGTCCCTTGCGGTAGCTACAGGGACTTCTGAAAATAGTAATCATCAATATTTTTTGTAACGATGAAGTTGCATTTAACTGACACCGCAGAATACTATTGTAGTCCTTCCTCCCGGATTTATAAGGTAAGATCAAAAGCATACCACATACTTTATAAAGTACTGAAATCCCTGTAATAATAACTATCATCAAACCCTGATGTATATTTTTCTTTTATCCAAAAAATAGCCAACGAGCCAGCAAAGCATCATAAAAAACAGTGCAAACAAAAAAGACCCAAGGTAACTGCCTGCATGCGAGAAAATATTTTTGTATAACCATTGGAAAACAGATGTTTTACTGTCTGTATTAAAAAAATATAATAAGATGGCCGCTAATTCAGATAGCAGGTAAATAAACAAAGGGTTGCGGCCAAAGACTTCAAAAAAATAAGTCCAGCCGGTTTTATGCCTGAAATCGATGATATAAATAATTGCGGCAATTATTATACAATCCAAACCAACTGTATATATTACAAATGAGCTGGTCCATAATTTTTTATTGATTGGAAAATGTAAGTTCCAGCAATAGGCAAGAAAAATCAATGCAGCGCCTGAAAGTAATAAAACAGTTAGCCCTTCGTAGGTCTTACCTTTTTGCTGAATGTATCTCCCCGCAATATATCCAGCTATTACATTAGCAATTGCCGGCAGCGTACTTAATAAACCCTCCGGGTCAAACGCAAGTCCTTCCCCGTGGTACAAATGGTTTTCTCCCAACAGCCATTTATCAATCCGCAATACCGCGTTACCCTGCAAGCTCAATGGATTAGTAGCATCGCCAAGTACATATAATAATAACCAATAGGCAAATAAAAACACCACACTTAGCAGTACGGTTGTTTTGGGCTTACAATAATAAATTAGTAATGATGCAATCCCGTAACAAAGGGCGATCCTTTGCAGCACACCAAAAACTCTTGTTGAATAAAAAGGAAAGCTTACGATATTTCCTGCTGCATCTCTTTGCATAAAAGGAAACCAATACATCAGGTACCCCAATAAAAAAATGATAGACGTTCTTTTAAAAATTTTCCATAACACCTGGCTTTGAGTAAGCGTATTCCATTTAGGCATCACAAAACTTATAGCGTTACCCACTGCAAATAAAAAAGAGGGAAACACTAGATCTGTGGGAGTAAAGCCATCCCATTTTGCATGAAGCATCGGCGAAAAAGTGGTGGCGCCATTACCTGGTGTATTTACAATGATCATAAAACAAATCGTCATTCCACGAAATACATCAAGAGCAGTAAAACGCCCGGCAGTTATTGTCATAAGCAGGAGATATAGCCAACACAATATTTATTTTCAGTAAGTACATTCATATATTCTAAGGCGGTAACCATGGCAGCAAGATTTGTAAATGCTAATGAAAGCGTCGTGGTGCTCAAAAATATCTCGTGTTCTCACATGCTGGTATTTAAAACACAAGGCTATTTCATACTCTTTAAATTTCCTCTTAGCGTATCACCCTTCCTTCTTAACCAACACTACCCTGCTCCTATCCGCTTTATAAATAGTACTATAAAAATCGGCAATGGCGGTACCATCGGTTGCCGGGTAGCGGCCCGACCATTGCTCTATGCTGCGGTAGTAAATAATTTTATCGCCTTCTAATTTTACTTTAGAACTATAGCTGCCAAACTTTGTTTTTAAGGCCACATCTGGTTGTACGGCTTCCAGGTTATAACCAGCAGGAATTAGAATTTCGATGCTATCCATATCACGGTAAGGGTAATCAAAAACATAATCCGCAGTGCGGCCTTCAACTACTGTAAACCTTTGTCCACTACGGGTCATTACATTCGGCACTATAAACAGGCGCCTGCCGCTAACGGTTGCATAATTGGCTACGGCAATTTTTAAGCTTTCATCTACCTCCGGTAGCCTGTCTTTTTTTGAAGTGTAGGCAAAATCGGAAATATCATACGACGACAGATCCAGTTCTTCATTCAACATTTTTTTCACTTTGTCTTTCGATAAGGCATTGATCATTCCGCTGAGATAATCCTGCTGTAAAGCGGCATATTTTGTAATCACCGTCATATCAAGATTGCCTGCTTCATCAATCCTTCCTTTTATACTGCGGGCCTGTAAATTATCCGCTGCAGTATATTTTGGCGTGTTCACCAGTTTACCACCCTCTTCTGTAATTGCCAATGCTTTCCGGTTACCGGTAAAGCTGCCCGAATAACCTGCCGATTCCTCCTGGCTGGTACACTCCAGCCACATCGTATCTTTTGCAAACGGCACAAAAAGTACCATGTGATTGAACTGCGTTGATGGCAGGTCTTCTATTAAATATTTTGCATCAAGCCCTTTGCCTGCGCTTATTAAAGCCGGGTACGATTTTATACCTGCCGCCTTCAACAAACTATACATGTAATTACTAAGAGCTTTGCAATCGCCATAACCTTTTTGTGCTACATAGCTTGCTTCAAATGGCTGAAAGCCGCCAATGCCTAACTGGATACTGATGTACCGGGTATTTTGCTGCAGGTATTGATAGAGCTTTCTTACTTTCTCTTTAGGATCAGATATACCACTTGTTACAGACGCTACTTTTTGCACGATAGCATCAGGCAATTTATCCCTGCCATTATTTAAGGCCAGCATAAATTTTCCTAATTCTAACCAGGAACCTGCATTGCCTTTATAGCCTTCGATCTCAAAATCGGATGGAGCAAAAAACACGGAAGTCGTTAATTCGTTCCAGCGTGGTGATGCAAAGGGTTTAGTTATGGCAGGTATATTTTTTACTTCCCAGCGCAATCCTTTTTTGCCTTTGTCAGTGGCTATTACAGGTTCTCCTTTATAATTAAATGTTTTGTAACGCAGTGCATACGTGTCGGCTGATACAAAAGTGTAGGCGCTTTGCTCTACAGCTAAATTTTCAAACGACTGGGGCAGCCAATCCGGGAAATAGAAAGTATGATTGTATTCAACCTGCACTTCGTATTCAACTGTGTAAGGAAATACTTTATAAGAAAAATCATGCGTTTTTACCCGGTTGTCATCATAAAGGCTTATGTCACTTGTGGCACTAAAATCACTGATATCTTTTCCCTTAACTTTTTTTAGCTGGTTACCCGCAGCATCGTACAAAGCGCCTTCTATGTTAGCTACTTTATGCAGCTTATCATAGCCAACTGCAAAATCAGCATAGCCCTGGCCTGCTTCATTTAAAATGGTCAAAGCAAACTTGCGTGTGTAAACTGCATCTTGCAGGCTGCGCACTTCAAAACGTATGTCTTCCATTCGTTTTACTACATCAGCCCCTTTTAATAAGGAGGCAGGAATGGCGCTAAACGGGTATTTTACCTGTGTAAAACCTTCGAGGAAAGCAACAAGAATAAAAGGTAACAGGATCAATCTTTTCATGCTCTTATTTTTTCTTTTTAAACACGATCTGTTCGCCGTGTTTTTTTACAACCATCGCAAAAAATGCCCGCAGCCCTTCGTACTCATCGGGCTGGTAAAAGGCACGGGCTAATTTAATTCGCGACCTCAGTGAAATAGTATTACCTGACAATTGCAGCCGGAATTCAAAGTATGAAGTGCCTTCTTCATCATACTTCGCCAGTATCTGCTTGGGCAATTCATCTACCACATAACCCTCCGGTACTTCCATGGTTAATATGTAGGTTTCATCCGTTGTATAAGGCATCTCTACCGGGTAAAAACGCTCAGCAGCGGCAAAAGGATTTTTTTTATATCCCTCCCCAAACATTGGGTTAATGTATAAGATACCTTCCGCCTCCGGCACATAAGTAATGTTATAGCTAATGCTTATAGGCTCATCATAATTCACTAACGAATCTACATGGCCGTTTTCAATCTTAACATCACTGCCAAAGTCTTTTTGTATCCCTTTAAAAAATTCGGCCTCCCCTTTTTCTGTTATGCGTTCGCGCAGCCTGTATGATTCATAATAACCCGGCGTTTGTGACATGTTTCCTTTCCATCCTTCCTTATCTCCTTTGTTTAAAAATAAGGCTGTTACTTTTCGCTCCCGTAACGAATCGGCTACCAGGTAAAGCGGAGTCGCCTCTTCATTAACTACCCGTGCATGGCCATTGTAACAATCGGGCAAAAGCTTTCCGAAACCCAAATGATTGTGAGATGCATCAAGATAAAAAGTATTGTCTCCAATTTTTACCTGCGATACCACATAATTGAACCGGGTAATCATCGGGTATAAATCATACACATAGCCTCGGCTTGAACGGCTCAGAATTACCGGGTCGGCCTGAATGCCTGCATTACGAAGCATAGCAGTAAGCAGCAAATTAATTTCGGAAGAGCGGCCTTTTTTTGTTTTGAATGTATTTTTCAGCGACTGTTCTGTGTAGATGGAGGTCTGATCGGTACTGGTGTAGCCATCCCGTACATGACGGTAGATTTTCTTCGCTTTTTCCAAATCGGGCAAATTGCTGGCGAACATCGGCTTTAGTTCATCCGACAACCAACCGTTCGATCCTTTGATGCCGTTGCCAAAATTTTCAGACGTTAAAAGGTCTTTTGTCAGCCCTGGCCAGGAGCCCCGGTAATCATGAGGATTAAGCGGACTGCTTTGCGAGGCTAACTGGAACTCTATTTTAGAAACATGGTTCTCAAGTGTAGATGTGAAATTTTCTTCTTTTAATTCCGGCACATCTTTCATTACCCACCGGTATTCGGTTACACCGGAAGTAAAGGTGTATGAATCTGTACGTGTTGTACCTCCTTCTTCACGCACTGTAAAGGAGTTGGATCTGTCTTTTTTATCGGAAAGAAATAATTGCACGTAGCCCCGCCGTAAAAAGGCGTAGTTAAAAAACTGGGGAACCGAAAATTTAAACTCGCTCCATAGCGCAGGTACATCACCCTGGAACAGCCAGGGATCGATATGATGAATAAAATCGGAAGAAACCCTGTATTGAAACTCTATAATGCAGCCTTCTTTTACATTAGGCAGTGTAAATTTTTTAACGATCAGGTTCCTACTTCTTTTTTCGGTAAATACATTGCTCCGCTCCAGTTTACTTTCCACTATTTTGCCACCCTCTAAATTGTAGGTGATTGCTTTTACATCTTCCAGCTTTTCTTCTCCTCCGCTACCATTTGTATACAAAGGAATCTCCACATTGGCCTCGTCGTAGCCGTTCTTATTTAAAATGTGTATCACCTTATGCCGGCTGGTTAGCACAGAAAACCAACCCTTTGTATTTCCTTCAATTGATGCATCGCCAATATCGCTTAATACAACGGCGTTAGCAGCGCTATCAATAGGGTAAACTTTTTTCTGAAGGATCTCTGGAGTAATTTTTCCGAATTTTAAATAAGGGCTTTCCTGTGCGTAAGTGCAGAGCGTTAAGGCACCTGAAAGAGCCGTTAGCAGTAGTTTCATAAACAAGTTTAAGTTTGGTACTTCAATATGCAATATTTTTTAGAGACCCGGAAATATTTATTGTAATAAAAATTATGTACGAACATAAAAAGCAACCGCTGGCCTCGTTATCTCTCTTTTATACAAGAGTGTTGAAGAATTTGTTATTAGCAGGGTCTATCCTGGCCCTTTGCCTGCTTATTGGTTTGATTGGCTTTCATCAACTGGCAAAAGCTACCTGGATAGATGCTTTTCATAATGCATCTATGCTACTGAGCGGCATGGGGCCTGTATTGTTCCCTGAATCTACAGGCGGGAAAATTTTCTCTTCCTGTTATGCTCTGTTTAGCGGGGTAGTTTTTATTACAAATATTGGTGTAATACTGGCTCCGCTGATTCACCGAATTATTCACCGCCTGCACCTTGACGATGCAACTTTGTAAGCTTATATCCATTCTTCATACGTGAACACGGCGCTACAACATACCCAGCTCATAAAGTCACTCTCCACCCAGTATGGCTTTGACTATTGCGGCATTGCCAAAGCGCAGGTTTTAGATGATGACGCACGTCGGCTGGAGGCCTGGCTGAATAAGGGCCTGCATGGCACAATGCAGTACATGGAAAATCATTTTGACCTGCGCATTGATCCGGCGAAGCTGGTGCCGGGAGCCAAATCGGTCATCACACTATTAAAGAACTATTATCCTTCAGAAACAATAAACGGTGATCATAAAATTTCTAAGTATGCTTACGGAACCGATTATCACACGGTAATAAAAGCATCGCTAAAAAGCATGATGGCAGCGGCGCAGGAGAAGATCGGAGATTTTTCGGGAAGAGGTTTTGTAGATTCCGCTCCTGTGCTGGAACGAAGCTGGGCACAACGAAGCGGTTTGGGATGGATAGGAAAAAATGGCAACCTTCTTACAAAAGAGGGCGGCTCTTTCTTTTTTATTGCTACGCTGATCACTGACCTGGAATTGGTATATGATGATCCGTTTGTAAAAGATTTTTGCGGCAGTTGCCGTAAGTGTATTGATGCCTGTCCAACAGAAGCGATCAGCGAAGGCAAGGTTGTAAATGGTAACAAATGCATCTCCTATTTTACCATTGAATTAAAAGAGGAAATTATTCCTGAAGAAGTAAAGGGCAAGTTTGATAACTGGATGTTTGGTTGCGATACCTGCCAGGATGTTTGCCCCTGGAACCGCTTTAGCAAGCCACATAACGAAGAAGCTTTTCAACCGTTGGAACAAATGCTTAACCTGTCAACAAAAGAATGGGAAGAGCTAAGCGAAGAAGCCTTTAAAAAGATTTTCAAACACTCTCCGCTTAGCCGCAGTAAATACAAAGGGATACAAAGAAATATAAAGTTTTTAAAACCGTAGGCCTGTTGTAACCGATAATCTTCTGAGACGATACTTGAATTTTTCTTTGTACTCAGGACATGGTGCAATAAGGCAAGGAGAAAGAGAGGTTACCTCCTCAAAATATTGCTTGAGAGAGTACCCAGCTGCAAAAAATAGTGCTGCCTTTTTGATGGCCGGTAATTGATAACCGATGCCACCACTGTAATACAAACCACCTTTAGTTTTTGTTTCTCTCCACGAATCTTTATAATCTGTATTTACCCATGGAAAATGATAACCACTGCCCAAATAAAGAAAAGGCGTTTGTGTACGGTTAAAAAGCCTTTTTTGCACATTCAAATAAAGAGGAATGCTCCTGATGCCGTAATAATCTAACCCTGTTCCTACTGAAGTTGTCCATGTTTTATATCTCAGCCCACCCATCATACTCAGCTGAAAAGCGCTTCCCTTTTCTCCTTCCAGCAAGCCAGCCTGGATATTTCCTTCTAAAGGGAAAGACCTTTTTTGTGCAATGGCAACAGTGCTGTAAAAAATCAGAATGAATAGCAATGAAGTTCTTGCTTGCATACAATTAGTTTTTGGTAATAGATAGTTTGCTTACTTGAACAATATTGGCAGGGTTTGAATAATCGTATTGATACAAGCCATCCTTCGCTACAACAATAGCCCTGTTATCCATAGCAATCACATCATAGGTCTCAAGGCCTTTAATTTCTTTTATTAGTTGCAGGTTTAATGGAGCCGATGCATTATAAACTTTCAATCCTTCTTTACCATCGCAAACAAATAAAGTAGCTCCATCTTTCGACAAGCCATAAGGGTTATTTAGGTTGTGCCTTGCTTTTAAAACCGGTGCCGATAAATTACTTATATCAATTACTTCCAGTTCACTGGTTACACCATTGCACGCTGTGCCACCACGCAGGGTAACATAGGCATATTGCGCATCGGCAATCACCGGGTCGCAACGGGTAGCATGTGAAAATTGTCCCTGCGCTGATGGATTTGCAGGATTCGTTAAATCGTAAATAAACATCCCGGTTCTTGAACCAATAAATAATTTATTTTGAAAAGGATAGATGGTTTCTATACCCCATCCTAAAGCTTTTACTGCGGTTTGCTGCGGGTTAGCACCATCAGTAATATTGATGCAATACAAGCTTTGCGATGAAACGGCATATAGATAATCAGCAGCAATGGTAAAGCTTGCCATGCTGCCACCAACACCAATGGCCTGCGGGGCGGCTGCGTAAGCCTGGCTACTTGAGAATAGACCTGCTGAACAACTAGGACAGTTTGCCCACCTGTTGTAAGTATTACAATCAACAGTGGTATCTTTTTCGGTGTAACCAATCACTACACTTATTGAATCTGCATTAGTAATGCCACTATACCAGTACACATTTTTTTCTTTCATTACATTATTCATAAACTTAACAGGCTTCACGTTGGTGGGCGATGAAATATCAAATACGATCACATCCGAATAAGAGTCAGCATACAGGTACGAACCTTTTACGGCAATATCCACATTGTTTGGAATGTTGATAAAGCCGATGTTCTTTGGCGCGGACGGGTTAGAGTTGTCTATAACGTGAATGCCTTTGCTTACTTCGTTTAAAAAAATATAATCACCAACCACGTTCAGTTTGCCCGTATTTTTTAAAGCTTGCGGTGTTGTGCTTTTCATATCGGCACGTACCTGCGTTAACGATTTATAGATGGGCTGATACATTCTATATGTTCGGGTGCAATCATCTTTCAGACAACCCTGCAGGGCCAACAATGCGGCAGCAGTAATAGCCACGTACATAAAACGAAATATCTTTTTCATAATGATGGTTTTGACGTGATTGAAATAAACTATCGGGAGAAATTTTATAAATTCTTTATTTGGCTTGAAGACTTTCGGCGCAGCCAATAACTTAAAACTTACTGGATAAAGGCATAAGTAAAAATCGAAGGTGCTAAAAACGCAGCCCTGCTTTTAACGATACATTCGTTACCGTGTAATCGTAGTCTCTCCAGGCATTTTCCGGCGGGGGCCAAATAGAAAGAAAAGGCATGGTGTTAATTACCTTGGTAAACTTTTTCATGCTCCATCCAGCACTGAAAAAAAGTTGCTGTGTTTTTAAAACAGGGAGTAAAAATCCTACGCCTCCATCGAAATATAAACCACCTTTTGTATCGTTATTTCCAAATCCTGTCTTATCCGCTTCCCGCAGCCAGGGGAAATTATAACCACCGCTTGCATAAATAAAAGCCGGCTTAGGTCCTTTGGAAAGTGCCTTACACACATCAGCGAAAAGTGGCACAGTGCGGGTATGGTAATGATTTATTCCTGCACCAATACCTGCCGACCATGTTCTAAATCTTATTCCATTAATGGCCTGTATTTGAAAAGCCGGATCTCCTTCTCCAATTAATAAACCAGCTGCCACGGACGATTGAAATTTGATCTTATCATTTTGCGCCAACAGATGAACAGAACCGCAAAGCATCAAAGCGCAAAGAATTATTTTTATTCGCATGAGCTTATTTTAAGATGGCTAGTTTACTCAACAACGTAGGGTTAGAAGGATCAGAATAACTATACTGGTACAAGCCATCTATAGCAACTACAATCGCAATTCCGTTCATAGCAATTACATCATACGTTTCTATGGTGCTGATGGTGCTTAGCAATTGCAGATTAGATGCGTTGGAAGCATTATATACTTTCAATCCAGCCTTTCCATCACAGATCAAAAGAAGGTTACCATCTTTCGATAATCCATGCGGGTTGGTAAGCGGGTAGCTTTTTACCAGCGATGGATTGGTTAAATTATTCAACTGCAGTACATCCATTTGATTGACAGAGTTACGGCAGTTGTTGCCAGACCTCAGTGTAACATAAGCATGGTTATCATCAGCTATTACAGGGTCACAGCTTAGCACATGGCTGAATTGCCCGGTCTTTACAGGGTTGTCCGGACTGCTGATGTTATAAATGAACATGCCAACGTTTGAACCTATGAACAGGTTGTTCTTAAATGGAAAAAGCGTTTCAATATTCCAGCCGATATTATTCTTTTTACTGAAGGATGGCTGCGCAGGATTTGAAATATTGAACACATTAAGATCGCTGGTGCTAACAGTGTACAGTCTTTCATTTACTATAGCAAAACGTGCCATAGAGCCGCCCATACCAATTGGTGACGAAGCCTTACTATCGGAATTTCCGCTGGCGCTGTTACTCATAAATACATCAGTTTGCGCCAAAAGCCAGCGATTGCCGCCATTGCAATCCTCCGTAACCGTGGTATCTCTTTCTACCCAGCCGGCAATAACCTTAGTTGAATCAGAATGGAAGCTGCCATAATACCGGTAAGGAAAAACACCATCTATAATTTTTGTTACTGCTACATTCAATGGGTTGGCAATATCAATTGTCACCATATCGGTGTATAAATCGGCATACAGCGTATTACCTTTTACGGCGATGTCCATGTTGCCAGGAATATCAATAAAGGCTTTATTTATTGGATTAGAAGGATTAGAGTTGTCAATGATATGAATGCCTTTATCAATTTCATTTAAAAAAATATAAGGCGGCCGGATATAGATTTTCCCGGGTTGCTCAATAGGCCGTGGTGCATTGCTGCGAATGTTGGCCCTTACTTGTGCTGTGGTTTTGTATACCGGTACGTAATAGGTGTAGTGATATGTGTTTTTACATTGGTCTTTAATGCAGCCTTGTAAAAGTGCAGTGATGGCTACGATAAAAAGCAGCAAGCTTATACTTTTTTTCATGCGTTGATTTTTTTTAGGTTGACAAAACAATCACGTGTGGCGTTGCACCTGGAAGCACTTAATTTTAAAACCGGATGTCGGTTTTTAAACCGGCAAAGAACATGTGTGGAATGTTGGATAAATTCTCTTTTTGCAGCTTCACCACATTATACTGTATAACCGGACCGGTTTGAATAGCAAAACTTTTTTTGCTTTTAAAACGGTATTGCACCGAAGCAGTTATGGGCATGTAATCGCGATTGTAATTTTCTTTGTTTTTATAATACAAATTTGAAGGCCTGCTATAAGTTAGTGCGTTAGTTGAAAGCAACCGGCCGTAAGAAGCGCTAACCGAAATATGCAGGGGAAGTTTTTGTAAAGGCTGGTAAGAAAACCTTACCGGGATCTCTGCCACATGAAAGCGGGACGTATAATTGTTATTGCCGGTATTAGTAAAAAATTCTTCCACCGCCATCTTATCCATATTAAAAGTCACGGCTGTATCTATCGCTTTTTTATCGCCTATCCTTGTTTGCGTGGAGTAATAAGAATATTGTAAGCCAACAGCAAATTCCCACTTTTTACTTAGCTGCCTGGTAAGCAGAAACCCGGCGGCAAAAGCAAGGCCCTTTGAAATCTTTGCTGGTGAAGAACTTATGAAATTGGGTGCGCCAATTGATGATTGAAAAGCATCGTTCACACGTGCAGGCGTATTAAAAAATAATCCTGATGCATAACTGCTGTGGCCAACATTTATGGTTATTTGTTTTTTCCATTTCTTACCGGCTGCGGCAACTTTCTTTTTTAAAGAAGAATCAATTTTAAGAAGGGGTATTTCCTCTTTATTAATTACCGGGCTTACAGCTGAATCAATTGTAACTGGCACCTGCTCTTTGGCAACCACCTGGCTATCTATGATGCTGGTTGAAGATGTATTTTTATCTGAACTTGTTTCTTTGTTTAGCGGCTTAACACTGGTGATTTGCAAGTCACTTCTTTGATCTTCTTGCGCTGTTGCAGAAGTAACGATTTGTTCCTGTATAAATTTTTCTTCCCGGGTTTTTGGCTTTACTATTTCTAAGGTTTTATTCTCTAGCCTCTTCTTCGTTTCAATAACATTTGTTGAATTAATATCGACTGAATGGCTTTGCGGCTTTCTATCCTGAGATTTAATTTTTTCAGTATTGATACCACTATCAACAACGCCTGTAGAACTATCGGATTGTTGGCGTGTACCGGTTGATATAGAAATTTTAGCAGGGCTATTTTTTTCAACCGGGGCTTCAATTTCCATGCTTGCCTGCTGGTGGTTTTTATTTAAAGATTGATAGCTCCACCATCCGCCAGCCAATAATAAGCAAGCAAGAAAAAACCAGAAGATGGCTCTTCTCTTTCTTTTCTCAGGCTTGATCTGGCTTTCTATCTTTTCCCACACGGGTGCCGATGGAGTGAGACCCAGCTCCTCCATTTTTCGTTGCACCTCTTTTTCAAAACTATCGTGCATAAACGGTGGTTTTTTGTTCGTTATTTTTTTGTTCTATCCATTGAATCAACAGCCCCCTTGCTCTTGCATACTGGCTTCGCGATGTGGCTTCCTGTATGCCCAATATCTTTCCTATCTCTAAATGATTGTATCCTTCCACGGCATATAAATTAAATATGGTTTGATAGCCGGCGGGCAGTTGCCTAATGAGGTTAGCCAACTCTTTTGCTTCTAAAGCCATGTGTGGCTGATAGGCTGAAACTGCGTGAAGATGTTCGTCGCCAAAAACCAATTCAGAATTATAACGGCTGTTCTTTTTTAAATAGTTGATGGCCGTTGTTACCATTATTCTTCGTATCCATCCACCCAGCTCACCCTCAAACTTAAACTGGTGCAGATTTTTAAACGCCTTAACAAAACCATCCTGCAATACATCTTCAGCATCAGCGATGGACTTAGTATAGCGGTAACACACAGCCAGCATAGCGGAAGCGAAACGGTCGTATAACATCCGTTGTGCAGCAGTCTTGCCTTTTAAACATTCTTTTACCAGCTGGTGATCATCCATCAATAGTAATTACAAACTCCCTGACAACCGAAGAAGGTGTGGCGTTGCAGCATGAGTCAATTATTTTTTGGCTATGAGCATAAAAGAAAAAGGTTGTTCGTAATGAACAACCTTTTCTAAACAAGAATTAAAATGCCGGATCGGGCGGTGTGTTTGTATTATTATCACGCTCCTGGAAAGGATAAGGAAAAAAATTCCGTCTCCGTTCCGTAGTAGGGCGGTTAAAGCGTCTCATGTCTTCCAACTTTAATCCACTCATAAAAAGTTCAATAGACCGCTGACGATAAATTTCGGTCAGCACATCAGCTTGCGTAACGGGTGCTACAGGAGGTAGACCGGCACCTACGCCCCATACATCATTGGCCGGTTGTTTCGTTACAACTTTATTCAACTCTATTACAGCATTCACCAAATCGGGTGTTGCCTGGCGTGCATACGCTTCAGCTTTTATCAGCATTATTTCACCTGGCAGATACACAGGAACGGACGTTGTACCCGAGGCATAAAACCCGTTAATGCGGTACCGCGGTGCAATGCTGGTGTTGATGCCGATGTAAAACGGTATGCGCTTGTCAGCAAGGTTTGGCGCTAATGACGGCGGCAAACCCAATGTTGAATCAACAGGTTGAAAAACATTGTTAGTTGAAGTAGCCGACTCAAAAACCGGGTTTTGCACTAACGCATCAAAGTTGAACGCCGAACGTACCGTAAGGTCAACGGCATTTGCGGCTGCCAGGGCAGTTGCATAATCACCGGCAAATAAAGCATAGCGGGCTTTTAAGGCCTGTAAGGTGTTAGGAATATTAATGCCTGCCGGCAGCCGGCTTAATACAAGACTGTTTGGCGGATTAGCATTATATGCAGCTATTGCAATATTGAGGACAGTTACTGCTTTTCTAAAACCATCCTGGCGGCTGATGAAGGTTACATTACTACCTGTTGTATCGGGTATTCGTTCCCACATCATGGCCATATTTCCCAACGACAAAGCTTTGAAAATGGATACAAAAGAAATGAGTCCGCTGCTGTAGTTCTTATCGCCCAGCGTATTGGCAAAACGAATTACATTATCCGCATCATAAATTATTTTATTGCTGCGTGTCCAAATGTTGGCCAGCACGGTATTGGTAGCATCTACAGCGCTGCCACCGGTAGAAAGTTGCAGTTCCGGAATGTTACCTGCGTTGCGCAGTATCAGTTCATTGGTTACAAAGCCATTGGCATTTACCAAAGCGTATAATGATGAAGCTGCACCTGCGGTATATACACGTTGCAGCCCTGCGGCTACTGCGGTAGCTGCACGTTCAGAAGCAAAAGTTTCCGTTTCAGTAGGCGCATTGGGGTTGGTAAAATCTTTTTTGCAGGAAGTCACGGCTGTAAGCAGAAACAATGCAGCCGCCAATTTTATAGTATGATTCATAATTTAATTTTAAGCGGGTTAGAATTTTGTAGATATACCAAAACTGAATGTCCGGGGAATGGGCACGGAGCCAAAATCAATACCCCGTAAGATGGTGCTTTGTCCGCCGGCATTTACTTCAGGGTCGTACCCTTTGTACTTATCCCATGAAATAAGATTACGGCCGCTAAAGCTGATGGTCAGGTCGCGAAAAGCACGCAGGTTACCAAGGTTGTAAGACAAAGACAACTCACGCAATTTCACAAACGAGCCATCATCAATGCGCCACTCTTCAATAGCATAAACACCTGCAATGTATCCACGTGGCAACTGGCCGCGGTGTTCCTGTTCGGCCACTTCGCCATTGCCCACTCCCTGGCGGGTGCGCCAGTCGGCATTCCATACGTCAACACCTTGCACGGCATCTACCTGCACCCGCAGGTTCAGCTTTTTATAAGTGAGTTCATTTACAAGAGTACCGGTCCAATCGGGATTAGGGTCCCCTAATATGCGACGAAGAGTAGTGCTTCCGCTGGGGAGTCCGTTAGCATCGCGGCCCGGTGTGTAAGTGAGTACTGAATTTTGCACACCCCGTTCTATCTGCGGGATACCGCCTCCATTTTTTATTTGTCCACCAGAAGCGTCCGTGGCAAAGAACGAACCATAGAAAATACCAATGGGCTGCCCTTCGATAATGGCAACTGGTGCACCGGCGTTTAGAGTTAATAGGGTAAGCGCCTGGCCTATGCGCACTGCTTTGTTTCGGTTACGATTGAAGATAGTAGTAACGTTCCAGCGAACATCTTTACCAGCAATAGGTGCTGCATTTAAAACCAGTTCAAAGCCGCGATTTTCCAGCTCTCCGAAATTATCCTGCAAGGTTGAGAAACCTGTAGTAGGCGCCACAACACGGTTGATAAGGAGATCTTCCACCCGCTTAATATAATAGTTGGCACTTAAGGTAATGCGGTCATTAAAAAAGCCCAGATCCGTACCAAACTCAAGTTCCTTTTGACGCTCAGGTTTTACGTTCTCATTTGCCAGTGTGGTCTGCGATGTAAACGAAGTGCGGTTTTGGAAAGAAGTAGGGATGTAAGTGTTAAAGCGGGCATAAGCACCAATACCGGTAAGGTTTCCGCTTTCGCCATAGGCTGCCCTTAATTTAAAAAGATTCCAGGACTTATTTTTCCAGAAATCGTTACCGGAAATAATATAACTGCCGCTGATCTTTTTATACAATTGATTACGCTGGTTTTCGCCAAACACCGACGAACCATCGAGGCGCAAGGCACCCGTAATGAAAAGGTTGTTATTGAACTTAAAATTCTGTTGCAGGAAAACGCCGGAGATGGATAACTCTGACCGTTCATCTCCCGGTGGTAAAATGGTGGTGGCGCCTGTAACGGTTTGTACCACCGGTGCAAGGCCACGACCTTGCGCCAGCACATAATTCTGCCGCTCATATTGCAAAGAGTAACCTACCTGTGTTACAGAGGTCAGCTTCTGGCTGAAATTATGGGTGTAAGTACCGTTTAATTCATGATTGATCTGAAAGAAGCTATTGGTAGCTGCACTTGCATAACCATTTTGGCTTTCAACAATAGGAAAGCCACCGCCGTAAAATCCGGGGCTTACGTTGTAGGCGAAAGGGGGAATGAATGTAGTGCCTGCCTGGCTATAATTATCAATACCGATGGTATAATTGAAATTCAGGTTCCGAACAGGATTAAACTTTAAACCGGCGTTGGCAATGACACGGTTAGTGGTTTGCCTTTGCTTAATATCTTCTATGACAGATACCGGGTTTACACGGCCCCGCTCTCCAACCGCTTTTAAATTATTGTTGGCATCACGGGTGAAGAGGTCATGAATATTACCAATGATGGTAACGGAATTCATCGGTGAAAAAAAGGAATTACCATCAGGCAACTCATTAGCGGTGCTGTTCACATAATTTAATCCTGCAGTAAGGCTGAGTGTACTGGAAATAGATTGATCAACATTTGCACGGAAAGAGAAGCGCTGGAAGTCGGTGTTTTTAATGATGCCCTGGTTATAAAAATAAGAACCCGACGCAAAGAATTTCGTTTTATCCGAACCGGCAGAAATAGATACATTATTGTCAGTACCAATGCCTGTGCGGAAAATATAATCCTGGTAATTATAACGGTTCGTAGGAACGATCAAGGTCGACAACGTATCAATAAAAGTTGTAGCATTAATCTGCTTTCTGCCGGTGGCAATAATATCCTGCGTTAAGCCCTCAACCGAAGGGCCGAATTTTGTAGGCGCCGTATTATAAGGAACCTGTTTGCGCAATTGGCTTACCATCACCTGCGATGAAAAAGAGATAACCGGTGCCCCGCTCTTTCCACGCTTAGTGAAAATCTGTACTACGCCGGCATTAGCACGGGAACCATAGATGGCAGCAGCGGCAGCACCATTCAATACCTCAATGCGTTCAATGTCGTTAGGGTTAATGTCTACCATCCGGTTCTGTCCGATAGTACCAATGAAAGTAGAGCCATCATAATTACCCGATGTATTGGTAACCCTAGTTGTGGCATTGTTTACAATTACGCCGTCAACAATATATAATGGTTCTGATGATGAAGAAATAGAAGAAATACCCCGCAGCCGTACCGAAACACCACCAGCGGGATCGCCGGAGTTTTGAACGATTTGCGCACCGGCGGTTTTTCCCTGAAGTGCTGCCAATACATTGCCAGTAGCACCTTTGGTAAGTTCGTCGGCCCTCACGGTAGATATATAATTTCCTAATTGGCGGCGGGTAGTGCCTGCCGATGTACCAGTAACTACCACTTCATCCATCTTGGATGCATCATCGGCTAATTGTGCATTTGTAGTGTAAGTAGTTGCAGTACCTACTTGCACGGTTTGTGTAACAGACCGGAAACCAACACCCGTAAACAATAGTTGGTAAGTACCCGGTTGTAAAGAAGCTGAAATTGAATAAGCGCCAGTGGCATCCGATGTAGTGCCAAAAGTTGTATTCTGCACCTGAACCGAGATACCCGGAATACCTTCGGCTTGTTCGTTAGTTACTCTGCCGCTTAGTCGCACTTGCGCCAACAGCGCAAAAGCAAATAGCTGGAACAGTAAAAGAAGTGAGATTTTTTTAGGCCATAAAAGGCGTGTTGATTGTTTCCTCATAATAGCAATTTTTTATAAGATGAAAGATGAAGAATTTTATTGAAATCCGGTATACAATTTATATAAGACAACAGATTACTTGATAAGCTGCTTTTTAAAATTGGCTAAGCCTCTTTCCATCATAACGCCGTAAGTCTGTTCGTAAAAAAGCGAACTGAATTTTTGCCAGGGATACCACGATAATTGAAAGTCCATATACCATTGCAACGTTAAGGAATCGGAAGACGGGCCGCCATATAACTGCAGGCCACTAATAACCGGTTTACGGCCTTCTTGCTTCAATTCAGTAATAAGTGTTGAATCGGTTTGTGCAATAATCTTTCTTTGGAGAAGATTCATTTTAAGCGTCGAAGCGGAATCGGCGTAGGCAGGATGCCAGGCTTTTTCATCCTTCAATAATGCAAAAACCCGCTCCCTATTGTTAGGCAGGTTGGTAGCTTTTGACAAGCGGATATGAGAAGGGAAAAGCAATGAAATCAAGGTGATTATTCCAAAGATGATAACAAAACTGATAAGGCCTAATTTAATAATCCGCATGAATATTATATGATGTATTGAATTTTAATTTTTATGTACCCGGCGGACGGGATAACTATTTGGCTTTACTTGCGTCGCACTCTTGTACGCTTTGTAATTCTATTCAACATTGTACAACCCCTCTCCTAATGTCGAATCTAATTGCTATCATAAAGCCTCTCGCTTGTCATCCGGATGCTTCCTTCGTCAGCACAGGCTGTGGAGGGATCTGTGGATCGTGGTTTGATGAATGCTGCCGATAGTTTTATTTTTGACAGTGGTCGTTTACGATTCAGTTCAAAGATCCCTCCTGCGTCGGGATGACAAGGACGAAACTGCTGTTAAATAGCAATTCCTATGGAGCGCAGCGGCAATGGAGCGTCGCCACGGTCGCCCGATAGCAGTACAAAAGCCGGTTTACAAAAAAAAGAACTTTACTATCTCTAAACTTTAATTACTATCAGAACGGATTATGTTAAACCACCACTCCTTTTCTTTCCTTAGCCCACTTCATCGCTTTGTGGAACTGTTCCTTCTCGGTAATGTTAGTGTTATCCAAAACAAGCGCATCATCTGCTTTTTTTAACGGGCTTATCTCCCTGTGCGAATCTATATAATCACGCATTTCAAGGTTAGCCTTTATTTCTTCGATGGTAACATTCGGGTTCTTTTCATAGAGTTCTTTAAACCGGCGTTCCACTCTCACAGCATTGTCTGCTGTCATGAAAATCTTTAATTCAGCATCAGGAAATACAACTGTCCCAATGTCTCTTCCATCCATTACAATGCCCCTGCCTTTGCCTATCTCTTTTTGAATGGCCACAGCCGCTTCCCTCACTTCTTTGATAGTTGCTACCTCGCTTACTTTTTCAGCTACTACCAAATCACGGATCACATATTCAACATTCTCTCCATTAAGGTAAATTTCAGACTGCTGGCTTTTTTCATTGAATACAAATTCCAGCGAAATATCCTTCATCGCCTTATTCACTTCTTTTTTATCGGTCCAGTCTACATGGTTGCGAAGGAAGTATAACGTAATGGCACGGTACATGGCGCCGCTGTCGACATATACATAATTGAGTGCTTTTGCCATCGCTTTTGCCAGGGTGCTTTTGCCACACGACGACCAGCCATCTATTGTTATAATTATTTTTTTCATGACCTTATATACTTGCAAAAATGACAAGTATAAACTGATCGGCAAAAAAGAATGTAAATGGGTTAGTAAAACGTGTGGCAGTACAATAATTCAACTATAGATTATTGTGTAGGAAAGTTGTCTCCGTACCGTACGTAATGGAACAAACCAAATAAAAAAGGCAGCATAGAAATGCCGCCTCGTTCTGTATTGCTTGCTATGTGAAGTGACGTCATGGATGGATTCGAACCATCGTAAAAGGTTTTGCAGACCTCCGCCTGTCCCCTCGGCCACATGACTAAGTGCTATGCCTATTTATTTAATAATCCTTCAACGGATATAGCAGCATAATACAGGGCACTAAGTGTTGGCCCTCCTGCATACTGTATGTACTTATGATTAAAAATATCGGCGCCGCCAATCTTCAACGTGGAGTTTAGTTTCGGAAATTTAAAGCTTACCTGTGCATCAACCGTACTGTATGCATTTACACCACCGGTTACCAAAGGGCTTTCCCATAAAAAAGCATCCTGCCAGCGCCAGACAATGTTGAAGCCGATGTTCTTTACAATTTCCCGGTTACCAAAGGAAAGATTGGTAGTCCACTGGGGTGTATTAAACCCGGTAACAAAAATATCATCAGCGGCTGCAGCTTTTATTTTATTAAAGTTGATGTTGCCGGCGACCGTAAATTTTTTATGGAAGTTGTATGTTAACCCTAATGCCGAACCATAATTACGGTATTGGTTTTTGGCATTGGTGTAAACCCTATAACGGTCCTGTCCTTTGCTGGCCGCGTTACCACCTGCCGCTGTTGTTGCATCACGGTTTCTATCTACCATGGCCAACACAGCCGCATCAGAACCTACGGTTTCACTCTTAGGAACAAACACCTGCACCTGTCCTAAAAAGCCATCATAAGTATTGCTATACGCATCTATGTCCACCACTAATTTATTATCAAACAAAACTGATTTATAACCAGCTTCAATAGAGTTTATGCGTTCCGGCCTTGCTTTTGGAAGATTGGCAACCTGCAGTAAATTACGGGCTGCCAAAGCCGAAGCATCTGTATTGCCCTGTGCACTCACAGCCGCATTAAAATTGATGACGGATGCCTGCGTATAGCTGTTCTCTAAATAACCCAAACCTTCATTAATATAAGAAAGGCTTCCTACCCTTTTCACACGGCCATTGTTTACATACGACAAGGCTTCAAACAAGGCCGGGAACCGGTAACCGAGTTGATAGGTTACACGGAAATTATGTTTCTGTTTGAAGGTATAAACAGCAGCAATGCGGGGAGTGAACTTAGGGTCAAACTCCGGGTTATAATCCCACCGCACAGAGCCGAAAACTTTTAGCTTATCACCAAGAAAAGTTTTGGTGACTTGTGTAAAAGCGCCATACTTCTTATACAATACATCTTCACCAAATGTTCCATCTTTTAAAGGTTGATTCCGTTCTGCAATCGGCCGTGAAAAGTCAACGAAATTATTACCATCCGGTACTACCTGGTAAATGCGTACATCGCCACCAAGCAACAGGTCAAATATCTTTACCTGCTTTGATAAATCCCATTGCGCTTCTGTATGATAGAGCCGACTTTTTTGGATAAGTGCAGCACCGCCTGTTGCCGGTGCATCGGGGATCGTACCTGATTTAATATCCCAGTTATTTATTTTGATAATAGTATTCTTCAATGCTTCAAACTCCGGCGTTCCAGGCTTTACCCTACTAGCATCTGCCTGCAACCGTGCATATTGCGTTGCGGCTGCGAGGTTGGATGAACTAAGCCCGCCACCATTAGCGGCTGCATACGATTGTAAAGCATTCTTGTATTTTGTACCCCAACTGGTTGGTGTTCTAGTATCGGTAGCGCCACCGCTGTATAGATCAAGATTGTCGGCTAATGGTTTTACGTTGTACGAGTCGCCGGTATTTTCTAATGATACGTAACTCCGCACCACGTAATTGGTACCTCTTAGTTCCAGCTTATGATTTTGCACGATGACATTATCCAACTGAATTTTATTACCGCGTTGAAACACACCATCCAGTTTTCCTATGCGATAGGAATACGACAATTCCGCTTTCTCCGAAACCCTGTAATGCAGGCCCAGGTCAGCTTTCAGGTTATCAACTTTGGGGCTTACCAAATCGGTTTCCCAATAACCGGTACGGGCAACCCTCAACGTTTGATTAGCATTCCCGTTAATAGAAAGACCTGTGATAGAAACAACATTACTTCCTGCTAATGCATCATCACCATACTTATTCCATCCATCAAACGCGACATTATTCTCACCATTCAATTGCGGGAAACCGGGGTTAGCGCTTTTTAAAATATTGGTATTTTGATCAAGCCTTGTATTACTTCGCCAGTCAATACCTTGCATGTAACTAAAGTTTACTTTAAAAGCAAAGCGGTTATGAAAGGCCTTTGCAAAACGGACAGCGGATTCAGATAAAAAAGCGGTACCGTGATCTGCATCGCTGATATGATTAACCCCGCCTTTTTGATACACACTTAAACCCTGGTGTGTGAACGGGCTTTTGGTAAGAAGGTTAGCCATGCCGTTGATAGCGTTCATGCCATAAAGCGCGGAAGCTGCACCCGGCGTAATCTCCACACTTTGTATATCCAGTTCTGTTGGCCCGATGGCATTGCCTAAAGGAACGCCTAAGGTAGCGGCCTGCATATCCACACCATCTACCAACTGCATAAAACGGAAGTTGTTGGGGATGTTGAAACCTCTTGTGTTGGGTACTTTAAACGTTAGGCTTGAAGTTGTCATTTGCACGCCTTTTACATTTTCCAGGGCATCATAAAAGCTGGGGGCCGGAGTTTCTCTGATAGCCCTGATGTCTAATTTTTCAATGGCCACCGTTGACTTTAAAATGCTTTCTGCCACACGGGAAGCAGTAATTACGACTTCGTTTCCAAGAACAGTTTGAGTAGATAAGGCTACCTGCAAACCAGATCCGAGAGATGCGACCTGCACCTCCTGGGGTGCAAAACCCACTGAGGTAAATACAAGCGTAAACGGAAGTTTTTGCTTCGTACGAAGACGAAATGATCCATCGTTATTTGTAACCGTACCAGTTACAGTTCCTTTGATGTTGACGGTTACACCGGTTAACGCAGTATGGGTTTCCTCACCAGTAACAAGGCCGGTTATTTCAATGGCATCCTGTGCATATATCCCTGAAGAGAACAGCAGGAAAATACCAGTTACAAAAAATTTGAAAAGAAGTTGTTGGTTTGATTTAATTGCTGTCATGGCAATAGAATGTTATGGACGAAATTTTCATCCTTGTATTAAGATTGATTCAATAAATTATCCGAAAGATTGCAGGCGCTTATTTATTCACAACATCGCTGTCGATCACAAATCAAATAATGAGGAAGTTGTTCGCCTTTGTGTGTGAGGAAATCATTCAGGTGATGATTATCCCATTTAGCTTTTTCCATTTTCTGTATTTTATAAAACCTTAACCAGTATTCGTACACTCCATATAACGACAACCGTTCCGAGTAAAATAAATGAGGCTTTACGAGGCAGCTTACCTGAAAGCTTTGCAGCGATGGGCGCTGCCAACAATCCACCTATGATCAGGGCTATGATCACCTGCCAGTGCTGCACACCTATCAGCGTAAAAAAAGTAAACGCACTGGCCACTGTCACAAAAAATTCAGTAAGACTAACAGAGCCTACAACAAAGCGTGGTGTTCGCCCTTTTGTAATTAAGGTAGATGTTACTATCGGTCCCCATCCACCACCGCCGAAAGAATCCAGAAAGCCTCCGGCCCCGGCCAGCCAGCCATAGTGTTTAAACTTCTTTTTTGCAGTGGTTTTTTTAAAGGCGTTATAAAAGATCTTTATCCCAAGGAACAGTGTATAAATCGCCATTATAGGACGGATATAACGAATGTGGGTTTCGCCAAATTTTACTAAAAGAACAGCGCCAAGGATAGCCCCGATAACACCCGGTATAACAAGCGCCTTAAACATTTTTTTATTGACATTACCAAATTTATAGTGGCTGTACCCCGATGCACCGCTGGCAAACATTTCGGCGGTATGGATGCTGCCGCTGATAGCAGCAGGACTGACACCACTTGACATGAGTACGATAGCGCTGGTGACACCATAACCCATACTCGTAGCGCCATCAACAAGTTGTGCAAGAAAGCCAGCCAATACCATCCAGGCGAAAGCACGGTCCAGGCCTTTTGCCCACTCCACCGAAGCAGCCCCAATTTCTTTTAGCGGCACATAAGAAAGAATAAAGTGACCAAACAGCATCAGTCCGAAGGCGATCAAAATGTAGGAAGCTATCTTCTTCCATTTTTGTTCTTTCTCATCACCTTCATTCTCTACCAAAACTTTTGTGATGGCATCCATCTTTTTTACTTTGGCAGCAAAATTTCCATTCAGCCGGTTGCGTATAATTTGAAGGTTATCAGCTACGCTGCTGATCTGGTCAGGAATCGCCTCCTGCAAAGTTTCCTTTAGGCGCTTGGCCATGGTTGGCGATTTACCATTGGTGGAAATAGCAATCTTTACCGATCCTTTTTGAACAATGGAACCTAAATAAAAATCACAGAGGTCAGGAGTATCAGCCACATTAACCAACAGCTTTTTTTCTTTAGCTAAGTCCCTTATGCTTCTGCTGGTTTCTTTATTATTAACAGCAATAATCACAATGTCTTTATCCTCAAGATCGGTCGCATCAAAGGCTTTTTCTTCTACTGAAATAGTTGAATAAGCGGTAGCCAGCGCCTGCACTCCAACTGAAATATCAGGTGCTACAACAGTTATTTTAGCTGCCGGAGAATTAGTAAGAAGAGCGTTTAATTTTTCAAGCCCCACTTTACCTGCACCCACGAGTAACACACTCATGTTTTCCAGTTTCAAAAAAACGGGAAACAGGGGATTATCCGTGTTCCTATGCACCTCAGGTTCTTTTATATCCGCTTCTATCTGCATGTATTAGTATTATACTGTCACCAGCTTTTGCCGTATTACAAAATCACCAAAAGTTTCGTCTGAAAATCTGTTAGCACTGTAGCTTTCAAATAAGCCGTCTAACTCATTTAATATTCCTTCCTCGTTTACGCTGTCCCTATATTTTACGTTCAACCTGTTACCTAACCTGTCGCCGCCGATGTGCATATTATATAAACCGTAGCCGGTGCCTATAAAGCCAATCTCGGCCAGCGGCGAACGTCCACAACCGTTAGGGCAACCCGTCATGCGTAAACTGATTTCATCGTCTTTAATTCCATGTTTAGTGAGCAACGGCTCTATTTTAGAAATGAGTGCAGGCAGGTATCGCTGCGCTTCCGCAAGTGCTAACGGACAAGTATTAAAGGCTACACAGGCAATACTCGCCTTGCGAATCGGGCTTGCACTTTCGGTGTGCCGGATAACTCCATATTCTGTAAGAATTTCTTCAACTTCAGTCTTGTCAGTTTCAGCTATATCGCCAAGTATTAAATTTTGATTGGCGGTAAAACGGAACTGCGCTTTACCGCTTTCGGCAACTTTCAACAGCGCCGTTTTCATAGCTACTTCTTCACTATCGAGCACTCTTCCATTTTCTATGAAAACAGTATAATACCACAAGCCTTCGCTATTTTGCTGCCATCCAAAATGATCACTACGCTGCTTAAATTCATACTGCCTGGCTGGTTCTAATTCAAACCCACAACGTGCTTCCACTTCTTTTTTAAACCCTTCTACCCCTAACTTATCAACTGTGTATTTTAAGCGGGCCAGCTTACGGTCGGCACGATTGCCAAAGTCTCTTTGAACCGTCAGCACTTCATAAATCACTTTCATTATTTTCTCATCACCGCCAACGAAACCAATCTCAGTTGCCAGCCGCGGATACGTAGCCGGGTTGCCATGCGTAGCACTTAAACCGCCGCCAATAGCAACGTTAAATCCAACAAATTTTCCATCTTCAACAATGGCGATCAAACCCAGGTCATTTCCGAAAACATCTACATCATTATCCGGGGGAATAGCAATTGCGATCTTGAATTTTCTTGGCAGGTACCGGTCCTGGTACAAAGGATCATCTTCGTCTTTTTTATCAGCAATGGCTTCATTATCCAGCCACACTTCGTAGTACGCTTTTGTTTTTGGCAGAAGGGCTTCACTTATCTTATCTGCGTAAGCATGTATCTCTTTATGCAGGGGCGATTGAGCGGGATGGGCACTACAAATAACATTTCTGTTTACATCGCCGCAGGCTGCAATGGAATCTAATTTTGCCTCGTTAAAATCCTGCAAAGTTGGTTTTATATCCCGCTTTAAAATTCCGTGCAATTGAATTGTTTGCCGTGTAGTAATTTTTATAACCCCGGTTGAATAATCGCCGGCAATATGGTGCGAGGCAATCCATTGCTCAGGAGAAATTAAGCCACCCGGAATGCGAAGACGGATCATAAAAGAATAGAGCTTGTCTAACTTTTTTTGGCCACGTTCTTCCCGCAGGTCGCGGTCGTCCTGCTCGTACATGCCATGAAATTTTATCAAGGCGTGATCCTGTTCACGAACAGCACCGGTTATTTCATCCAGCAGGCTTTCTTTAATTGTACCCCGCAAAGCATCACTTGATGTTTTTATTTTTTCTATGTGTGATAAATTCTTTTCAGACATTTTCAATAGCCCTTTTATGTTTTTTGTTCTGTTATTTATTTATGTTTTTATGTACCCGGCAATTGTATTTCATGGCATCGTCTGTTGCGTCGCACTCTTGTACGCTTTGTAATTCTATTCAGCGTTATGCAAGATTCATCAATTCAGGACAAAACATCTAGGGCAACCTATCAATAGCCCGGAGGGCTTAAATGTGAATAGCCGCCGGTAAAACCGGTGGAAATGGATAGCCGAATTTCACCCAACCCCGAATGGGGTTGAACATTGTTCGATGTTGTTCAACCCCATTCGGGGTTGCCGTACCATTCACTGCCCCATTACCCTGGGTTGTACCCAGGGCTATTCATATTCAAGCCCTTTAGGCTTGTGTAAAAGAACTTTATTCTTACTACTACATTTGATGATGTTTCATCATGCTGCATAGCGATAAGAACGTACAAGAGTGCGATGCAACAAGAGCCCAATAGATATTCCGTCCGCCGGTCAACAAAAAAAAGAACTTCATTTTTATGGTCCTCAATCAAACATTGAGGCCCTCTGTCAGGACAGGCTAACGGCATGTTCCTACTAATACACATCCTTCAAAAATCTTCCTTCCTCTTTCATGCCTTCCAAATACAAAACCGCCTCTTCTTCCGAACCATTTTTATAGCGCCGTATAATTTGGAACAACGTATTCTCCACATCAATAGCCATCGGATCTTTTGCACCGCAGATGTAGAGATATGCACCGCCATCTATCCATTCAAAAACCTCTTTTGCATGTTGCAACAATTTATGCTGCACATAAATCTTTTCTTTTGTATCACGGCTAAAGGCAACATTCATTTTGGATAAGGCACCGGTTTCGAGCCAGGCCTGCCATTCGGTTTGATATAAAAAATCGGTAGTGAAATGCTGGTCGCCAAAGAACAACCAACTGCGGCCTTCAGCACCTGTAGCATCACGTTCAGCAACAAAAGAACGGAACGGCGCAATGCCGGTACCGGGGCCAATCATGATAATGTCTTTATCGGCCGCAGGCAGTTTGAACAAATGATTTTTATGTATGTAAAAATCAATGGCACTGCCTTCTTCCAACTGTGCCAGGTAATCGGAACATAAGCCGTTGCGGTCTTGCCCATTAATTTGAAAGCTATGCCTGCCCACCGTTAGATGAACTTCACCTTCGTGCATAGCAGGTGACGAAGCGATAGAATATAACCGTGGTACCGTTGGATGAAGCAACTGAAGGAGCGCAATGAATTGCTCGCTGCTATTAACCGGGTAAATCCGTAAAAGGTCAAGCAAATCCATTCTTGTTGGGGGAATAGATTGCTGCACAATTTCACCGTACTGGCTTACCTGCTTTTCCGACAAATTAAAAATTGACAACTTGCGTTTCAACAATTCATCAACAACGTACTCCTCGCTCTTATAATTAATAATTGCTCCTGCATCCAATCCACTCAGGGCTACAATTTTTTCTACTGTTTCTTTATTGTTGGCTGGCACAACACCTAACGCATCGCCGGGTTCAAACGCTACATCCTGCGCACCAATTTCTATATGATAAGTTTCTTTTTGGGAGCCGGTTGCATTGAGGTTGATTTTTGTAAGAATGCTGCCGTTGTAAATCTGCTTTCCTGATTTTCTAACCGGAGCAGTTAGAGGTACTTCCGAAGGCACCGATGTAGTCAATGAACTCAATAAAGAGCTGAACCAATCGGTAGCTTCCGTATCGTAATCCGTATCCAACCGTTGAATGGGAATGATAGGAGTAGCTCCTAATTTTTGCAGTTGCTGGTCTATATCATCCCCGGCTTTGCAAAACAAAGGATACGAAGTATCACCAAGGGCAAGCACGCCATATTTCAATTGCGTAAGTGATAAATCGTTCTCATGAATATGATCGTAGAATTTCTTTGCAGCGGTCGGTGGCTCACCTTCACCGTGTGTGCTGATGATGGCAACCAGCCATTCTTCTTTCAACAGGTCAGGTAATTTATATTGCTCAAGCGCAATAATCTTTGCCTGTATTTTTGCCTGCTTTGCTTTGGCTGCAAATGCAGTAGCCAACTTTTTTGAATTACCGGTTTCAGTGCCGTAAGCAATGGTGATTTTACTTACTGCTGACACAACAGGTGTTACTTCAGCGGCGGCTTCTTTCGAAACAATTCCAGCCAGGTAACCGTTAAGCCAGATGATTTCATCACGGCTTAAATCAGCCACCAGCTCCTGTACTTTTTTTATTTTTATATTGCTCAACATCATTTATAATTTATGCCGTTAGCGCTAAAGGCTCGCTTACATTAATACTCTTATTATCGGCAGAACTGAAATATTCTACGCTGCCGTTTTTTGGCTTAAACCAATCAAACTGCTGGTGAAGTGCTACCACTTTTCCAATAATGACAAGTGTAGGCGATCGAAATTTCTTGTCGCTTAACTTTTTATCGTACTCATATAAAGAGCTTATATGAACTTTTTGAAATGGTGTAGTTGCCTGCTCTACCACCGCTAATAATTTGTCTTTCGAAATTTTATTAGCACAAAGGTTTTGAACAACATCTGCCAATGTTTCTGATGACATATAAAACACCAGTGTGTCATCAGTAGCCGCCAGTTCCTTCCAATAATTAGCTGGCACTACATCCGGTTTATAGGCTGTAAGTAAGCGTAGTGCTGTAGCATAATTTCGGGCAGTTAGCGGTATGCCAGCATATGCCGCTGCACCCAATGCCGCTGTTACGCCGGGAACAATTTCATAGGGAATGTTATTCTCGACAAGTGTTTCTAACTCATCAAGAATATTAGAGAAGATAGAAACATCGCCTCCCTTTAACCGTACTACTAATTTGCCCTCGTTCGCATGACTTACCATCAACTCATTTATAGTTGCCTGCGGAGTTGATGCACCTTTGCGACATTGCTTACCAACATAAATAATTTCTGCCTTTGGCGAAACATAAGTGGCAAGAATTTCAGGGCTGACCAAGCGGTCGGTCAAGACTACGTCTGCTATTTGCAGGATGCGAAAAGCTTTGACGGTTAGCAGCTCTGGATCTCCTGGCCCCGCCCCAATTAGTATTACTTTGCCCTTCATTATTAATTGTTTTTCGTTGATTGAACAACCCTTTCACCCAAACGCCAACAGTGCGTATCAAAAATTTATCTGTTAATAGTTTCTTGGCGTTTCTCATACCCGGTTATTTGGTTTATGGGAATAATCCCTCGATGGATAAATAACGTTCACCAGTATCGTAGTTGTAGGTTAAAATTTTCGAACCTTTGGGAAGCTCCGGTAATTTTTTCATTACTGCAGCTACCACGGCGCCTGTTGAAATTCCAGCTAAAATGCCTTCTTCTTTGGCAAGACGCTGTGTGTATAAAAAAGCTTCTTCTTTACCTACCGTAATCACGCCATCTAACGCTTCCCTATTTAAGATGGAAGGAATAAAGCCGGCACCAATGCCCTGTAACGGATGCGGCGATGGAGCGCCTCCGCTTAGCACCGGTGAAAGTTCAGGCTCTACTGCAAAAACTTTCAGGTTAGGCAGCTTTTGCTTTACAACTTCAGCGATGGCAGTAATGTGCCCGCCAGTTCCAACACCCGTGATTACATAGTCTAATCCATCACCAAAATCAGCAATAATTTCCTGTGCAGTTGTAGTGCGATGAATCTCCGTATTGGCCGGATTATCAAACTGCAAAGGCAGCCAGGAGTTAGGTGTTTCTGCCGCTACTTCACGGGCTCTTTCAATAGCACCTTTCATTCCTTTTTCGCGGGGCGTTAAAACAAATTCAGCGCCGTACGATGACATCAACCGGCGGCGTTCAATGCTCATACTTTCCGGCATCACCAATATCAACTTATACCCTTTTACAGCAGCTACCAATGCCAATCCTATCCCGGTATTACCGGATGTAGGTTCTATAATAACACTATCCTTATTAAGTATCCCTTTTTGTTCAGCGTCTTCTATCATTGACAATGCAATACGGTCTTTGATACTTCCTCCGGGGTTATTCTTTTCCAACTTTATCCATACCTCGTAATCTGAGGGGAAAATTTTATTTAGCCGTATGTGTGGTGTATTTCCTATCGTTTGTAAAATGCTATCTGCTTTCATATATATGCAAGTTTTAAATGACAAAATTTAATGGTTCGGGAAATGGATTTCTGTCTTTGATCTTTACTTCGCTGGTATGATAAACCACAGAGTTGCGTGGCACACTGTAAGTAAGCCAAACGTTACCTCCAATGATGCTTCCTTTACCAACAACAGTCTCACCACCAAGTATGGTGGCACCGGAGTAAATAACAACTTCATCTTCGATGGTGGGATGGCGCTTGGTACTTGCCAATGATTTTTCTACGTGCAAAGCACCTAAGGTTACCCCCTGGTAAATTTTTACGTTGCTACCAATTATGGCCGTTTCTCCAATCACTATCCCGGTTCCATGGTCAATGGCAAATGCCGGTCCTATCTGCGCCCCGGGATGAATATCAATACCTGTTTTGCTATGGGCGAATTCAGTAAATAAGCGGGCTAATAACCGGATATTATTTTGCCATAAATGATGCGATAAACGATAAATAACCGTTGCATAAAACCCCGGGTACGCCATAATTACTTCCGAAATATTTTGCGCAGCAGGGTCAAACTCCAGAATAGCTTCTGCATCCTGTAGCAGAGCCTTATAAAGAATGGGAAGCTTGTTAAAAAACTCAGTGCCGTAGTTGGCAGACTCTCTCTCCCCTGTTGTTGTTTCAGCTAGTAAAAATTCGAAACTGCTTTTTAATCCATTCCAGTTTTTTAACGCTACATCATTATTCCAATCACTGGTTTTACCGATAAAGAGAAAACGAAAAATATCGTCAATAAAAGAGTGAGCTAACACTTTATCCGGAAAGTGTTGCATACCCAACATTTTATTGCCAATAACATCGTTTATAAAAGCTGTTTCGTTCATAGAAAAATTTATTGAATCAGGCAGGCTCCCACCGTCATGTTTGATGTTTGATCAATAAGGATAGCGGTACCATTAGCTGGTAGGTTTTGATAAGAATCAAACGATAAAGGCTCTGCTGTTTTTATGGTAGCTCTTATCACATCATTCAATCCGGCCGAGGCGGGAGATGGTTGTTGTTCCAGGGTATTTACATCCAGCTTGTAAGCGATATCTTTTACAATTGCTTTTACCCGCCTGCTGCCATGTTGCAATATGTATTTATTGCCGGGTGTTAGTTGCTGGTTATCCATCCAGCACAATAACACGTCGAAATTGTTTTCTATTCTTGGCTGCTCATCAGTTTTCACAATGGCGTCGCCACGGCTTATGTCAATATTTTCCTCCAGGTGAATCACAACACTTTGTCCTGCAAACGCTTCTTCCACTTCCTTCCTGTTCACCTCAATGGCTTTAATTACCGATGTAAAACCCGAAGGAAGTATTTGAACCGAGTCGCCTTTTTTATACCGGCCACTGCTGATTCTACCCGCATAACCCCTGTAATCATGATGCTCTTCTGCCTGCGGACGGATAACATATTGCACAGAAAAACGGGAAGGGCCATTGCTGTTAGCTTTATGAACTTCCACGTTTTCAAGGTGCGTTAAAAGCGGATCGCCATTGAACCAGGAGAGGTCAGCCGACTGCTCAATAATGTTGTCGCCTTTTAGTGCGCTGATAGGAATGTAATACACATCAGGGAGGCCTAATTCGGCAGCCAACTTTTTATAATCACCAATAATATTTTCATAGACTTCCTGGCTATAGCCAACTATGTCCATTTTATTTACTGCAACTACTACGTGCGGAATTTTCAACAAGGAAGCGATAATAGAATGCCGCCTTGTTTGCTCAATCACACCATTACGTGCATCAATTAAAATAATGATACAATCAGAATTAGAGGCACCGGTTATCATGTTGCGGGTGTACTGAATATGTCCCGGCGCATCGGCGATGATAAACTTACGTTTGGGTGTAGAAAAATATTTATACGCCACATCTATCGTAATGCCCTGCTCTCTTTCAGCCCTGAGGCCATCAGTCAACAAAGCCAGGTCAATATCGGCATAAGAGGTCGTTCGGCTTTGTCTCATCAAAGCTTCCAACTGGTCTGTCAGTATATTTTTACTATCGTACAGCAGCCTTCCGATGAAGGTACTTTTTCCATCATCTACACTGCCTGCTGTTATAAATCTTAGTAAGTCCATTTAAAAAAATTTGTCGTTTATATCTTTTTGTACCCAGCTTAAGTACTACTATTTGGCTTTTGTTGGGTCGCACTCTCCAGGGTTCTTATCGCTATTCAGCACTTCGTAATGGCAGTCCTCAGAAATACCCATTCACTTTCCTGTCCTCCATCGCTGCTTCCGATATGCGATCATCAATTCTTGTTTCGCCTCTTTCACTAATACGGGTAGCGCTTATTTCAGCAATAATTTCATCCAGCGTAATTGCATTGCTTTCCACGGCAGCCGTACAAGTCATATCACCAACAGTGCGGTAACGCACTTTTTTTCTTGTAATCACGTCACCAACATCACGACGAATAAATTCAGAATTTGCGATCAACTGTCCTTCATATTCCAGTATCTCCCTTTCATGTGAGAAATAAATTTTTGGCAACTCAATACCTTCTCTTTTTATATAATTCCATACATCTAATTCGGTCCAGTTGCTTATTGGAAATACCCTCACGTTTTCGCCTTTGCTTATTTTTCCGTTGTAAATATTCCATAGTTCGGGACGTTGCTTTTTCGGCTCCCAACCGCCAAATTCATCACGAACAGAAAACACTCTTTCTTTCGCTCTTGCTTTTTCTTCATCGCGACGGGCGCCACCAATGCAAGCATCAAATTCAAATTCCTCAATTGTATCTAATAAGGTAAAAGTTTGCAAAGCGTTGCGGCTGGCAAGCTTACCAGTTGTTTCTTTCAATCCTTTTTTCCTGATGGTATCTCCTACATTCCGTACAATTAATTGCTCGCCGGTTTCGGCCACCAGTTTATCCCTAAAGTCCAACGCTTCCTGGAAGTTGTGACCGGTATCAATATGAACTAAGGGAAAAGGAAACTTGCCCGGACGAAACGCTTTCAATGCCAGGTGCACTAACGTAATAGAATCTTTACCGCCGGAAAACAATAATGCAGGTCGCTCAAACTGGCCCGCAGCTTCCCGCATAATGTAAATGGCTTCCGACTCTAATTGATCTAAATAATCTAATTGATAGCTCATTCTAATTTGTTATTTCAGTTTGATAGGGTTGTTGTTTGATGAACATGTAAACCACATTCTTTTTTACTGGCATCTTCCCACCACCACCTTCCGGCACGAAAGTCCTCACCGGGCTTAATGGCTCTTGTACACGGCGCACATCCAATGCTTACAAAGCCTTTATCGTGCAGCGAATTGTAGGGAACATTATTTTCATCTATATAGGCCCGAACTTCCTCTGTACTCCAATGGAGCAAAGGATGGTACTTAAGAATTTGATTGGATTCGTCCCATTCAAAAGCCTGTAAATTATTCCTGTCGGGTGAATGTTGTGCCCTTAAACCTGTTACCCATACGGCTTTGCCCTCAAGTGCTTTTTTTAACGGCACCACTTTACGTATATAGCAGCAGCTTTTTCTATTTTCAACAGATTCGTAAAAAGCATTGGGGCCCTTTTGCGAAACAAATTCTTTCAGTTCAGTTTCATCAGGATAAAAGGCAGTGATCTTCAATCCGTATTTTTCAATGGTACGGCTCCATGTACTGTAGGTTTCGTTGAACTGGCGCCCCGTATCTAAAGTAAAAATTGAAATGCCAGCATTGGATTTGTGAATGAGGTCTGTTATCACCTGGTCTTCATAACTGAAGCTGGTAGAAAATGTAACGGCACCAGGGAACGAGGTTACCACCTGCTCCAGTACACCTGTTACACTCATATCCTCACTATTTTTTTGTAAAAAGGCCATAGCCTCTTTAAGCACTTGTGCCATAAAATTTGTTTCGATAAAAAAATTGAGCAGGAAATCGTTAGATGGGAACTAGCAAATACAACTTGAATCAATACAACAACAGATACTAAAGCACCCTTTAGAAGTACATTGAGCTGTTTGTTTTTGCGTACTGCGTCTTGTTGTTTTTATCATCTCTTACATTTTAAGTTGTGATTGAACATCTTCAATCACTTATCAAACTTTACCGGGCTTGCTATAAACAAAAAAGCACTCCCGATAAATCAGAAGTGCTCTTACTATTTCGGTTGAAAAATAATAAACATAGCATCTGACTTATCTAACCACACTTGTCATGCTGAGCATGCCGAAGCAGTGGATGGAATTAGCACCTTTTCTCAATTACTATCTGAGATGGTTGCCAAGGCATCATAGGGCCATATCCCTTCGCCTTTCTTGATAAGTGATGTAAAGAACTAGTGCGAATGTAGAATAGATTCCTTAATGTCTACCAGATTGGTAGAAATTATTTTTTCAACCTTGTTTCATTTTTTGAGATTTAAGATTGCCCTGTGCTTCCGTAACGCTTGTGGGCCCTGTATTTGGTAGCAATAATCTCCTCTACTTGCAGATTGTTAATTTTACTTTGCAGCCAGGAAATTATGTCTAAATAGGCAAAAGCTCTTGTTTCAAAGCGGTTGTTCTCATATTGCTTTAGCCTGTCTAATAGCTTCGCAAACTCCGGCTTTAACTGTGCTGCCGACAACTGGAAACTTCGCCTTAAAAACCCGAAAATTTCCTCTTCCACTGCGCCTAAATTTTGCATCTTGGCCATAAAGCGATACACCGATTTTACCAGGTATTCCAGCAAATCATAATTGCCTAGCTCATAGTGAGCAATCAGGTGCAGCAGGCGGGCATAACACTGAAGGTCATTACGCAGATCAACTTTCCAGTTAATAATCTTACTTAGGTAGACAACAGTGTTCTCATAATCGCCGCTTCCAAAATACAGGGATGCGATCTTGTAATAAAATACCAATACCCGGTGGCGGTCTAGGTACAGTGCATATTCCTTCAACTTATTTACAATCTCCGGAACCAATACCAGACCCTCATTAAAACTTCCATGCAGGAAATGACGGTTGATTTTTGCAATGTATAAATAAACAAACACCTGGATGCTGTTGTTCTCGCTGCGTGTTACCGTTTCCGAACCGGCAAACAGTTCAAACTGTGCCAAGGTCTTATCAAACTTGTCATAGTTCTTTAAATCAAAATGTGCGCTGATAAGGTTGTGCAGCCCTTTTATATAATTCGCGGTTTCAATCTCCATCATTAAAGGCTCAGCGTGAAAAAGATCAACCCATTTTTGTGTGTACCGGTAATACATCAGGTAATCCTGCATGATAAAGGCGTACCAGCAATAGCTTTGGTAGAGGTAAAGCCTTGGATAAAAACCGGTAACATCTGCTGTATCAGGTGGCAGGCTTTGTTGAAGAAATTCCGTTACTGATTGCCCATCCTTTTCGTTGCGGGCATGACCATTATTGATATACCAGCCATACAGCTCCAGCGACAGGTTAGATAATTGTGTGATCAAAGCGATGTTTTCAATCACTTCGTTTGCCTCCAGCGTCAACTGCCTTGACCGGTCTTGCAGGCTTCTTGTAATATGCAGCGATTCAATCTTTTTCTCTAAGAATAAAATCTGCACTAAAAAAGAATACTGGTTATGGGCCCGTGCTGTTTCCTTTGTCTTATCTAAAATTTTCAGGCTTTGGAGGTATAATCCACGGTTGTAAAGAATACGGGCATAATCAATCTGCTCATGTAACTGCAGATCGATATTGTCCGATGTTTCTAGCAAACGCAAACTGGCCAAAAGCTGTTTATAAAGATGCGCCTTGCGGTTAGCCAACTGGTCTTTTTTTAACCCTTCCATTTTAGCCAATACCATGTTCTCATCGTACACATTCATCTTATCCAACACATCGAAAAGTTCCACGATCTTAAGGTTTTCGTTAGAGGAATTTCGTTGGATATAAAGCTTAAAATTCCGCTTCTCTCCTTTTTGGAGCGACTGAATCAACTGAAATAAGGTATCGGCAGAACTTCTAGGCATCATAAAATAGTTAAGTGAAATCCAATACAGTAAAGGCTTTCACTGGTTAAAGCAGGGTTTCAGCAATGCAAAATACCGCATATTTTGTTTTCAATACCGATATACGCTTGTGTAGTTTAGAAGACGAGTCACAAATTTCTTTCTGCATTCAACCATGTAATTCAATAGTTATGTCAGATCAAAAAATTTTCATTTTCGATACCACACTTCGTGATGGAGAACAAGTTCCGGGTTGCAAACTCAATACTTCTGAAAAAGTAGAACTTGCATTGCAGCTCGAAGAATTGGGAGTTGATATCATTGAAGCAGGTTTTCCTATTTCAAGCCCCGGCGACTTTGAATCTGTGGAAAGCATCTCCCGAATAATAAAAGATGCAACGGTTTGCGGATTGAGCCGCGCCGTTCAAAAAGATATAGAAGTAGCAGCGCAGGCTTTAAAATATGCACGCCGTCCACGTATTCATACCGGCATTGGCACTTCTGATTTTCATATCAAAAGTAAATTCAACTCTACCCGGGAAGAGATTTTAAAAAGAGCGGTTCAATGCGTGAAATGGGCCCGCAACTTTACCGACGATGTGGAATTTTATGCTGAAGATGCCGGTCGTACCGATAATGAATATTTGGCCAAAGTAATAGAAGCCGTTATTAAAGCAGGTGCAACCACTGTCAATATTCCTGATACAACCGGCTATTGTTTACCGCACCAATACGGTGAGAAAATTGCTTTCCTTATAAACAATGTATCCAATATTGACAAGGCGGTTATCTCCTGTCATTGTCATAATGATTTAGGTCTTGCTACTGCTAATTCAATTGCTGGTGTACTTAATGGCGCACGTCAAATAGAATGCACCATCAATGGCCTGGGCGAAAGAGCCGGGAACACATCTTTGGAAGAAGTGGTCATGATCATCAAGCAGCATAAGCAACTGGGCATCTATACAGACATTAATGCAAAAGGATTGAATCCAATCAGCAGGTTAGTTTCCGATACGATGCGCATGCCGGTACAGCCTAACAAAGCCATTGTGGGCTCTAATGCATTTTCGCATTCCTCCGGCATTCACCAGGATGGATTTTTGAAAGATGCCGAAACGTACGAGATCATTAACCCGGCTGAAGTTGGTGCTGAACAAAGCAAAATTGTTTTAACAGCAAGAAGCGGCCGCAGCGCACTGGCCTATCGCTTTCAAAAGTTAGGCTTTGAATATAACCGTAATGACATTGATGTTTTATACGACGAATTTTTGAAAGTAGCTGACTCAAAAAAAGAAGTGAAAGAAGAAGACCTTAGGGAATTAGCTAATCAATATGAATCTCAAACGGCATTAGCAAGCGTAGCATAATTAAGAGTAGAAATAAAAAATGAGTAACGACACTAACAATAAAACGACTTTTCAAAATCCTCTTTCAGGGGGCAAAACTTTATTCGAGAAAATCTGGGATACGCATATTGTAAAGTCTATCCCCGATGGTCCGGATGTCTTATATATTGACAAGCATTTTATTCATGAAGTAACCAGCCCGCAGGCGTTTGCAGGCATCGAAAAAAGAGGCCTTCAACTTTCCCGTCCTGATAAAACAGTAGCCACTGCAGACCATAATGTTCCAACAGTGAACCAACATTTACCAATAAAAGATCAGCTGTCAAGATTGCAGGTAGAACAACTTATTTCTAACTGCTCAAAGCATGGTGTTGAGCTTTATGGTTTAGGTCATCCTTACCAGGGCATTGTTCATGTTATTGGACCTGAGCTAGGCATTACGCAACCGGGGATGACCATTGTTTGCGGCGATAGTCACACCTCCACTCACGGTGCTTTTGGTTCTATTGCTTTTGGCATTGGCACCAGCGAAGTAGAGATGGTTTTCGCATCGCAATGTGTGTTGCAAAGCCGGCCTAAATTAATGCGGATAAACATTGAAGGCACTCTTAATAATGGCGTTGTTTCAAAAGATATTATCCTTTATATCATTTCTAAAATAAGGTCCAGCGGTGCTACGGGTTATTTTGTAGAATTCGCAGGTTCAGCTATTCGTTCACTTTCTATGGAAGCCCGCATGACCATCTGCAACATGAGCATTGAAATGGGTGCAAGGGGCGGAATGATTGCTCCTGATGAAACAACTTTCAATTACATAAAAGGACGACAGTTTGCTCCCGTTGGTGAAGCATGGGACAATGCATTGAAACATTGGAAAACGTTGTTTACTGATGACAATGCCAAATTTGATAAAGAGATTTCTATCAACGCATCTGACATAGAACCAATGATAACTTATGGCACTAACCCAGGGTTAGGAATTGCTATTAATGGGTTGATACCAACACTAGAAAGCATCCCTGATGAAGGTGAAAGAAAGAATATTGTTAAGGCTTTAGAATATATGGGGTTGAAAGCTGGTGGCTCACTTCAGGGCATGCCCGTACAAAATATTTTTATTGGCAGTTGCACTAATTCAAGGATCGAAGACCTGCGTTTAGTAGCTGGAATAGTGAAAGGAAAAAAGAAGAACGAGCATGTAAAAGTGATGATAGTTCCGGGCTCGCAACAAATAGCTGCACAAGCAAAAGCAGAAGGTTTGAACCAGATTTTTGAAGATGCAGGATTTGAAGTTCGACAAGCTGGTTGCAGTGCTTGTTTGGGAATGAATGAAGATAAAATTCCTGCTGGTGAGTACTGCATTTCTACAAGCAATCGAAATTTTGAAGGTCGCCAGGGTGCAGGTGCAAGAACGTTACTAGCAAGTCCACTAACGGCGGCTGCGGCAGCAATTACAGGAGTGGTTACCGATGTCAGGGAATTATTACAATAGAGAAATACTTTTTATGAACCAGGCAAGAGAATATCAATCAAACATCGTTGCGTTACACTCTTGTACGCTTTGTTCTTTGTTCAACATCTGTAAACCACAGCGACACAAAGACACAGAGGAAACACAGAGATAATGCTCCGTGCATCTACCTGCCTTTGTGCCTCCGTAGTTAAAAAAAGAAAAATGGAATCATTACAAACTATACATAGCACGTTCATTCCTCTACGACTGGAAAACGTGGATACAGACCAGATCATTCCTGCCCGCTTTTTAAAAGCGACAACCAAAGATGGTTTTGGAAAAAATCTTTTTCGCGATTGGCGTTATGAGAATAATGATGAAACGACCCCGAAGGCGGATTTTGTTTTAAACAACCCATATTACTCAGGCGAAATTTTGGTTGCGGGTAAAAATTTTGGTTGCGGTTCGTCAAGAGAACATGCCGCATGGTCGCTTTTAGATTATGGTTTTAGGGTAGTGGTATCAAGTTTTTTCGCAGATATTTTTAAAAACAATGCCCTCAACAATGGCGTGTTGCCAGTGCAGGTGAGCGATGAATTCTTGCAGAAAATATTTGAACAGGATAACACATCAACGCTAACAATAAACCTTGAACAACAAACGATCGCAATTGATGCGACCGGCGAGCAGGAGACCTTTGAAATCAACAACTATAAAAAGACCTGCCTGCTGAACGGCTATGATGATATTGATTTTTTGCTAAGCATAAAAGAAGATATCACAGCATTTGAAAAACAACCAGCTTAAGTATTATGGATAAAAATATTGTAGTCATATTAGGAGATGGGATTGGACCGGAAGTCACAAAACAATCGCTTAAAGTATTAGACGCTGTTTCTAAAAAATTCGGGCATGAGTTTCATTATTCGTATGGTTTAATGGGCGCTGATGCTATTGATAAAACCGGCAATCCATTGCCTGACGAAACATTAGAGATGTGTAAGGATAGCGATGCCATCTTATTCGGTGCCATCGGCCATCCAAAATATGATAACGACCCCACAGCAAAAGTGCGTCCCGAGCAAGGGCTGTTGCGCATCCGGAAAGAGTTGCAGTTGTATGCAAACATCCGCCCAATAACAACGTATCCATCTCTACATCATCTTTCTCCGCTGAAAGAAAAGAATTTAGAAAATGTTGACTTTATAATCTTTCGTGAGTTGACTGGTGGCATTTATTTCGGAGAGAAAAGTCTTAATGCGGAAGGCACCATCGCCAGCGATAGTTGTACCTATAGCCGCGAAGAAATTGAGCGCATTGCCCATCTTGCGTTTCACTTCGCAGGAAAACCGGAACGCAGAAAAAAACTGACCTTAGTAGATAAAGCCAATGTGCTTGAGACTTCCCGCCTTTGGAGAAAAGTAGTGCAGGAGATTGCTCCTCAATACAGCAATGTTACCGTTGATTATATGTTTGTTGACAATGCAGCTATGCAGATCATCATCAACCCGAAACAGTTCGATGTTATTCTTACAGAAAATATGTTTGGCGATATTCTCAGCGATGAAGCAAGCGTTTTAACTGGTTCACTTGGCTTACTGCCGTCTGCATCTGTAGGTACCGGCACTGTATTGTTCGAGCCGATTCATGGTTCCTATCCGCAAGCGGCAGGAAAAGATATTGCCAACCCAATTGGCTCAATTCTATCTACCGCCATGATGTTGCAATACCTGAGTATGGAAGAAGAAGCAGCATTGGTAAGGGAAGCAGTAGCATGGTTGCTGAATGCAAAATTTGTAACTAAGGACATTGACCCAATCAATTATTATTTCACATCAACTATAGGTGACCTGGTGAGTGATTATGTAGCTGACAGGCTGCCGAATGACATGAACCGGTCAAACATTGAACTGAGAAAATCAACACTGATATAGGCCACCAACAGCACAAGGCTGGCTCTTCGACGTGACTGTATTCTTTTCAGTTTCTCCGAAAAGCAAGGGCTGTGTAAGGATGGCCCTCTCCAGGCGGAGAGGGTCGGGGTGAGGCCGCTCTAACGCTTGCTGGCTATAAAGTCAAAACTTTTTAAGTAAACCCTGTTAAGCCAGACTATGTACTATAACGAAGAAACGATCATTTACTACAAAGGCAACTTCATAAAAGCCGCAGAAGCAAAAGGTAATCCTTACGATCAATCCTTGCACTATGGGTATTCCGTGTTTGAAGGCATCCGTGCTTATGACACAAAGAATGGTACACGAATTTTTAAGGCAAAAGAACATTACGACCGTCTGAAATTTTCCGCTGATGCTATAAAAATGCCTTACGAATTCAATAGCGATAAATTAACGGAGATTACATACGAAGTGTTACGGAGAAACAACCTGAAGAATGCGTACATCCGACCACTGGTGAGCTGTACACCTAACATGTCTTTAACAAAAGGAAAACAGTCTGAAATTTTTATTGCTGCCTGGGATTGGGCGGCCTACTTAGGCGATAAGTTATTACGATTGAAAACTTCATCCTTCCGCAGAATTTCTCCCTCGAGTTTTATAGTAGCAGCGAAAGTTTCAGGTCATTATATCAATTCCATCATGGCTACGCAGGAAGCAAAAGATGCCGGCTTTGATGAAGCCCTGATGCTGGATGTGGCTGGCTTTGTGGCTGAAGGTCCCGGCGCTAATATTTTTATTGAAGATGAGGGTGTTTTATATACGCCGCAACTCGGAAGCATTCTGCCCGGTATCACAAGGGCGACGGTGTTGGATATCTGTAACGAATTGGAAATTGAAGTAGTCGAAAAGCAATTAACGCTGGAAGATGTTCATGGCAAAGATGGCGCCTTTTTCTGCGGTACCGGAGCTGAGATTGTAGGTATAGCATCACTGGATGACATTGCTTTTAAAAAGCCTTTCAAAGAAACCATCGGAGCCACCATTCAAAAAGCATATAAGGCCCTCGTATTTGAGAAAGAATATAGAAACATAGCAACTATAGCATGACTGAATTAAATAAATACAGCAAAGTTCTGACGCAGGATGAAACCCAACCTGCAGCCCAGGCGATGCTTTACGGCATTGGCTTAACAGATGAAGATCTGAATAAAGCGCAGGTAGGAATTGTAAGTATGGGCTATGATGGCAATACCTGCAATATGCACCTGAATGATCTGGCGAAGATTGTTAAGCAAGGAGTTTGGGATGCTGATTTAGTAGGGTTAATATTTAATACAATTGGCGTTAGCGATGGTATGAGTAATGGAACGGATGGCATGCGGTACTCGCTGGTAAGCCGTGACATTATTGCTGATTCTATTGAAGCCGTTTGCGGCGCTCAGTATTACGATGC
>JAQBNG010000110.1 GCA_028288675.1 Flavisolibacter sp. | reverse complement strand
AGGGTTGCTTTTTCTTGAGAAAACGAATTTGAATAGTATATTACCATCAATGTAATAAGTACTGTTTTTTTCATTTGTTGATTCTTTATTTGTGTTGATTAATAAATGTTTTCGGCGTTCCATTTTCTCCCAATTCGCAATTTTTCACGGTTCCTTGCATATTGCAAGAGTTAGCAGCAATCTATTAGGTCCTGCAGCAATGCTTTTGTGCTTTATAGAAGCATCAAACAACGTGGGCACATTGCTACTTTTGGCTTGCTCTTTCATAAAGCCAGTTGCTCCGCAATACCATATGCTGCCGTCCCTTTTTATTGCTATTGTGTAGTTGCCGCCTGCCGACACAGATTGCCAGTTGCTGTCATTTCCAATCAAAACCGGAGCATTTACCATAGTAGTACGGCCATTTCCTAACTGCCCCATATTATTTTTTCCCAAAGCCCAAAGGCTGCCATCGTTTCTAATGGCTGCTGCATGTTGTTTACCCGCATCAAAACTTACCCAGGTCGTGTCATCACTTACTTTAAAAAATACACCTTTGCCACCTTTATTTTGGAGCAGTTCATTCAATACGCCTTTCGTCCAAAGAGTGCCATCCTTTTTTTGCGCTATAAAAAATTCGTCGCCTGCTGAAATGGCTATTCAGTTGCTATTGCTGTCACAAGCAATTTTTATGGGCTTATACCTGTTTACTTCCTCGTGCAATAGGCAATACAAATTGTTTCCCCACACTTATTTCTTCTTTTTAGTGTACACATTATTTTCATCATCAATCACTGCATAGACATCCCTCTTTCATCTTAATTCCCGAAAGCCATCAAGCACTTGTGTTTCCAAATATTTTAGACAAAAACCCGGATTATTAAATTTTACGGTAATAACGCTTCCTGCAAAAGTTGACACCTTTTCCCATGAGAAATGATTGTCTTTATTCAATTGATTTGAATTTCTTCAGCTTATCCAACGCCTGCTGTACCTTTTGCTGGTAAGTCACATCTTCGGGTAACGGCGCTCCTACATGAAACCAACTGCCTCTGCTCACTTCTTTCAATGCCGCACTGCCCCATTCAGACTCATATTTTGTCACCAAATCGTCTCCATATTCCAATATCAGGTACAGATCATAACGAACAGTACGAATATCTTTCACCGGTGCTTCGAGCCTCACCCTTTGGTAAGTGGAATCATTAGTATAACGGAGCGTAACACACAGTAATCCCTCTCTATTAATTGCAAAAGGAGTGTCAATAAGCATTTTTCCCTCATAGCCGGACTCATGCCGCAACGATTTTTTTAAAACGGTATTCAGTTGTTGTAGAAATTCTTTTTGAGCGTTCTTTTTGGATTGCGCAAATGCTGGTTGGTTATGCAGAAAAGCAAAGAACAATACGAATAGAATAAATACTTTTTTCATAGGGTTGTTTTAAAATCAGGTTGTTTGTATCCCCATGTCCATTCATTCTCTAGGGAACGAAAAATAAGCCAGCTACCATCTAGGGCCATAATACAGAGATCTTCCGGGTTCATTATTTCTTCTTCCCTGAGCAAGCCGATGGAAGAAAAAGGCAGCCGTAAAACAGGAGTGAACCGGGTGTAAAAAAAATACACTTCTTCTTCGCTGGGTATAGTCAATGTTTTAGCGGCTTGTGACAACATTAAAGCGCTATCAGTTTCCCATGCTACATGAGTAGTCAATGCCGGCATATAGCGAAGCAACAAGCTGCTCGGAAATAATGCCTTCATTTTATCATGTACATAATAATTATCAGGTATTTTAATGATAGCAGTTATAGGTATATATGTTCCTATTAGGAATTGCTGTATTGCAGCTTCACATATTGGAAAATAGGGTTGCTTTACGCAATCAAAATATTCAAATGACCAGGGCCTTCTAAGTGCCAATACAGCATTAAATACCGGCAGCCAATAAGGCAACCAGCTTTTCAGCTCTTGAGTATGCTTAACCTGCGCCTTTTTTTGTTGTAGCAGTATTTTTTGGGCTTCAGTCATTTATAACTAGTAATACCTTCCTGAAATCAATAATATAAAACGATAAAAGTATAAACCATCTTTAATATTTTTAGGCAGCTTGTTTATTGAAACATAACAAGGAAGTATTTTCAGGTTGATGTTTTTTCAATAGTTAAATGGCTCCTGGCAACTACAGTATGAGAATGAAAGCACGTTTTTTATATGCTTCATAAACTGTCTGTTTAATTAATCTTTTACACATCGCACAGAATTCCCGGTGCCACTATTTTGTCCTTCTCTTTGTAAATCCAAGTAGTTGCTATAGTCAATCATTCGGTGATAATGTGTTCGCACTTTTGCGTCTGCTATAACTGTAGATGTCCAAAAATTTGCATATTGACCCTCATAATAAAACTGCCCGGTATACATCATCATCCCCCCGGGTAAGGCTGCAAATCCGCTTTCGTTACTGCCATTACTATCAGAGCCAAATGTCCACCCCTTCATTGCTTTAAGTTTTTTAGCTGCTTGGTGCACGCCAAGATAGTTCGTAAGATTAGTCCATTCCTCATCTGTTGCAACATGCCAACCTGTTGGTGCCAGACCTCTTTTATCTAATACGGCATGCCCATTATAAAGCTTACCATAAATTTCTCCCATTGCAGCATTAAAATTATAATAACACCAAGCCGGTTTTTGTTCATCATATGCTTTTTTCCATGCCTCAGAGGTTTTTACAAACGGAATAAGCTCACCATTTTTAAAATGTGCGACAGTTAGATTTCAGCCATCCACAGCGATGAGGCCAATGAAACGGTTCTGTAAGTTTTTCCTTCTTTATCTGTTACTTGTGCGGCAACCAATGAAATACTGAAAATAAATAATACAATTAGTGTTGTAGCTCTTTTTATTTTGAAATTTATATGTTTACCAATGCTTTAAAGGCTTGTCCCAAACCCGCGCAGCTAGAAATCCGACATTTTCGTTTCCGTACATTGGGCTGCGAGAAGCATTTGCAGTAATACCCTTTACCAAATCAATGACCTGGCTGTTTAGCTTTAGGTTGGCTACAAACCACCTTAATTCATAACAGTAAAATCAAAGTCTACATAAAAGCCCGTTCATAGGTTTTCTTGGCGGTCATTGAATCATATTGGGCTTTCAGCTTTTGCTGGGCATTGATGCGCAAGTCAAGCGTACACAATATCTAATAAAAAAACTCGGGCTTCAATACGCCCTGCGTACAAATATGACTTTTAAAAAGAAGCCTTTCTATACCTACAAATAGGTATATTTCAGCTTATTTCCGAAAACCCATGAAGCACGAAATATTTAAAGAAGCAGATAAGATATGGAGCCGGTTTACAAAAGATGCCGAGGATAAAGACGTAAGTGTTCCGTTGAAAATTCATAAAAAGCTTCTATCCCTTTTTCATGTAGGGGATTATTACTATTACGTTTTCAATATAAAAACATCGTCCTTCGAATTAATGAGCGAAGACATTTACCGCGTTTTAGGCTATATGCCGGAAGAAGTAGATGTGCCTTTCTTCTTAAGTAAAATTCATCCCGAGGATCAACCTTATTTTTTAAACTTCGAAAATAAGGTGACTGAATTTTTTTCTTCTTTGAAACCGGAGCAGATTCTTAATTATAAGGTTAGCTATGATTATAGAATACAAAAAAAAGATAGCACTTACATCAGGATATTGCAACAAGTGTTTACAATTCAATTGAAAGAAGACAATCAAGTAATAAAAACCTTCGGCTTTCACACCAACATATCTCACTTAAAACAAACAGGTGTTCCGGTCCTCTCTTTTATAGGATTGAATGGAGAGGTCTCTTATATGGATGTGAATGTCAAACAGGTTTTTTCGCCATCTACCATCTCCCTCACCAGTCGTGAAAGAGAGGTACTTGCTTTATTAATGAAAGGGAAAAAAAGTGAACAAATAAGTAAAGAACTTTTTATCAGCAAGCTTACCGTAGATACACACAGAAAAAATATACTCCGTAAAACAGCTTGCAATAACACAGCAGGGTTGGTATCGGAAGCGGTAAAAAATGGATGGCTTTAATATAATTGGTAATTCCTCAATTATAAAGATGCAGCTACAATAGGAAAAAGAATAGAAAATGCCCCGAAAGATATTTTCCATGTCCATATTTTAGCCAAGTATAAAAGGTGTTTGTTTATTGTGCCTTTCTTGCCGGTGGGTTATTTTTTGTTGTTGCATTCTTGCTTACCTCAAAACCCACTTCTGGCCTATACTCTGCCCACTAAAGTATTTCAATTTCTCCTCCTTGTTGGAACTTTCCCATCTGCACAGCCTTTCCCTTCTCTGGCACCTCAATGACCTCGTCTACATCATGTTGAAAAGGCAACCCAGAAGTTTTCTTCTTTAGCAGATTGAAAAATATAGATGAGCGAATTTAAATGATTAAGTATTTATAGCTTATTTAAATCTTCTGTTTAGATGTAAGGCCAGTTCACGATATTCAGGAAAATTAACACCACTGGTCACCGGGAATGACGGAATTACGTACGAGGCCATGTTTTACCAAGCTATATTAGCGTTTTGCCTTGTTCACAGTTTAAGTTTCTTATATTTATTCGCATCGAAAAACACTGAAGCATTCGTTTCCATTTCAATTCATTACCCAGTAGGATGGAACTAACTGCGAAGGATCAAATCTTTTTTACCCTATTTTTTGTTACGGCCTTCGGTAGGGGAGGGCAGGGGGGAAAGTACGGTTATGCCTGTCACAACTTCATTTTTCCGAATGAAATCATTTAAGAACTAGGCTATTTTTTTCGATTTCAAATATTTTTTGACGATGGTGAGTGAAATTTAAGTTCCGTCGGTTCTTTCACATCTTTTTACCTGATTCCTGTCAATGTATAATACTGTTTTGTGAACCATCTGGAAGGTAAATGCCTTCTGCTATTTCATCCTTAAAAGGGAAGTATCCAATTGAAAATTTTTCATACGCCTTATAAAGAAAGTATAGATAACATCTGGGAGCAGACTATTATAAAAACCCAAGTTATATGGCTTAGCTGAGCAAGGAAGGATAAAAGCAATTAGGCTTTTGCTGAAGAAGATTCCCGAATAATAAGTTCAGGGGAAACAACAACTTGCTGATTTTGTAGTAGGCCACCTTTTTCTATTTTATCTAATAAAATAGTAATCAGACTTTCGGACATTTTTTGAATGGGCTGGGCAACAGCTGTTATCGAAGGGGAATGCAGCCGGAAAAGATCATGGTCATCAAAAGATACCACCGCCAGCTCTGTAGGAATACGAATACGAAGACGCTTAATGGCTTCCAGACCCTTTATACCAAGATAATTGGTTGCAAAGAAAACTGCATCAAGGTGTGTGTTGCTACTAAAAAAAGAACAGATTTCACCAATAATCGCTTCGTTATTTTCATTGAAATCTACCCGTTTAATATATTGCTCTAAATTGTTCTTCTTCAATGCCTTTTCATACCCTTTTAATCTTCCCGCCATTTGCGTTTGGCTTGAATAGGTGGTAACGAATGCGATGTTTTTGTACCCTTGATCCATCAGATGTTTGGTGGCAAGATAAGCTCCTCCTTCGTTGTCAACTACTACATAACTGGTATCAATTTCCGGGAAGAACCGATCAAACAAGATGACTTTGTTTTTATTTGCTAATAAGGAGCGGATGTTATCTTGAATATTTTCAGCCGGGGTAATGATGTATCCATCGACTTGCCTTTCCTCAAAAACTTTGATCAACTCTTTTGTTTTTGCTGTATCGTTATTAGAACTACAATAGAAAATTCTATATCCATGTTTGTTTGCAATATCTTCCATTGCGCCTGCAACCCGTGCAAAGAAAGGATTGGAAATATCTTCAACTAACAATCCCAGTATATGGGTTTTGCCCATCCGAAGACTCTTTGCAAGGTGGTTGGCTACATATCCTACTTCGCCCACATATTTCAGCACTTTATTCGTTAGGGTCTTACTTATTCTTTTCTCTTCTGCCTTTCCATTCAAAATAAACGAAACTGTAGTAACAGAGATGTTTAACTTTTTTGCTATATCACTGATTGAAGGTTGCTTTCGCATTTTACAAGTTCTGTTTTAACTGCAAAGAATGACAAGTATTGCAGTTTGGTCATTTAAGGGACTTACTTTAAAAATTCTATTTGCACTTCGGCAGTAGAAGTTTGCGTATTCCCTCTATTGATCAGACAGCATATGCGAACAAAGATCGCACACATTTTAAAAGTGTTGGGTTGCTGAATAGATTATTTTTCCTGCGATGAATGTATTCATTCGCTACTCTTCAAATTTTATTTGGCCACGATTACTTCAAACTTATCCTGTACACATCCGAATTCATCCTGAACTGTATAGATAGACTTTCCAGCCCGCGGCGTTATCTCAATGTCCCGGGTGCTTTCTTTCGTGTGACTCCACTTGTATTTTCCTACAAACGATGCTGTTAATTTCGCTTTCTGACCCTTTCTGAGCTTGACGGTGGTTTTTTTGTTTACGTTTTTCATCATCGTAAACTGGTCCCGAATTTTCCCATCCGTTGCGATCCACTTTACATCCAAACGATTTCCCTGAACTTCAATCATTGCCGCGCCGCTCACTGTGTTGTCCGAATAAAACATGGCTTTGTGCGGATAGGTTGTTTGAACTCCTGCTAACTGACCCGCGGAGCCGCTTACCACATATACAGCGCCTTTTGTTTCACCATTGTTTTTGACATAAGGGCAAGAGTTGTTACTCCCGTTGTACAGCGCAGAAGAAGAACTGATATTATGCTTTATGGAATCGAAGTTTTGCTGAGGACCATAATGTCCGGCCATCAACTTCGAACGTTCATACAAGTGGCTATGACCGCACAAAATGAGATCTACACCATACCGCTCTAAGATTTGAATAAAATTTTCCCTGATCTTAACCAGCTCCCGTTCTTTATCAGAATTATGAGAACCCATCGTGTAAGGAGGATGGTGCCAATACGCAACGATCCAGCCCTTGTTCTTATTAGCCTCCAGATCTTTTTTTATCCAGTTGACCTGTGGCGCCAGCGTGTCGTATAAGCGCAGTGAATTTTCTTCCATTCCATAGGAGTCCAAAGAAAGAAAATGGATGTTACCGATATCGAAGGAATAATAGGCCTTTGTATTAGACGG
>JAQBNG010000046.1 GCA_028288675.1 Flavisolibacter sp. | reverse complement strand
TCATTCTGTTGAGCTACTCGCAACCCCACTAAACTATCTCCCAAATACTTCATTGCTGCATAACAAGTCGGAATCTTTATATTACTCGCCGGTACAAAATATTTATCGCCCTGGTAGTTATACAAATACTTGCCCGTGGCCGGTTCGTAAATACTAATGCCTACATGCGCTGTTTTAAGTGCCTCGTCATCTAACACATTTTTTGTGGCAGATTTACTAATTTGTTTTGTAACACTACAGGCACAAAAGAAGAAAGAAGTAAGTAGAAGCAGAAATAGTCTCATGTTGTTTTAATCCTCAGCCAAATGTATCTCATCTGCTAAAAGCATTGACAGAATATTTACAGCCATTCAAGCGGATAACACTACTGTAGTCGTAAATTAGCTCTCCAAAAAACTATCTATATGAATGCTATTTTAAAAGTGCTCCTGGCTAGTGCGGTAGCTACAACAGTCGCGGCCTTCACGGGCTATAAAGACCCTAAGTTTATCGATCCTGCCAACATGGATCTATCAGTAAAACCCGGTGATAATTTTTATCTCTATTCTAATGGCAACTGGATAAAAAAGAACCCGGTGCCTGCATCTAAAACCCGGTGGGGAAGCTTTGATATGCTTCGCGAAGAAAGCAGCCAGCGTCTGCAAACTTTATTGCAGGAGGCGGAAAAAAACAGTGGCAATGACCGGCTTTCCCAAATGATAGGCGGCTTTTATCATAGCGGTATGGATAGCGCTGCTATTGAAGCCCGTGGCTACACGCCAATTAAACCAGAGCTCGACAGACTTGCTTCTTTAACAACAAAAGGTGATGTGGTAAATGAAATAGCTACCCTTCGTACCAAGGGTATTGCATCACCTCTTTTTGCAATGTTTATAGCGCAGGATCGTAAAAATGTAAGCCAATACATTCCACAAATCGGACAGGGGGGAACCTCCTTACCAGATCGTGATTATTATTTAAAAGATGATGCACGCAGCACTGCTATCCGGACAGCCTTTCGATCGCATGTAGAAAAAATGTTTGGGTTGATTGGCGAAAACGCAGCCGCATCAGCTTACAGCGCCGATGCCATTCTGCGTATTGAAACAGCGTTGGCTAAAGCGCAAATGAGCCGTGTGGAAATGCGTGACCCCTATAAAACCTATAACAAGTTTTCTGTAAAAGATTTTTCTGCACAAACCCCCGGATTGAACTGGGCAACGCTGCTACAACAAATGAAAGTGCAGCGTGTGGATAGCATCCTTGTCGGTAATCCACAGTTTTTAAAAACGGCTGACATTTTATTGAGTGCTTTACCATTGCAAGACTGGAAAACCTACCTGCGCTGGAATGTATTAAAAAACGCCGCGCCATATTTAAGCAGCGCTTTTGTTAACGAGAGTTTTAAACTAACGCAGGTACTTAGCGGGCAAAAAGAACAAACGCCCCGCTGGCAAAGAGTTAGCGGTTTAATTGATGGTACACTTGGTGATTTGTTAGGGCAGCTATATGTAAAAAAATATTTTAAGGGCGAAGCCAAAACCCGCATGCAGGAAATGGTAAACAATCTGCAGCAAACCTTTGCAGCACGCATTCAGCGTTTAGATTGGATGACTGATGCAACGAAAGCAAAAGCCTTGCAAAAGCTGAACGCTTTTACTAAAAAAATTGCTTACCCCGACAGGTGGAAAGACTACCAGGGTGTAACAGTAACAGGTGATGATTTTTTAGGCAATTTGCGAAGCACCGGCGAGTGGAGTTACAACTACATGATTAATCGTTTGGGCAAACCGGTTGACCGTAGCGAGTGGGGGATGACACCTCCAACCATCAATGCTTATTATAATCCGGTAAATAATGAGATTGCTTTTCCTGCCGGTATTTTGCAATTTCCGTTCTTTGATTTTGGTGCTGATGATGCTATTATTTATGGTGGAATAGGTGCAGTGATCGGTCACGAAATGACGCATGGGTTTGATGACCAGGGGGCTCAATACGCAGCCAGCGGTAACCTGGAAAACTGGTGGAGTAAAGAAGATGAAGCTAAGTTTAAGGCTAAGGCTAACGAGGTAGTGAACCAATACAACGGGTATACTGTGTTGGATACCTTGCATGTAAACGGCAAACTTACCCTTGGTGAAAACCTTGCCGATATTGGTGGCCTGAGTATAGCTTACGAAGCCTTCACTAAAACCAAACAGTTTAAGGAAGCTAAAAAGATAGATGGCTTTACGCCGCAGCAGCGTTTCTTTTTAAGCTGGTCGCAAATATGGCGCAGTAATGCTTTACCCGAAACAACTGCGCAATTAATTTTAACCGATCCGCACTCACCAGGTATGTACCGTTCTAACGGCGCCGTAGTAAATATGGATGAATGGTACACCGCCTTTAATGTGCAGCCGGGAGATAAGTTATATGTAGCACCGGAGAAACGGATTAAGATCTGGTAATTGTTAGCCTATCCTTGTAGTCTTATATTTCAAAAGCTTAATCGTGTTTACGATTGAGCTTTTTTTATGTACCAAGCTAAGCGCTACTATAAAGCTTCTGTTGCGTCGCACTCTTGTACGCTTTGTAATTCTATTGGGCATTTCAATATCACACTTCCAACATTCAATCTACTTGCTATCATAAAGCGTTTCCCTTGTCATCCGGATGCTTCCTTCGTCAGCACAGGCTGTGGAGGGATCTATGGATTGTGATTTGATGAATGCTGTCATCCGTTTTACTTTTTACAGCGGTCGTTTACGATTCAGTTCAAAGATCCCTCCTGCGTCGGGATGACAAGCAACTCCTTCTGCTAAATAGCAATTCTGTAGTAGCGCAGCGGCAATGGAGCGTCGCCACTGTCGCTTGATTAAGAATATGGAGCTGGCTAACCAAAAATTAAGCTATTCGCTGCTAATTGAAATGAAGAGTTAAAGCCCGAAGTAAACTCTGCAATGGTGTATCCTAAGTTATCTTTAGATTCAAATTAAAACACCATGTTCCTTCTCTTATTAGGCTTTGTCATACTTGTTGTCTCATTTGCTATTCAAGCTACGCCCAACCTTCACCCTGCTTCCCGCATTGGCAAATTAGTGGGTATTGGATTTATTATTCTTGGTGTTATTACGAGCTGTTTTGTACAAATTGATGCAGGGCAGGTAGGTGTAAAGAAATTGTTTGGTAAGGTGCAGCCCGAAGTGTTGAATAGCGGTTTAAACTTTGTAAACCCCTTAGTTGTAATTGAACGCCTTGATGTACGCACACTGAATTATACCATGAGCGGCGTAAATGATGAGGGCCATAAAAGCGGTGATGATGCCATTAAAGTTTTAACTGCCGATGGCCTGGAGGTAACTATTGACCTTACCGTTCTTTATCGTGTAACACCATCGGAAGCGCCCCGGTTAATAAGGGAAACCGGCGCAGATTATGAAAACAAAATTGTGCGGCCTATTTCCAGAACCCGTATCCGCGACAATGCCGTTTATTATGAAGCCATCTCCTTATACTCAACAAAGAGAGATGAATTTCAGAGCCGCATTTTCAAAGGCATTGAAGCAGATTTTAAAGCCCGTGGCTTGATGCTTGAAAATTTACTGGTGCGTAACATCACCTTGCCCGCTGCTGTAAAAAGCACCATAGAACAAAAGATACAGGCGGAACAAGAGTCGCAAAAAATGCAGTTTATTTTAGCCAAGGAACGCCAGGAAGCTGACCGCAAAAGAGTAGAAGCGCAAGGTATTGCCGACTACCAAAAGATTATCTCCGAAAGCCTTACCGATAAGCAATTGCAGTATGAACAAATCAAGGCTACGATGGAACTGGCAAAATCGCAGAATGCAAAAATTATTATGATGGGCAGTAAAGGTGCGCCGGTGATACTGGATACGAAGCAATAGGGGGTAATAAGGTTATTGAGGTTTTTACCTATGCCGCAGTTGGCACTGGCTTTACCGTTAAATGAAATTAATTAGTAACCTATACTTGCAGGTATAAATTTTATCATAGCCGCCTTTTTTGTTTAAATCTGTTGCTCCTAAATGGCTATGGCTGCAGCAAACTAATTGAATTTCATCCATCAGGTTAGCTATCTTTCGCCAGACAGAACTCAAACTAACTTATGGCTACTCAAAAACTTTCAGCAATAATTTTCAGCATTGCTTTTATTTTTTTACTACTGGTACAAGGCCTTCCGGCTTATAGCCAGGTTGTTGGCTGTAGAGATCCTGCAGCTATTAATTATAATTCGTCTGCCACTATCAGCGACAGCAGTTGCATGTACAATGCTACATCTTACACACCGCCTGTCAAAGTAAACCCCATTAGCAATGTATTGATAGAAACGAGCGGCCTGCAGTGGGCCGGAAGTTTTTTGTGGAGCTTTAACGATGGCGGCGGTGCAGCCGCTATTTACCGGATAGATACAGCATCCGATGCTATTTTACAAACAGTGAATCTTGGTGGCGTTACTAATATTGATTGGGAGGACATTGCTTTTGATGGCACTCATTTTTATATCGGCGACTTTGGTAATAACGCCGATGGGGCAAGAACTGATTTGACAATTTACAAATTTCCGCTTAGCGCTATCCCAGATTATATTACTGACCCTGTTGCTACTATTTCTTCAACACAAATTGAAGTCATCAACTTTACGTACAGCGACCAGGTACCGGTAGTTGCTACCACTGTTGCTAATACCACAAGGTTTGATTGTGAAGCGATGATCGTTGATGGTGGCAAGATTCACCTTTTTAGCAAAAACTGGGTGGATGTAAACACGACACACTATATAATCAACGGCACTACAGCAGGCAACTATGTAGCCACACCAGTGGAAACCTTTGCCACCAATTATTTGGTAACGGCTGCTGATAAAGTTCCCGGCTTAAATATCATTGCCTTGCTTGGGTATCGGAATGAATTTCCGGGAAACCATTTTATGCACCTGCTCACAGACTTTAGTACAGGACTGTATTTTAACGGCAACAGGCGCCGTATTGATTTACCTGATGCTGCCACAATGGGACAGGCAGAAGGTATTACATTTCGCAACAGCACTTACGGCTATATAAGTAATGAAAAAGTTGTGAACTTTATTACAATAGATCAAAAGCTGCATTCATTTAATACTGAGAGTTTCGCACCACTATATGTATTACCGCTTGACCTTACAAATTTTAGTGTTCGAAACGTAGCCGGTCTTCACCAGGTAAACTGGCGCTTTGCTTTGCCTGTGCAAAACTTAAAAGTTCTTGGCAGCAGTAACCAGACTGATTTTAAGGAATTGAAAACTTACAACACATCAACAACCGGAACTTTTTTTAATCAGCCTTCAGCATCCCTAAGTTGTTATAAACTTTGCTGGCAACAAGGCAATGGCGGTCTTCAATACTCTGCTACGATCTGCTTAAACACTCAATTGAAAAATGGTCTTTCAAATATTGTTCTTCATGCCAATGGAGAATTAAATTTTATATTAACCGGGAATAGCGCCATTAACTATGTGTTTAGGTTAATAACCACTGATGGAAAGTTGATAGCACAAACCAAGCGTTTGGCAACACCCGGTTTGAACCTGCTCCGGTTTCCACAAAATATCAGTAGCCATCATTTTGTTTTATTGCAGGCAATTGGGGGCAAAGAACAAAAGGGTGTAATGTTAAGCGTGAAGAAATAGGCTGTTATAAATGCTGTGGATAAGCATATAATTTTATTTAGGTTGAAAACAAAAAGCGATCCGTGGTACTTGGTCGGCATTTTCTATTGAGATAGTATTTTATTATCCTAAGGTTGCTCTCTTACATCCGTTACGTACGAATCACGCAAATCCTTAAGTAGTTACATAAAGTGTCTACTGTATAAAAACCTCTAAGATCTTCCTGTGAAATTCAATAGTCTTCTGTACAATAATGGAGGCTGCCAAATCATTGCCGGCCACATGGTCTAAATCCACCAATGTATTTCTGTAGAGATTAGCAATTACCACGGCTATAAACTTTTAAAAATTGAGATTATTTTTAAAATATAAAAAGTACTTGTAGGAAATGTGAGAGAACTTTGTATTTTTACCTCGGTTTTTCATAGGATATTGGATTTTAAAACGGGGCAGGATTTCCATCCAGCCCTTCTTTTTTGCCCTAACTCCAAAAAGGTCCCCAAGTAAGGTCAATTGAGTTCAGTATTTTAATTCTTCCCTCTTCTAATGTCAATTCAATTGTTTTCTTCAAAGTGATTTTTAAGAATCTTTGCTTTTGAAACCCCTACAATCCTTGCCAGCTCCGATTCCGGCTGCTTTTTTATATTATTGATGCTCCGGAAGGTTTTAAGTAAAATATTTGCCGTGTTATTACCAATACCTTTAATTTCTTCCAACCCATTTTTAAAGGTTCCCTTGCTTCGCTTCTCGCGGTGAAAGTTTAATCCGAAACGGTGTACTTCGTCGCGTATTCTTCTAATCAGTTTATGACTTTCGCTGTCGTATGGGAGCTTTAAAGATTCCGTATCACCCACAAAAAACAGCTCTTCCTCATTTTTAGCCAGGCCCACTAAAGTCATTTGCCCTTGTAACTCTAATTCCTCAATAGCTTCATTGGCTGCACTTAACTGGCCTTTACCACCATCAATAATTACCAGTTGAGGAAAAGGCGCTTCTTCTGCTTTCAAGCGTTTGTAGCGCCGGTAAACTGCTTCTTTCATGGTGGCAAAATCGTTAATGCCTTCTACCGTCTTTACATTAAAAAGACGATAGTCCTTTTTGCTTGGCTCACCATCTTTAAAACAAACCATGGCCGATACAGGGTAGCTGCCCTGGAAGTTGGAGTTATCGAAGCATTCGATATACTGGGGTACGGCAGATAGCTGGAGGTCATCCTTTATCTGAACCAATACAACTGATTTATCACCACCTTTTAATAATTGTAAGCGCTCTTTGCTTTTTATACCATCAATAAAGTATTGAACGTTCTTCTGCGATAGCTCAAGCAATTTCTTTTTATCACCAGCTTTAGGTATAGTAACCATAACTTCCGGTTCTGCATAGTCTATTTCAAAAGGAATAACAATTTCTTTTGCTTCGCTGTTAAACAAAGAACGTAACTGAGCTATAGCGCTGGCTAAGGTTTCTTCCGGTGTTTCATCCAAATGAGTTTCTACCTTAATAGTTTTGGTTTGAATAATAGCTCCATTGTTCACCATCAGGTAATTAACATAGGCAATGCCGTCTATCTGCTCAATGGTAAAGGCGTCAACATCTTTTAAAGTAGAATTAATAACAATAGATCGTGATTGATAATTCTCTAAGTAATCAATCTTCTTTTTTATCATACCCGCTTTTTCAAATTCAAGCGATTCAGCCAGTCCTTTCATTTCTTTTTTAAAATGCTGCACTACGGCGCTTAAATTTCCTTTTAAAATATTTTTGATCTGGCTGATATTCTCGTCATAGTCTTCTTCGCTTTGCCGTGCTTCGCAGGGCCCTTTGCAATTTCCTAAATGGTATTCAAGGCAGACCTTGAATTTGCCTTTTTCAATATTTCGCTGAAGTAGGTTTAATGGGCAAGTACGCAGCGGAATAGTTTGCTTAATAAAATTCAGTAATTCACGAACCTTGCCTACAGAGGTATAAGGCCCGAAATACTGCGAACCATCTTCTATCTTTTGGCGGGTTAAAAATACCCGTGGGAAATGCTCATTCTTAATAACGATATAAGGATAGGTTTTATCATCTTTTAAATTGATATTAAAAAGCGGCTGAAACTGTTTAATGAGGGAGTTCTCTAATAAAAACGCATCCTGTTCGGTAGCGACAATGGTAAACTCGATACGCCTGATGCGCCGTACCAGTTCATGAGTTTTATAGCTTGCGATGGTTTTATTAAAATACGAGCCAACCCTTTTTCTAATATTTTTTGCCTTGCCTACATATAATAAGTCACCGCTATCATTATAATATTTATAGATGCCCGGTGCTTGCGGCAAACTGCTTCCTATTTCCTGGAATTCTTTTTGCGTCATTCTATCCTTCTTCTTCTATTTAGTTTGGCTATCAAAACCATTCCAAATTATTGTCAATTTTTTTATTTTTTCAGCGGCACCCGGTGCATCGGTTGTAGTTGTAATCTGAAAGCTTTTGCCGGCTTCCCACAACATATTTTTTCTAATAGAAGATCCTCCAGTGTTTTGCCAAAGATCAACAAAGATAGATTTGATGTCGTTTTTGCCTTCCGCATTTTGCTGGGGATCCAGTATAACATGCTCACTTTTTACCGGGTGGGGCTCTTTGGTAGTGAATGTAAAGGCAAAGGCATCCAGTTCTTCATCATATAAATGCGTTACTTCATAATCGTCCTTTAATTCTTTGGAAGCAATATCTGGCAGTGTTAAAAAATCATTTGCGTAAAGCTTTACTTCTGAATTCTTAATGGATGTAGTATCAGAACGCCCATCTGTAGTTTCTATTTTTATATAAGATGCAAGCGATGTATCCATGCGGGCTACCTGTCCTTTTAAATAGTCATTTACAGGAAAAATATCGGCAGCAAGAACTTCAGGTTTAGCTTTTTTGGTTTTACAGCTAAATAAAACAAAAGTGAAAGTAAGACTCAGTAAAAAACGGTTCATAAGATAAAATTAGGGAACACTGTTAAACGAAAATCCCGTCTCCAAATTGTAGGGACGGGATTTATAAGCAATTAGTCCAGACTTATTTCCTGTTAGCTGAAACGGCTATTTTAAATCCGAAATCAAACAGGTTTTCTTTTACAGGATATTCACTGATGAAACTTGACAGCAATTGGTATCTCACCTGAGGGCCCACCTGCCATCTAGTTTTACCAGCGTTATAAATGATAAATGTTTCAAGTGCCGTATTTACATTCCAGCGGCGAACAAGCCACGGAACCTGTGCATAGTTTTTGTAATCGGTAGTAATAAGGTATGCCCTGTCGCCCAACACATAAGTGGGCTGAATTGTACCGGCAATACCAAACTGTATCTTATCGCTGCTTCCTAAACTAAGTTCAGCCCCAACTGGTGCCGATACCTGGAAGGATAAATTTTGAAGCCAGTTGGACTTGTACCCATTGATGTTACTATAGTTAGAGACAGTATTTAATGAATCGGGGCCAGAAGGATTATTTAAAGCAATAGTGGTTACCGAAAATGCAGAGCTAAAGGCTTTTACGTCGTAACGGTTTACATTAAACTGAAGGCCTGTACGCAATTTTAACTTACTGGAAATCGGATACTTCACCGCAACGCCTAACTCAAATCCAACGTCGGGTTTATGGGTTACATTATTTCTTACACTGCTATTGGAACCCGGGTAGTTATTTGGCGTGTTTGATTGTGCTAGCGTGCGGAGGTAAGATTTGTTCTCCGTTAGTTTGCGGTAACTAATAGTAGGCACAAAATAAAATTGTGTTTCCAATTTTGCTTTTCTGCCCTTTAGCTTGTAAGAGTTAACAACACTTTCTATCGTTAAAGGCAAGGCTTCATTTCCGCTTATACTAATAGGCTGGTCTTTCTTTTTATCTGTAGATTCCTGCTCGTCAAATTCTGTATAGGAATCAACAATTGTAGGTGTAAAATCAGTTTGAGTGATTGAATTGTTCTCACTTACTTCAGCACTTCCGGTTAAACCAAACTGGTTTACTGAAGGCATTTTTACTATTCTGGCTTGCTTTCTTTTGGTATTTTGTATGATAGTTTTATTCTGAAGTTTTGCTCCTGTAACAGAAGTTATTTCCTGTGTTACAGGTATAGAGTTTAAAGCAGGGATTTGTTCGGTTGATTTTTGCGCAGTAGCCTTTTGCTCTTCAATAACTTGTGGCGATAAAGTGCCGGAAGGTTCGGTTATATGGACAATAGCGTAGTAACCGATGGCAGAACTAACCAGTAAAAAAGCGCTTAATCCAAAAATAAACTTCCGCCTGCGTTTATTTAATTCCTTGGAAAGATTTTGCCACACCTTTTCCGGCGCCTTCATTCGCAGGCTATCAGCACTTTGTTTTAAAAATTCTTCAAAGTCGTCATTTGTAAAATCTCTCTTCATAATCAGTCACAGTTTAGGGGCGGTTACCTCCCCGCGGCAGCATAAATTTGCTCCTTTGGTTTATAGATGATGTTTTTCTTCACTAAAATATCTTCTAACATTGCCCTTGCCCTGGTATATTGGCTGCGGCTTGTGCTTTCCTCCACATTTAGCATTCCCGAAATCTCTTTATGCGAAAAACCTTCAATAGCATAAAGATTTAAAACCGTGCGATAGCCAAGCGGTAACATCCTTATACATTCAACTACCTCTTTCGCCTGCATAATAGATGGTATTGATTCCTCCCGTACCTGTAAGGCATTGGCATGAATCAGGTCCACACTTTCATTAAAGCGTTTATTCTTCTTTAAGATGTTGATGCAGGTGTGTATCATAATACGCCTGATCCATCCTTCAAGTGCTCCGCGGTTCTCAAACTTGTGTATTTGCGAAAACACTTTTATAAACCCTTCCTGCAACATATCCTCCGCATCTTCTCGGTTGTGCGCATACCGGTAACATACAGCAAACATTTTATGACTGTGCTTATCGTACAGTTCTTTTTGTGCTGACGCATTATTTTTTATACAACCTTGTAAAAGGGCTTCTTCCGTCATAGATTTACTTTGGCTGCCCGTAAGATAAGACAAAGTTTTTGTTCAAATGCTGCACTGTCGCCGGAAAAAAGAAGGCGGGTTACCTGACCCGCCTTCTGAAGCTTAAAATTAAAAGTTACTACGTATAGCTACGATGAAGTTTCTGCCGGGCGCAGAAAAACCGGAAGCGAAGTAGCGATAATTCCTGTCGGTAATATTCTCCACTCCAAATTGGAGGCTTATGTTTTTGAGAGGTGTAAGCGTAGCTTTTACATTGAGGGTGAACCAGGCTGGCGTTCCATCAGCGGTTGCATATTGCGCATTGTCTTCGCCGCTTGGGTTATAATTCACCAAACGCTTCCACCCATTGTATAAGCCATATACTTCTGCGTTAATAATCCGATTTGTATAGGTTAAACCCGTTTTGCCATACACTGGTGGAATATGATCTAATGGTACCTCTGCCACATTCTTTGGCTTTAGTCTTCCATGCGTGTAATTAATAGTAGAATAGAAACGGAATCGACTTGAAAAGTCAATTGTGAGATTAGAATTAAAACCATACAGGTAAGCCCTGTTTACATTTTGATTGGCAAACACTTTTACCCTTGTATTGTTGTACGTAATGGAGTCCTGGCCATTAAATTGAAAAGGAGAGATGGCGATGGCATTTCGGAAAATTGTATAAAAGCCTGTGATCTCAAAACGCACATTTTTAATGTTTTGCGTAAAGCCTAAATCAACGTTGTAGGTATATTCAGGACCGATTTCAGAGTTGGGAACTATTAACTGTCGTGACGCGGTGTTCGACTCAAATATCCTCGCTACATCATCAACATTCGGGGCACGAAAACCTGACGAGATACTGGCATTCACTCTAAAGTTTTCATCCGGAATATACACGGCTCCGATGTTGCCTGTTACTGCAAAAGCCTTTTGATCAACTTCTGTAAACGGAAGTGTGAAAAAAGAATTGTCGGCAATGGTACTGTGCAACGAAACGGCCTGCAACCGAATGCCATCATTTAAAATAAATTTCCCTCCTTTCAGCTTTACTAAATGCTGTGCATATAAGCCAAAATAGTTCATCTTGTTTCTCCCATTCGGATAACGGCTATCAAGCCCTGTTTCAACACCAGTTTGAATATTTTTTCTAAAGGCGCTTGATTTTACATTATTCAGCTGTCCATCTAAACCAACCGTTAACTCATTATTATTCCAAAGCTTGCGACCATCTATAACAAAGCCAAGTACGGCTAACTTTTCCATACGGTTATCCAAACGGTCATAGCGCCGGTAGTCGCGCTGGTGCCGGCTTTCTTCAATGTGCTGGTAGTTGACGTTGGCTTTAAAATCATTGAAGAAGCCCATGTTCGCAACTGCTAATTCATAAGCGGCCAGGTACCTTTTTTGTGGTCCGTAATACCACTCCGCATAGCGAAGCGTTCCACTTCTAACATCCTGCAAACGATCGTAACGCGGAACATTGGTAGAGTTGGAGTGTTGCAAATTAAGCGAGTGAGTTACCTTGTTATTTTGTTTGAATAAAAATTTCTGGGCAATATCCCATTGCTTGTAACCGGAGAAGCGTTGTAGCCTGTCATCTTCATTTTTTACTACAGAATCAATTCCATTTATGATAGCTACATACTGGCTTCTTCGGCCAAAATCAGGATATTTTGAAGGATAGTGGTTTCCCATTTTAGTGTCGCCAAAATTGCTGTAGTTATACGCCTGCAGCCAGGCAAATTTTTTGCCTCCGATGCTCAAATCAAAATGTGCGGTCTTTTCATCATTAGCTGAACTATACCGGGTGAAGGCCGAACCTGTAAACAACGTTTTATTGGTTGCGGATAGCTTAGGCATTTTGGTACGCATCAGTACAACACCACCCAAAGCATCACTGCCATAAAGCGTGGAAGCAGGCCCATATAAAACCTCTATTCGTTCCAGTGAATTCTGATCTACTGTGATTGCATTTTGCAGATGACCGGCACGGTAAATAGCATTGTTCATGCGAACGCCATCTATCACTAGTAATACACGGCTGGCTTCAAAGCCGCGGATAACCGGGCTGCTACCGCCTTGCTGGCTTTTTTGTACAAATACATTTCCTGTATTAATTAATAAGTCGCCGGTATTTTGTGCATTGCTTTGAGCAATTTGGCGGGCGGAGATTACCTCAACTCTTTGAGCGATATTTTTTTTACGTTCGGCAAACTTGCCGGAATAGATGATGACCTCATCCATGTTTTTGACGGAGGTATCAGTTTGTGCATTGCCTATACAGTATAGTGACAGCAATGCACTAAGGCATAAAATTTTTTTCATTGATTGTTCCCTTTTAAGTAAATAATAGATGCTTTAAAATGTAGTTCAGCATCGGGGCGGGGGACACAAAACCAGGTAGGAAGGATGAGGAAGCGCAAAAGAAAAAAAGGTATGATGTGCAACAGTTGTACAGTGTGCTTTTAAAGAGTAGGATAACATTATGCAGGCAGCAAAGCATTGCAGCATAAATAAGGCCTCTTGCAATGGGTACCCTTTTTTATTTTTTTGTAAGGAAGAAAAAAAATGCCTGATGCCAGTTTCCTCCGTATCAAAAAAACCAGTTGCGGTAAGTATTCCGTTCGCAATGGTGTAAGAGGCAACGTCAAACATTTCTCCATCTAACACCAACTCTTTACCCGGTTTTTCCCATTGAACAGAACCTGCCCGTAGGGTAATAGTTTCGGTGTTCTTTTCCTTGCTTCTTTCATTTGCACTGCTTTTTAAATACCATTGCGCTCCTTCAAAAAAAAGAATAGCAAATAGGGGTAATATAAGGAGTGCAAGAAAGATTAATGGAATAATATGCAGTTGTCTTCTTTTCAAAACCAGTCAATTCACAACAATAGTACGGCTTTATGAAACCAATATTTCTCCGCTCATTTCTTTAGGTATTGGTAAATGCATCAGGTTTAAAATAGTAGGGGCTATATCGCCTAGTTTCCCCGGTTTAAGGTTGCCTTTCCATTCTTTATCAATTACAAATAATGGAACAAGGTTTAACGTATGAGCTGTATTAGGTGTTCCATCCGCATTAATCATATAATCAGCATTGCCATGATCGGCAGTTAGTAAAACTGTGTAGCCATTTTGTAAAGCCGCTGTAACAACCCGTTGTACACAGCCGTCTACTGTTTCCACTGCTTTTATTACTGCACCCCACACACCTGTATGGCCTACCATATCAGCATTGGCATAATTCAAACAAATAAAATGGGTTTGGGCAAGATTGATCTCAGCAACAATTGCATCTGTTATTTCTTTTGCGCTCATCTCCGGTTGTAAATCGTAGGTGGCTACTTTGGGTGAAGACGCCATAATACGTTGTTCTCCATCAAAAGGTTTCTCCCGTCCGCCACTGAAGAAAAATGTAACATGTGGATACTTTTCCGTTTCAGCAATGCGTATTTGCTTCAGCCCTGCCTGCTCTATCACCTCGCCTAAAGTATTGCTTAGGTTATCTGTTTCAAAAATCACATTTACATTTTGATACGTTGCATCATACTCGGTCATGGTAGTAAAATGAAGTTGCAGCGGATGCATTTGTTGCTGCGGAAATTCCATCTGCGTTAAAGCCTTTGTTATCTCACGGCAACGATCAGTGCGGAAGTTGAAACAGATAGCAGCATCACCATCTTTGATTGTTGCTATAGGGTCACCTTTCTCATCCGTAATTACTGTAGGCTTTATAAATTCATCGGTAATATTTTGAAGATAGGAATCTAGAACAGCTTCTTCTGCAGTATGCTTTTTCTCTCCTTCACCGTTTACCATTGTATCATAAGCAAGTTTTACTCTTTCCCACCTGTTATCCCGGTCCATTGCAAAGTAGCGTCCACTCACCGATGCGATTTTTCCTGTTGATATGCGCATGTGCTCTTCCAGTTCCTGTATGAAAGCCAAGCCGCTTCTTGGGTCGGTATCACGGCCATCTGTAAAAGCATGTACAAAAACGTCTTTTAAATCGTGGTTTTTACAAACATCTAATAAAGCTTTTAGATGATTAATATGCGAATGCACGCCGCCATTACTTACCAGGCCTAAAAGGTGGAGTGGCTTATTATTGTCTTTTGCATACTGGATACTTTGCAAAAAAATTGGATTCCGTTGCAGCTCACCTTCCCGAACAGCTACATTAATTCGTTGCAATTCCTGGTACACAATACGGCCGGCTCCTAAATTTAAATGCCCAACTTCTGAATTGCCCATCTGTCCATCGGGCAAGCCTACCTGTTCGCCGCAGGTAATTAATGTGGTATTTGGATATTGCGCATACAAGGAAGAAACAAATGGGGTTTTTGCATGTTGAATAGCATCCGAAGAAGGCACTTTGCCCAATCCCCAACCATCCATAATTAATAAAATAACTTTTCTAGTCGGCGTCATAATTTGTTATATGGGCTGCAAATCTATACCATTCGTGAAGGTTTTGTTTATATTAGCCGCACTAAAACACCATCCCCTTTATGGCATATTTTTCGCATTTGGGGGTCGAATCAATTTTCTGATTATGAAAAAAATAATTACTCTTACCTGCGCTGCCCTATTTTTTACACTTTGTTCATTTAAGCCTGCTAGTGGTTTGGATGACGTGATCAACGCATTGCGAACCGGCAATGCCACTGAATTAGCCAAGTATGTTGATAATAATATTGAGCTTTCAATGCCGTCGAAAACTGACAATTATAGCCGGCAGCAGGCTATAATTATTTTACAGGATTTTTTTACCAGCAATGGTGTTAAAGGTTTCGAAGTAAAACATCGCGGTGATAATGGCGGCAGCCAGTTTTGTATCGGTACTTTGCAAACCCGATCAGGGGCTTACCGTACCACTTTTTTTATGACTGAAAAGAATGGAAAAACGTTAGTGAAGGAAATCAGGTTTCAGAGTATGTAATGTATGTCAATAATGAGCTGTAGAAAGTCCCGCTGAAAAGCGGGACTTTCTTTTGTATGAATATCTCTTCTATGTTTAATAGACAAGTGTTTGGTACCGCATCAGGTAGTAATAGTTCCAGTATTGTTTGATTGAATAATCCTAGCCAGCCAAAGCTCTTATTAAGCCGGCCAATTTTAAGACTTAGCAGATCGGTTGAACGTTCTTTTATACACTATTGCATTCGCAATGAATGAAATGTAAAAGCCACCTCAAACTCTGAGGTGGCTTTTAGTTTAGAAAGACTTCTTGTTATTCTTTTACAATTTTCTCTGTATATAAAAGCTTCCCATCCTGTGTTGAAATTTTTATAACATATACACCGTTCCGTAGGTTTTGCAGGTTCAGCGTCGTAAACATTTCGTTAAGCTGCTGTGAGTAAACAGCTCTTCCTGCAACGTCAAACAGGGTCAGGTTCTTACGGGTATTATCTCCCAGCAGGTATACACTTAATTTATCTTTTGTGGGGTTAGGAAATAATTTCACGGTAAGATTTTCTGCATTCACCTGGGGCAGTTCCTGTAATGTGGCAGTTCCTAACTGAACCTTCAGTGTATAACAACTGCTTGCACTGGTTGCTCCATTATAACCGTATGCCCTTACATAATATGTACCTGCTGCCGCAGTGTAGTTTATGGTTTCAATGGTGGTGCCGTTATTTTGAGAACGTGCCAATCTTGTGGTTCCGTTACTGCTGTATAAAGCAAGATCAAAATCGGCTGGTAGTGTTCCAAGTGTGACAGAGATAGTACCGCCTGTTGTAATCACAAACTTGTAATAGTCATTGTCATTTGCTGGACTAATCAAACCTTTTACATCTGTGTTAAAAGGAATTGTAGCTGCGCCACTTGCCGTACCATTTGTACTTACATCATAGATGCCCGGACATGTAGAAGCCGCAGTGGTTGCAAACTGTGCTTGCGCATAAGCGCCAATTGCCCCGCTGCAATTTGCACGAACCCGGTAATCATACACAGCACCGGCTGTTAATCCCGTCAAAGCCCTTGAAAGACTTGTAGTTGCAGTAACAGAATTTATCCAGGTACCCGAACTGCTTAATTTATAATCCACATCATAATTTAACGCACCGCTCAATGCAGTCCAACTTACTGTAGCAGAATTTGCAGTAATGGCGGATGCAGCTAATCCTGTAACAGTACCACACGTTGTGGTTGTACTGGTTGTAAACTGTGCCGCTGCGTAGGAACCGGTTGCATCAGCACAATTTGCCCTCACTCTATAATCATATAACGACCCTGAACTTAAGCCGCTCAACGCTACTGACAAATTAGTAGAAGCTACTGCCGCACTAGTCCATGTTCCCGAAGTGCTTAATTTATAATCAACATCATAACTCAGTGCACCACTTAAAGCAGTCCAGCTAACAGTTGCTGAATTAGTGGTAACGGATGAAGAAGTCAATCCTGAAACAGAGCCACAAGTGGTAGGTGCTGCCCCGATGATTGTAGTAAACAGCCCACGGCCATGTGTAGCAGCAGAAAGTAGCCCATCGCTTTCCCTGTATTGTAACATATCTGTACGCACATTTGGGAAACTGGTTTCGGGATCCCAGATAGTAGATGCACCGTTGAAGGCCTCTGTTTGCCAGACACCTGTTTCCGTTGCTATGATAGCTTTTGTATTACTGCCCGGATAGAACATTGCCCACCGCACGGGCATATCAGGTAAGTTACCGTCAATAGCGGTCCAGGTTGCGCCGCCGTTAGCTGTTACAAATACATTGTTAACGCCGTAATTTGAATAAGCTACAATGATGTTTTGTTCATCTGTGCCTAATTCAATGCTGGAAATATTAGTGCTTGCCGTTGTCATACCTGCACCAATAATGCTGGTATATGCAGGCGTTGCATTGGCATTAGTTGCTTTAATTAATGATGGTGCAATGCCACTGCCGCCTCCACCAAAAAATACCGTATTGATGCTGTAAGGAGATACTTTGATTGCCGATACTTTACCTGAACTCAATCCACTCATGGTAACGGATGTAAAAGTGGCTCCGGTCTGCGGATTGCTCCATCGTACGAATGCATTGGCAACCCCGCTGCAATACATGATATTAGCCACATCATCATAATCGGTAGGATTAATAAACTTACCTGCACTGCTGCTGTAGTTTACCGATGACCAGGTAGATCCACCATTGGTACTTCTTCTGTACTGGTTGTACACATAAGAACCCCACTGATATTGTGGTTCGTTTTGATCTATATGAACAAAAGCGCCGTCCCCACCGGTTACTTCTACTGAAGCACCAATGCCTGCATTATTTAATTGATGTACGCCATTATCCTGTGCACCAGCTAAAAAATAATTGGTTGATGTAGGATGATGAGCAACTGCATAAAACTGCTTTATACGTAGCCCTGCATTTCGGTCAGTTATTGTAGTTCCACCGTTGGCCGAATAGTGCACGCCGCCATCGCAGCCGAAAAGCACCTGGTTATTGCTACGCCAGGTGATGATTTGCTGATCGGCATGTACGTATTGGCCCGCTGTTCCTACCCATTCGGAAATTTTCGTCCAGCTTGTACCGCCATTAGTTGTTTTGTAGCAATCTAAACTACCTACGATCACATTGTTTGCATTGTTGGGGTCCACTGCAACAGCCATGCAGTACCATGCCTGTCCACTGGTAAATGCCGGTGTGGCACCCGTTGCCGCCCAATTAGCGCCGCCATCTGTTGATTTATAAATTGTAGTTACTTCAAATGTACTGGCGGAGGGTAATGCGTATAAAGTATTGCCGCTGCTTGCCAGGTCAACATTGTATTGAACCGGTGAAAATGAAACCGCAGGAGACGTCCATGAACCTGCTGTTACAGTAGCTGGATTATCTGTATAACGATAGCCTGCGCTTGCAGCGGCTGTATTGTAATATCCACAAATGACATGTAGTCTTCCGGTTGTGCTTAGTTCAATATCGGGTACTCTTGTGGCTAAACCAGTTGGTGTAATATTCGTCCAGGTGTCTGTTGCTTTTGTATAGCGTTGCAGGCCCTGCGTATTTGAAATAGAATTACAGCCTACATATAAATTACCGGCCGCATCACAAACTACTTTGCTTACGTTCCAAAGATTTGCGGTGCCCGGCATTACATCCCAGGTCAGGCCGTGGTCGGTGCTTCGCCAAATGCCGGCGCCGCGTACAGCATCAGCATTTATAGACTTTTCGCCGGTACCAAAATACATGATGTTCACGTCTGTAGGATCCTGGCAAATACTTGATACAGCTAAGTTTCCGAAGAAATCATTAACAGGTGTCCAGTTTGTTGGATTGATTGTTATGTCAGCCGTTTTCCAAAGGCCGCCATCAATACCGCCGACCCATACTGTTTTGCCGGTAGCATCGCCCAGGTCCTCCCAAATGGCTCTTACTCTACCAGATGTTTTACCATTGCCGGGCCGGGTGTTGCCATTACTTGCGCCGGTGGCGTCGCTGTTAGGTCCGCGTTCAGTCCATGAAAATATCGAGGCCCGATTCATTTGACCCAACTGGTTTAGCCGGGCTTGTCTCGTTTTGTACGCCTGTACCAATCTCGACTTTGGAACATAACCCAGGAGCGGGTCTTTTGTTGCGTCTATTTCATGTTGAAGCCTTCGGGATATGCCGGTTTGATTTTCGGTTACTTGCTCTACCTGTGCGGAGGATATCAATGCAAAAAAGGCGAGCAGCAATGTGCAGGTAAATTTCTTGATTCTCATGTACTGGTGTTTTTAGTATGTTAAAATTTGAAGAAAACGAATATAGATTTTTTCTTTAAAGAAAATCATCATGTTTGTTTTAATCCGAAACTGTCCTCATTCCACCGCAACTCCTTATTTAAACCACGTATCCTATTTTTGACCTATGATAGATTTTGATGCACAGTTATATAAACTTGTAGATGCTGCCTTACAAGAAGACGTAGGAGACGGGGATCATTCTACTCTTTGTTGCATTCCTGCTGATGTAAAAGGCAAAGCGGTTTTAAAAATAAAACAGGATGGTATTTTGGCTGGTTTAGATGCTGCTGAAAAAATTTTTAAGTATAAAAAACCTTCAGCCAATTTTATAAAGCATAAGAACGATGGTGATGAAATGAAATATGGAGACATAGCTTTTGAAGTAGAAACCTTCGTTCATACCATTTTACAATTGGAACGGCTGGTATTAAATTGTATGCAGCGCATGAGCGGCATTGCTACACTCACAAAGCAATATACCGATAAACTGAAAGGATATAAAACAAGAATATTAGACACAAGGAAAACAACTCCGAATTTCCGTTTGTTGGAAAAGGAAGCGGTAAAAATTGGGGGTGGAGTCAATCACCGCTTTGGCCTTTATGATATGATCATGTTGAAGGATAACCATATTGATTACAGTGGTGGATTAGATGCAGCAATTAATAAGGCTTATAACTACGTACAAGCGTATCGGTCCGATTTAAAAATAGAAGTTGAAACAAGAACCATAGATGATGTGAAAAAGGTTATCTCGATAGGGCAGGGGAAGGTTTTTAGAGTGATGCTAGACAATTTTCAGCCTGAACAAGTGAAAGAAGCCGTGGATTTGATCGGTGATATGTTTGAGACGGAAGCAAGCGGCGGAATCAATTTAGATACGATTGAGACTTATGCTGCAACAGGGGTGGATTTTGTAAGTGTAGGTGGGCTAATTCACCAGGCAAAGAATTTAGATTTAAGTTTAAAGGCGGTAATTATCTGAACCGGGATTTCTAGGATTATCGGGATGTACAGGATAGACAATAATGAAAATCAGAATCTGAATGAGTAAGAAAAATATAAGCGATAAGCATGGGTTTGTGTATAGCACCGATCCCAATTTTGGCTTTCAGCATGAGGAGGGGCCAGCCGCTGAAACCTTGCCGCCGCCACAACAAAAACTAAAAATAAAATTAGACACAAAACACCGTGGTGGTAAAGCAGTAAGCCTGGTGCAAGGCTTTATAGGAACAGATGAAGACTTGCAAACGTTAGGCAAGGCACTGAAAAATTTTTGCGGTACTGGTGGTTCTGCAAAAGATAATGAGATCATTATTCAAGGTGATCAACGAGATAAAGTGCTGCAATGGCTGGTGAAGAATGGATATAAAAATGCGAAGAAGATATAGTCTACTGATTGGTTGATTCATTTCCTCATTTATGCATTTTACCCATTTAAATTATTCACCAACCTGAATAATCAACCAACCAATCAACTAAACCTACTGCCCCTGCGCTAAGCTATATGCCTTTTTATCATCCCACATATTCAACAACTCCAAAGAGCAAACTTTATAATCGGCGCTAAGACTAACATATAAGCCAATCACGTCCTGTTGTTTTAAAGCACTTTCGTTCAGCGATTCAAAACGCAGGTTATATTGGTTTACCAGGGCCGTGTATTTAGAACCCGTTGGCCATACCTGTGTGCCCCGGTTGCTGATATTAATTAATTTGAACTTCACACCACCATGATGCAAACATTTTTGTGCAATTACTTCCGGTTGTTCATTGCTTTCGATAAACATATCTACCCCTACTATTTTTTCCTGCTCGGTATCTGCAGATTCCATCATTGAATTGTTTTCTAATTTAAACACGGTTGGTGTCACCGGCATATTAGAAAGAAGTGGTTTAGCGCCTTGTGCAGGCATTTTGCCAAAGTTGCCAATAATAGCCTGTGTAAACTCACCCGTATTTAAAGCAGGCTTGCTGCGGTCGCCAAAATCGCCGGTCCGTATTCCTTGTTCCAATGTATAAAGCAGAGCGTTTTCTATGATGGCGGCATTTTCCATTAGTCCAATGTGGCGCAACAAGGCAAGGCCGCTTAACAATAATGCTGTTGGGTTGGCAATGCCTTTTCCTGCAATATCGGGAGCCGTTCCATGCACGGCTTCAAAAATTGAAATATGATCACCAATGTTAGCAGAAGGCGCAAAACCTAATCCGCCAACAAGGCCGGCACATAAATCAGAGATAATATCGCCTTGCAGGTTAGTCATTACAATCACGTCGTATTGTTCTGGTTTTACCACTAACTGCATCGCCAGATCATCAACAATTTTATCATCAGCATTCAGTTCAGGATACTCCTTAGCTACTTCATAAAACACGTCTAAAAAAAGACCGTCGGTAAGCTTCATAATATTGGCCTTATGTCCGCACGTAATGCGCCGGGTACCTTTCTTTTTTGCCATTTCAAAAGCGTACTTAATTAGTTGGAGGCTACCAGGCCTTGTAATAAATCGCCGGCTTAAGGCTACGTCATGTGTCAGCATGTGTTCAATACCACCGTAGGTATCTTCTATGTTTTCCCTAACGATTGTTATGTCAATTAAAATTCCCGCTTTGCTGAAAACGGTTTCTACACCATGCAGCGATTGAAACACTCTTTTATTGGCATAAGTGTTCCAGGTTTTGCGGGCTGTGACATTCACACTTTTAACACCTTTGCCTTTCGGTGTTTCCATAGGGCCCTTAAATAAAATGCCCAATTCTTCAATAGTTTTTTGCGCCTCAGGTGTCATTCCATTACTGTAGCCTTTATCAAATACCCATTTGCCCATATCAACAAATTCGTACTGCAAACCGGTATTGGAAGCATCAAAAATGCTTAACACCGCCTGCATAATTTCAGGTCCTATCCCATCGCCTTTGGCCACTGCTATTTTCATAATTGAACAATTTGAGGTTAAAGTTGGGCAAAATTAGGGTTGAAAGTGAAGCCGTTTCTACAAAAAAATCGTTTATACAATTGTGGCAACAAACTTGTTTTATATTTAATCAAAATCGTATTGTATGGTAAGCATGATATCAGATGGGGTTAAGGTAAGCGTGGAAACATTTTATCAGCAGGACTACAGCAATCCGCTCCAGTCGGAGTTTATGTTTGCTTACCGTATTACTATAGAAAATCATAATTCATTTCCCGTAAAACTACACAGCCGCCGCTGGCACATCTTTGATTCAGACGGCAGCTACCGCGAAGTAGAAGGCGAAGGTGTTGTAGGTATGCAACCAGTGATAAGTGCCGGCGAAGAATACCAGTATGTTAGTGGATGTAATTTACACACTGAAATGGGACGTATGCATGGGACTTACTTAATGGAAAACATCCATAACAAAGAGGTCTTTGATGTAAACATTCCTGCCTTTGAAATGGTGACACCATTTAAATATAATTAGTGAGTCGTACCCGTTGCAATGACTTCTGGTTCCAGCTTCTATGTTATCTTCTTGTACCAAGCTTTAGTATTACTATCAGGCTTTTCTTGCGTCGCACTCTTGTACGTTTTATCGCTACTGACCAAAAATCTCATTCTTATATCCTTCTCCGCACGAAGAAGAGCACATACAAATGAATAGCCATTTGGGAGTAGTTTCAACCTAATTACTAAAAAAAAGACTCATCCTTGTCGTCCCGACAAAGGAGGGATCTTTGAACCGCACTATAAAGGAGTGACTAAAAGGCATCACTTAGTATACCATTCTTTTGGCCACAATCCAGAGATGCTTCGTCCCTCAGCATGACAAGGCAGATGGTGCACGGTAGTAGTCCTATTTTGCAATTGAGGTTTCAATGTGACCTTGGTTCATTGCTTTTGCGTAAAAGCTGATGCTCAATTATTGTTTTGAACGTAAAAGGGAGTGACACAACAGGCGATGCCATGAAAAACTATTGGTGGCTACCTAAAACTTCAACTCATCATTTTATCCGACATTTTCTATTTGCCTATTTTGCAGCATGCAGATAAAAACATGGAGAGGGTCTAAAGCATTGGCTATTTTCTGGATTTTATTAATCTCTATACTTTGTTTCCTACCCGGATCATCTTTGCCAAAGGCAGGCTGGCTCGATCAGATTTCATTTGATAAATGGGTGCATTTTGGGTTGTTTGCAGTACTGCTTTTTTTGTGGAGGTTTCATTTTCCTGCTGGAAAGTCTTTCTATTTCATTCTTTTTGGATGTGCCATTGTATACGGCTTTGGAGTAGAGGTAATTCAACACTACTTTATATCAAACCGTTCCTTTGATTTATATGATGTAGTTGCCGACTTAGTCGGAAGTATTGCAGGACTTTGGTTTTGGTCTTGGTTATATAAAAAAAATAGACCCCTGTAGAAACAGGGGTCGCAACCAAAACTAACTGCTTATGAGAAAATTGACTGCTTTATGTGAGAAGAACTATTCTTAATAACGCAAATATGTTGCCAATAGTTTTACCCGAATTGTTAAGCAAAGTTAAAAACTATAATCCAGAAAACTATTGAAAAGATCTTTTAATTGTTTTTAAGTAATAGAAAAGATTATGCCAAATGCGACAATCAAAAAAGCTTTAACGCCAAAAGAGCTATGAATTAAGAATTTAGAAAAAATCACTGTAATCATTTGATAATTATCAACTTCCTTGCTTAATTCAGATCAATAATAAAAAGTGAAAAGAACTCTACAACTTAACAACTGCAAATGATTTTAGTTCTGCTTTGCCATTTTTTCAGAGTTCTCTGCAAATTGAAGTGTATCTATTAACTCTTCAATGCCGCCGTCTAATACTTCCTGCAAATTGTATAAGGTTAATCCAATGCGATGATCGGTAACACGTCCCTGCGGATAATTATAAGTTCTGATCTTGGCACTTCTGTCGCCGGTGCTGACAAGGCTTTTACGGTGACGGGAAATTTCATCTTCTTGTTTTCTCACTTGTTCTTCGTACAACCTTGAGCGCAGCATATTCATGGCTTTCTCGCGGTTCCCTAATTGTGAACGTTCCGTTTGGCACATCACAACTGTACCTGTGGGCAGGTGAGTTAATAAAACTTTGGTTTCTACCTTATTTACATTTTGCCCACCTGCGCCCCCGCTCCGGGCTGTCTCCATTTTCACATCACTTTCTTTCAACTCAAAATCAACTTCCTCAGCTTCGGGCATAACTGCCACGGTGGCGGCACTTGTATGAACGCGGCCGCTTGCCTCGGTATCCGGTACCCTTTGCACACGGTGTACGCCGCTTTCAAATTTAAGGGTGCCGTATACATCTTCACCTACTACTTCAATTTGTACTTCTTTGTAGCCTCCGGCAGACCCCTCTGTCTCAGAAAGTATAGCCGTTTTCCATCCTTTACGTTCGCAATAGCGGATGTACATGCGGGCAAGATTACCGGCAAATAAACTGGCTTCATCACCACCGGTTCCTGCTCTTATTTCGAGAATAGCATTTTTTTCATCCTGCGGATCTTTTGGTATCAGCATTTGCCTGATTGTGCTTTCCATTTTAGTAAGTCTCGCTTCGGTTTCGGGTAATTCGGTTTTCGCCAGCTCCCGCATTTCTTCATCCGATCCGTTGAGGGCTTCTTTATAAAATTCTATATCATCTAAAATTTTTTTATAATCGTTATAAACGGTTACAATTTTTTCGAGGCTCCGGTATTCTTGTGAAAGGCCAGTGAATTTTTTATTGTCGGCAATAATTTCCGGATTGGTGAGGGACATTCCCAAATCATCAAATCTTGCCTTTATCGCTTCAAGTCTATCGAGCATGGTAAAAATTAGAAGCGCAAATTTAGGAAGCAGGGAGTTAAGAACGCTGTATTTTAGAAGCGTTATGCACTATAGGAAAATTTGGGCTGATACAATATTTGATGGTTATCGTTTTTTAAAAGAGCAGGTTTTGATAATTACTGAAGACGGCACCGTAGAAACGTTGCTGCCATTAAAAGAAGCGGGAGAAAATGTAGAGCGGTTTGAGGGTTTGGTGACACCGGGTTTTATAAATTGCCATTGCCATTTGGAGCTTAGTCATATGCGCGGAAAGATAGCAGAGCGCACAGGCCTGGTAGATTTTGTTTTTAAGGTGGTTACTGAAAGGACCGCAGGCGAAGAAGAAGTTTTAGAAGCAATTGCCAACGCAGAAATTGAAATGAAGAAGAATGGCATTGTTGCTGTTGGCGATATCTGTAATAACACAATAACTCTTACTCAAAAGCAAAAGGGAAATCTTCTTTATTACAATTTTATTGAAGCCAGTGGCTGGCTGCCTGCTCTTTCAAAACAAAGGTTTGAAAGAGCAAAAGAGATATATGAAGAATACAATGGGCAATGGGCTATAAGCAATGCGCAATTGAAAACTACCCAAAATTCAAACTCAATCGTTCCTCATGCACCTTACTCAGTTTCGGATGATTTATGGAAAGAGATACAATCATATTTTCAAAATAAAGTAGTTTCTATTCATAACCAGGAAACACGGTTTGAAGATGAATTTTTTAAGCAGGGCACCGGGGATTTTGTTCGGATGTATGGTTTGATGAACCTTGATAACAGCCATCACCAGCCGACAAAAAAAAGCAGCCTCCAATCGTATTTTAATAGGTTAACGGGTGCCGAAAAAATCATCCTGGTGCATAACACTTTTACGAAGCAAGAGGATATTGATTATGTGAACCGGCATCGGGCAATGGGCAATGGGCAATCAGCAATCGACAATCAGAGGCAATGCCAACTCCAAACTCCAAGCTCCAAACCCCAAACTTTCTTCTGCCTTTGCCCGAATGCTAATTTGTATATTGAAAATGCAATGCCGCCGGTTGAATTGTTGAGAAAGAATAACTGCACGATTGTATTAGGTACGGATAGTTTAGCCAGCAATTGGGGTTTGAATATTTTGGATGAACTAAGGACAATACAAAAATATTTTTCGCAAATTTCTTTGCAGGAAATGTTAGGATGGGCTACAATAAATGGTGCAAAGGCGTTAGGAATGGAGAAGCAATTGGGCAGTTTTGAAAAAGGTAAAAAGCCAGGTGTAGTGCTGATTTCGGAAGAAAAGACTGAAATGAAACAGGTGCTATTTTAATCTTTTATTATCTATGTTCTTAAAACTTGATTTCCCAAATATTTCTTCCATAAATATCTCTCCTGTGTCCATATCGAGATCAAAGTATTCCCGAACTTTTCCTTCGCCAAAAAGGGTTGTGAAGAAATCTTTGCTACTTACTTCTTTAACAGTTGCCCTTCCTGATAATTCGTCTTTTGTACGGTAAGAAAGAAGGCGAAAACTTTTGCCACAAGGAATTAACTCTGTAAGCTCATTTCTAAAAATCAAATAGTTTTTCGTTCCATCACTTAATCCCCAATAGTCATTCAAGCGAATTTCATAATGATTTTGGTCTACAACGTTTTGGACTTTACCATTTTTATAAATAATGATGGCTGAAGTAACTGAAGGTGACGCGTTTTTAAACTCTAAAAATGTTTTATAAAGCCCGGTTACTGCCTGTTGGGTATATACAGGAAGCATAAATCTTTTTTGAATAGCAGTTTCTACATCAACAGTACTGAACAACGGGCCTTTAGGTTCATTGTTCCAATCTTTGTAAGCCATCAACTTATACAATATATTCTTCAGAATAGAAGCCCGCTGATTTTTGTTGTACTGCAGAGAAAGTTTTACATCAGATTCAATATCTATGTCATGCAAGAATACATCCTCAATGGAGAATAGTTTTTTGTATTGATCATTTTGTATTGCGTAGAACGAAGCTGAAATATTCAGGGTAAAATAATTATTTAGAGTACCCTGGATAGAAGTCATGAAATTTTCAGCAACACGAAATTTTTTTACAAGAATATATAGATTTTTGCTGCTGGTATCAGAAAGTGTAGAGAAGCTTTTAATGATATAGGGAAGATAATTTTTCAGACTATCAGGAAATACCACATCCCTTTTTGTGGTGGTTAGCATTCCTAAAATCATTTTATTATAAATGCCGCCCAATTTTGTCTGGTCAAACCGGGCATCTGCAACAATAATATCCTTGAAAGGAAGGGATATTTTTTCCTGATTGTAAACTGTATCCATTTGAAATACTACAGTCTTTTGGGCTTGACAAAAGAGGCAAAAGAAGAAAGAGATACATAAAAGGGCAGCCAGTCGTTTCATTTCAGAAAGATAATACTTCAACTCATAATCTCCCTAAGCACCGGTAAAGTTTTTAAGGTTCCAAACTCTGGTACATGCAGCGCATAAAATTGTTCTAAAGCATGTGTTATTCTACGGCGCATTTCCTGGTTTAAATACACCTGCTCCAACTCCTGCGGTTGCATGATTTTTAGGATCTGTGAAACAGCAGCCGCTTCATTATCTATTAAATAATATTGATGCACGGGCTGGTTCTCTACAAAGCAACCTTCCTCCAAATCCAAAAAATGTTTTTCTTCCGAAAATTCATCGTTTATGCGAAAGCCAAAAAAAACGGCAACGTGCAAGGCAAAGAATAGCGGAAAATTGCCGGTGACTGCATCAGCCGCATCATCTAAATGATGCAGCGCATCTTCAACAAAATAAAAAAGTTCTGCATTGGGTTCCGGTTGCTTCAGACATTTGGTAAGCAATTCGATCATAAAAAGCGCCACGGCATTTTTGCGGACGTTGGATAAAACATGCTGGTACAAGAACTCCCATTTATATTCTTTCAATCGCTGGAGATTGGTAAACTCACTATGATAAGCTACTAAATCCAATATAGAAGCCGGCTGAAATAAGGAAGCTTTGGAGGCGCCTTTTTTTTGAGTGGTGCGCACACCATTTACCAGGTATGATTGTACCCCGAACACCTCGGTAAACATGGTTACCACCAGCGAGGTTTCACCATATTTTATGGAGCGGAGAACGATGCCTTTTGTTTTTGCGATCATGAGGAAAACGTTTACAGGTTCACAAGGTAAGCGTGTTATTAGGTACTACCATGTTAAGTATGAAGTAGCTGTTTGCGTGAGGGATAGGAGCGGAAATCCTTTTTTGCCGTGCTTCGACAGGCTCATTTATAACAAAGGGCAAAAAAGATTGAAGCGGATAGCCCGGCCCGAGGCTATGCGAGGGACACGCCCAACTAATCATTTTCAATAAAGCACTGCCAACTATTGGCTTACAAAAACAATTTTGGCCACAACTTTCTCTCCTTTGCTTTCATCAACTGCCAGCACCAAATACACACCGGTACTTGCTTTGGCGCCTTTATAATCCCGGCCATTCCATACAGCTTGTCCGCCTAGCGAATGGGTTTGGTAGACTAGTCTTCCACTTGTTTCCGTGATTTTTATAATAGCGTTTTCAGGCAGCCCTTTTATGCCGATCATGCCATTAAAAGCCGGTGGCACAGGGTTGGGATAAACCAATACATCATTCTTAGTTTCTTCGTATTCAGAGGCGCTGCCTCTAAACGAAATCAATCCTTTGGCAGTGCCGATAAATACTTCGCCTGTGCTGCCATCGATTGTAATTCGCTTTACATCGTTACTAAGCAGCGGGCTATTTTGTTCTGTAAAATTAGAGATCACTTTATCGCCATCCTTGCTTATTAACCATACACCGCTGGTAGTGGCAACCCATTTTCTATCCGCTCCATCAACTGCTATACTTCGCACTTCCTGGCCTTTAAAAAGATAGTTAGCAAAAGCGCCGTTTTTAATAACGGGCAGTACTGCTTCGCAGGGAGATGTAAATGCGTCCTGCGGACATTGGATCACTGCTATGCCGTCACTTGTTCCTACCCAGATAAAACCACTTTTGTCCTTTGTTAAACACTGCACATCATTAGATGGCAAACCGCCCAAACCTGCACCGGCCCTGTAAATTTTCCATTTATCATCAGCCGGGTTTGCAAGAGTGCCTTCGTTGAAAAGGAGCAATCCGTTGCCAAGTGGCGACTGTATCCATTTCTGTCCCGCATCGTCAATTACAATTTGGGCAGCTGCATTTTCATTTAATATAAACGGTGCTGTAAATGATTGCCAGTTGTTGTCGGCCTTTAATACATGCAACTGCCGATTTGAGCCGAAATTTGCTACCCATAAATTGGCCTCTTTATCAAATGCAAGTCCTGCTACACGATAACTTCCGGGGTCGCCAATAGTAGGGCCTATTGGTGAATTCTGTTTATAAATTTTTAGCTGGTTGTTATTGTCAATATGCAGCAAGCCGCCGCCAAACGAACCTGCCCAGGGGGTATTATCTCTTGGGTCAATGGCGATGGTAAGGAAGTCTAACAGCGTATCTAACTGCGGATAGTTGTATTGGTTAAAGGTGGTCCATGTACCGTTTTCAAATTTAGAGATTCCACTGCGATTGTACTGGTAATTCCAGGAACTGTTTACGCTGCCGCCTGTCGTCCATAAGACATTATCCTGTACCGCCATTTCTCCTAAAATAACATCTTGAGGAGAATTTAATTTAT
>JAQBNG010000032.1 GCA_028288675.1 Flavisolibacter sp. | reverse complement strand
TGAGCACTACCCCTGTACACGAACGCATCAAGCGGATGGAAAGCAGCGGTGTTATTACACAGTATGTTACTTTGGTGAGTGGCTCTAAGATAGGGAAGGGCCTGATGGTGATCTGCTATGTATCGCTGAAACAGCATAGCAAAAATGCCGGCGATAAGTTTATAAAAACCATACTGGAGTTAAACGAGGTGATCGAGTGCCTGACCATTTCCGGCGAGTTTGATTTTATGCTGAAGGTGGTGGTAGAGAACATGGATGAATACTATAATTTTCATGTGAACAAGTTAAGTGCTATTGAAAACGTAGGCAATGTGCAAAGTGTGTTTGTAATGGGGGTTGTGAAGATGACGCAGCAGTTGGTTTATTAGTTAGGGGTTTGGAGTTTGGGGTTGTCGTGCTATTAGGTAAAAACTTCTTTTTTATATCTTATCGTTATTGTAGTTTTTTGAACCCGGCGGACGGTACCACTACCTGGCTTCCGTTGCACAGTTTATGCTGAGGCTACCGAAGTACACTCTTGTACGCTTTGTAATTCTGTTCAGCAAAAAGCCTCATCCTCTTATCGTTCTCCGCACGGAGAAGGAGGCCAAACAAAACGTACAAGTAATAAGCAAAAGAATGAACACATCATTTGTAGTAATTCCAATCAGGATTATACAACCACTCTTCAAAAATTCAACCTAACCATTATTAAAACGACTCGTCTTTGTCATCCCGAGGAACGAGGAATCTTTGGACTGTTTTTTAATCGGCTAATGCAAAGGGAAAGACGACTTGCAACATTCCCTAGATCATTAGCCAAAGATTCCTCGTTCCTCGGGATGACAAGGCCGATAATGACTATTTGTGGCAATCTTTTAATTCAACTGTTCTAATTCATTCCCATGCTAAAAGCCCAGGCCCGTAAAATCTACAATAAAAAGCGCCAGGAAATTTCCTACACCGACCGTATAAAATGGGATGATCTCCTCCTCATCAATTTTCAAACAGTCGAAATGCCTTTTCTGGAGGCTGTCTTTAGCTTTTATCCAATGGAAGAACGTAATGAGCCCAATGTTTTTTTAATAACCGACTACCTGCATTTCCGTAATCTCAACCTGCAAATATGTTATCCGAAAATGGATACAAAACAACCAAACATGGAGGCAATAGCTTGTCATGCAGATACGATCTTTGAAGCTAATGCTATCAATATTTTAGAACCACTGGAAACCGAAGCTGTTGATCCGCAGGATATAGACCTTATATTAATTCCAATGTTAGTTTGCGACGTCAATGGCAACCGTGTAGGCTATGGTAAAGGTTATTACGACCGCTACCTAAGCCGCTGCCGTAAAGACTGCATCAAAGTCGGCGTCTCGTATTTTGAACCCGTTGACAGCATAGATGATGCGGACGAATATGATGTACCTTTAAATTTTTGTATCACACCGCAACAGGCCTATGTTTTCTAATCTCTTTCTAAAATCGTTTCGCATTTTACTGCTGCCTTTTGCTTTGATATATGGCCTGATCGTTATCATCAGGAACTGGCTGTACGATAAAGAATTTCTGAAGTCCGCTTCGTTTGGTTTACCCTTAATAAACGTAGGCAATCTATCTGTTGGGGGTACCGGCAAGTCGCCAATGGTTGAATTTTTGGTGCTTCATTTAAAAGGCCGTTTTAAGGTGGCTACGTTAAGCCGTGGCTACAAAAGAAAAACAAAAGGCTATGCCTTAGCTAATGAGCATACAACGGCCATTGATATTGGCGATGAACCTTTACAGTTTTATAAAAAATTTCCGGATGTACCAATTGCCATCGGTGAAGAAAGAATCGTTGCTATTCCGCAATTGCTCCACGATAAGCCTGAAACAGAAGTTATCATTTTAGATGATGCCTTTCAGCATCGTGCCATTAAACCCGGCTTCAATATCTTACTTACAGACTGCGGAAATTTATATACCCGTGACTTTTTTTTGCCTACCGGCGATCTACGCGATAGCCGCAGCAGTTGCAAAAGAGCTGATATAATTATTGTTACCAAATGCCGCCCTGATATATCGGCACAGGAAAAGGCGAGCTTACAAAAAGAAATCGATCCGCAGCCGCATCAAAAATTATTTTTTTCCTGTATTTCTTATGGCACTCCCTACCATATTTTGCATCACAACTTTTATGGGCTGGATAACCAGACCGAAGTGCTGCTGGTAACCGGCATCGCCAACCCAAAACCATTAAAGATGTTTTTGGAAGAACACGTTCACACCTATTACATGATGCACTATAACGACCATCATATTTTTTCCATTGACGATTGGGGGGATATCAAAAAAAGGTTTGCCGGTATGGATGCACAAAAGAAAATAATTTTGACCACGGAGAAAGATGCTATGCGCTTATTGAAATTCAGTTCTGAACTTAACGGCATGCCATTTTATGTAATGCCAATTGAACATAAATTCTTATTTGGCGATGAGCCCGTTTTCTTAGCGGCAATATCGCAGTTTATAGAAAATTTTAAAACTCTTCGTAACTAATGGGACGTAAAAACGATAGAAAACCAGAGAGAAAGACAGACAGTAAAAAGACCGGTAAACCGATGACTGAGGTTAGAGCTAATAGTGAGGTGAAGGGTAAACTGGAAATTACCCGGTCGGGAATGGGCTTTGTTATTGTAGAGGGACAGGAGACGGACATACTTGTGCGGCCTTCTGATTTTAATACCGCTATGCACGGCGATGTTGTAAGGGTACGCATTAAAGAAGAAGACGGCAGAGGCCGCAGGCAGCAGGGAATAGTAGTTGGCGTAGCCGAGCGAAAGCAATCGGAGTTTGTTGGCCGGCTGCAAATGAATAAGGGATTTGCTTTTTTTGTTGCCGACGGTGATAAAAAGAGCCCCGACATCTATGTGCCGGAAAAGGCTTTCAAAGGTGCCACAGACTCCGACAGGGTTGTAGTTCGTGTAAAAGACTGGTCGGGCGGAGATAACGGTAAAAGGCCGACCGGGGAAGTTGTCAGCATTTTAAATGCAGAGGATGTGAACGACGTAGCAATGAAAGAGATCTTGCTCGAAGCCGGCTTTCCTATCGAGTTTCCAGATGATGTGATGGAGGAGGCAAACCGGATTCCTGATGTTATTTCCGAATCAGAAATTAAAAGGCGCAGAGACTTCAGAGAAATATTGACGTTTACAATCGACCCGGTTGATGCCAAAGATTTCGATGATGCCATCTCCATAAAAGTGATGAAAAATGGTAACTACGAAATTGGTGTACACATTGCCGATGTGAGCCATTTTGTGCAACCTGATACTATCCTTGATGAATTTGCCTACCAAAAAGCAACCTCTGTTTATTTACCCGACAGGGTTAACCCGATGCTGCCGGAACAGATTTCCAACGTGCTTTGTTCGCTTCGTCCAAACGAAGACAAGCTCACATTTTCCGCGGTGTTTGAAATGAGCCCCAAGGGTTCGGTAAAAAAATACTGGTTAGGCAAAACCGCTATTCATTCCAACCACCGTTTTTCTTACGAAGAAGTGCAGGAAACAATTGAAAAAGAAACCGGTATTTATTCAGATGAGATTTTGTTGCTGAATAGCATTGCACAACGACTACGTAGAAAGCGTTTCGAGCATGGCGCTATCAACTTTTCCTCTACCGAAGTGCGGTTCAAGCTGGATGAAAAAGGTAAGCCGATTGGCATTGTAGTAAAAGAAAGCAAAGAGGCGCATCAACTGATAGAAGAATTTATGTTGCTGGCCAACAAGTATGTAGCGCAGCATGTTTCCGAAATAGAAATTAATAAAAAACCTATCCCGTTTCCTTACCGCATACATGATTTGCCTAAAGAAGAAAAGATGCTCCCCTTTATGGCATTTGCTAAAAAGTTCGGACATACGTTCGATACTTCTTCGCCTGAGAAGATCGCCGAATCATTCAATACAATGTTGCTGGATGTGCGGGGCAAACCCGAGCAGCATGTGCTGGAACAATTGGGTATTCGTACAATGGCTAAGGCCGCATATACTACTGAAAACATCGGCCATTATGGTTTAGGATTTGAAAACTATTGTCACTTTACATCGCCAATACGCCGCTACCCCGATGTGATGGTGCACCGGGTATTAGCAGATGTTCTCAATAACAAAGTGAAGCCCGATAAGCACATGGAAAAGAAGTGCAAGCACAGCAGCGAAAGGGAACGGGCGGCTATGGAGGCAGAACGGGCAGCTAACAAATACAAGCAGGTAGAGTACATGCGTGATTATATAGGAGAAGAATTCGATGGTGTCATCAGCGGTGCCGCAGCATTTGGTTTTTGGGTGGAAACGGTGGAGCACAAATGCGAAGGCATGGTGGGCATCGCCTCGCTTGCCGAATACGATGATTTCAGATTTGTTGATACCGATTATAGCTTGGTGGGTATGCGCAGCAACAGAAAATTCAGGATAGGTGATAAAGTGCGTATAAAAGTGATTGCCGCTAACCTGGAAAAGCGCCACCTTGATTATGAGTGGGTGCTTACCACAACTATAGAAGAGGGCGAAGAGGTACCGACATTCGATGCGCAAAAGCAAGTACAAAAGCCAAAGGAAATCCAGAAGCCAAAGCAAAAAGCGAAAGCGAAAAATAAAAAGAAAAAGAGCGAGGAGTAATGCAAACGTTTGAAGAATTATCGGGCCAGTTTATTGAAAAATTTTCGGTAGTGCATTTTCCCGGGCAACCTTCATCGCTTTATGAACCTAATAATTATTTTTTAGGATTAGGGGGCAAAAGGGTTCGCCCGGTGATGTGTTTAATGGGTAACGAATTGTTTGATGAAATATCCGGCGATGCCTGGCACGTAGCCACGGCCATTGAACTCTTTCACAACTTTACTTTGGTGCATGATGATATTATGGACAAAGCGCCGTTGCGCCGAGGTATGCAAACCGTACATACAAAATTTGGTGAGAGCACGGCTTTGTTAGCAGGTGATGTTATGTTGGTGGTAGCGTACGAGAACTTGAATAAAATATCAACTGCCTACATGCGGCGCATCCTGCAACTGTTTAACAGAACGGCAAAAGAAGTTTGTGAAGGGCAGCAACTGGATATGGATTTTGAAAAAACTAACAATGTAGACTTTGCCTCTTATGAAAATATGATCGCTTTAAAAACATCCGTACTGCTTGCTGCAAGTTTGCAAATGGGAGCTATACTTGGCGGAGCTTTAGACAGAAATCAGAACTTGTTGTACGAGTTTGGAAAAAAGTTAGGATTGGCCTTCCAGGTGCAGGACGATTATTTAGATGCCTTTGGCGACGCTGAAAAGTTTGGAAAACAAATTGGCGGCGACATAAAAGCGAACAAGAAAACTTTTTTGCTGATTCATGCTTTGGAAACAGCAACCGGTGCTCAGAAGCAGCGTTTAAATGAACTATTACTTACTGATGAAGAGAGTAAAATAGATGAAGTGCTCTCCATTTTTAAGGACTGTAAATGTGACGCCTGGGCGAATGAATTAAAAGAAAAATATCTCACTGAGGCTTTACTGCACCTTAATGATATTGCGGTATTGTCAAAAAGAAAAGAACCGCTGAAAGAATTAGCTGCGTTTTTAATACAACGGGATTATTAGGAGGTACTAAAAAATGGTTGACGTGTAATGGTTTGGCAAGCTCACCCTGACATTGCAGAAGGGTTGTGAAGCGCTGGCCTACCGTATGCCGGTTTCACAAGCTCAACCTGACATTCATTATTGTTTTCAAACAGTTTCAGTTTTTGTTAGTCGGCTCAATACTCTTAATCAAGCGATAGTGGCAGCGTTTATCCTTAAGACTCAACGCTTCTCCATTTATCAACTAGATTGTTATTTATCAATAGGGTAGTTTGTCGTCCCGACGCAGGAGGGATCTTTGAACTGCATAATAAGCGACGGTTGTAAAAAGTAAAACTGATTCCATAGGCCGCTTATAAAGTTTAGCTCAGATCCCTCCTGTCGGGATGACAAAGACGAGAGTTTATGAGGAGTGTACAATGTTGAATAGAATTACAAAGCGTACAAGAGTGCGACGCAACAAAAGCCAAATAGATATTCTTCCCTCTGGTTCATAATTGTCTTTATTTTTAAACACAAAACACAACTGCATGGCACATGGACTCTTCCGCAAAAAATCAATTCCCGCAATTTTAAAAGAAGCAGAGCAGGGTTTATCCGATGGACATGGCCATGGTGCAGCATTAAAAAAAGTATTAGGTGTACGCGACCTGACTTTTATGGGCATTGCTGCAGTAATCGGTGCCGGCATTTTTAGCTCAATAGGCAATGCCAGTTATAACGGCGGTCCGGGAGTTATATTCTTATATCTTTTTACAGCAGTGGCTTGCGGCTTTGCGGCGCTGTGCTATGCCGAATTCGCTTCCACCGTTCCTGTTTCGGGAAGCGCTTATACCTATTCTTATGTGGCCTTCGGAGAAATCTTTGCCTGGATAATCGGGTGGGATCTATTGATGGAGTACTCGATTGGAAACGTAGTGGTGGCAATTTCGTGGAGCGAATATTTTACAGGCTTGCTGGATAAAGCAGGCATGCACATTCCGGATTGGTTAACGATGGATTATGTTACCGCCAAAAGGGCTTTTGCAGCAGGTTCAGAAACAGCGGTGAGGGTTTGGAACAATGCACCGCAAGTTGGTGGCATGCGTATTTTTATGGACTTACCTGCTGCTGGTATTGTAGTGCTGATAACTTACATCGTGTTCAGGGGAATTAAAGAATCAAGGTCGGCAAGTAACCTGATGGTGATTATAAAACTGGCGGTTATTTTCTTTGTGATTGTGATGGGCGCTTATTATGTGCATCCTGAAAACTGGAGTCCCTTTACACCTAATGGGGTTAGTGGAATCTTAAAAGGTGTATCCGCTGTATTCTTTGCTTACATTGGTTTTGATGCAATTTCTACTACCGCGGAAGAATGTAAAAATCCACAACGTGATCTCCCACGTGGTATGATCTACTCCCTTATTATTTGTACCATCTTATATGTGCTGCTGGCTCTTGTGCTTACAGGCATGGTACCTTATTCCAAGCTAAATGTTGGTGATCCGCTGGCTGAAGTATTTGACCAGCGTGGATTAGGTTGGATCGCTGGCGTGATCTCGGTAAGCGCCATTGTTGCTACGGCCAGTGTGTTGCTCGTATTCCAGTTAGGTCAGCCCCGCATCTGGATGAGTATGAGCCGCGACGGCTTACTGCCTAAAATATTTTCCCGCATACATCCAAAATATGGAACGCCTTCCTTCTCCACTATACTAACCGGTTTTTTTGTTGGTATTCCTGCGCTGTTTTTAAACCTCGATCTGTTGCTGGCACTTACCAGCATCGGAACCCTGTTTGCCTTTGTGCTGGTATGTGCAGGTGTGTTGGTTTTGCAGAAAAGTCCGAACAGGCCGGAGTCGAAGTTCAGGGTGCCGCATGTGAGTGGAAAGTTTATTGTTCCCTTTATATTCATCACATCTTTTGTGTTGGCAATTGTTTATTCTCCCGATCATTTTAAAACCAGCTTTACTACCAGGGCAGGTTTTCCTATGGCCATTTTTTGGACAATAGCTGCGGTGATAGCCGTACTTTCTTTCATCAAAAATTTTTCCTTGATTCCTGTGCTGGGCTTCACCAGTTGTTTTTACCTGATGGCCCAGGAAAGCGCTACCAACTGGGAGCGGTTTATCATATGGCTGGCAATTGGCCTGGTAATTTATTTTACCTACGGATATAAACATAGCCGCTTGAGAAAAGAAAATGAAGCAATAGAGAATAAGAAATAAGCAACAAGCAATTGGCAATGAGCTCCAGGCAAAGGGAGATAATCAACTGGTAATGAACTGTCCGGCTTGAGTCAAAGCCTTCCTGTTAATCCCATTAAAATCCAGCTAATCAGCGGTTATTTTTGCACTATGAAATACGAGATAGGAGATAAGATATTAGTGCTGCATTCTAACGAGGAAGGAGAGGTGATCGACATCATTAATGAAAAGATGGTGATGATACAGGTAAGAGGTGTAAAGTTTCCTGCTTACATGGACCAGATAGACTTTCCCTACTTCAAACGCTTTAGCGAGAAAAAGCTTTTTCCAACAGAGCCAAAGAAGAAATATGTGGAAGACCTGCGCAAAGAAAAAACACCACCAAAGGCTTTGGAAAAGAAAGTATCTGATGGTGTGTGGCTTTCTTTTCTTCCCAAATTTGTAAGCGATGAATTTGGAGATGATATAGTAACTGAATTAAAGGTTCATTTGATCAACCGTACGGAGTTGGCGTATAATTTTAGATACTACCTGCAATTTTTTGGTAAGCCTGAGTTTGAACTACATAACGAGGTTTTGGCCTTTAATGATTTTTACCTGCATGACATTCCATTTGAGGATATGAATGACAGCCCGGCCTTTGCTTTTGAATTTTCAATGTTAAAACCCGATAAGAACAAAGCCGATTATTTTGAAACATCTTTAAAGCTTAAGCCCAGGCAATTGTTTGATAGAATTGAACTGTTAAAACAAAAAGGCGAGGCTACGTTTACCTATAAATTGTTAGATGTTTATCCCGCTAAACCTTATGAAGAACTGGTGGAAACGCCTGTTACAAAAGGCGCAAAAATTTATAGCCTGAAAGACATTAAGCAGCACCTGCAGCCGGCCCGTACTGTTGTTGATCTGCATATTGAAAAGCTTACAGATAGCTGGAAGGGCATGACGAACGGCGAGATAATAACAATACAGCTAAGAGAGTTTGAGAAGTGGTATGAGTTGGCTGTAGCACACAGGCAGTCGCAGTTAATTATTATTCATGGCATTGGCAGCGGAAAGTTGCGCAATGAAATTCATGATATTCTTAGAACGAAGGCCGAAGTGAAGTCTTTTGTTAACCAGTTTCACCCATCGTTTGGTTTTGGAGCAACAGAAATATATTTTAATTTCTGACAAACAGCACTACCCGGCATCTTCTATTTCGAGCCAAAATTTTCGGACTGCATCTAACTGTTCAAAGTCGAAAGTTTCCTCAGCTTTTGCAGTAAAAGCTTCATCATTAACGTACGTGAATTGTCGGCTTTGGCCCTCTTCCGGGTGCAATGTAAACTCGTAAGTGTTGGCCCCTTTTTCGGCCACTTCTACCTTAGTTCTATTGCCTAAAGTAAAGTGAAGCGGATACTGCTTTTCCATAGCTTTAATTTTATTGTAAGTTAATGAAGTAAGAGGCATAAAAAAGTAACACTCAATTACGTCATTGAAATATAAAAAATGCTACTGGGCACTTTTTAAATCATTACGCATCTCTATCATATGCCTGGTGAAGCCGGTTTTTTCATACGCTTTAATGGCGGACAAATTCTCATAATAAACTTCCAGCCGCATTTCAAAAATGCTTTTTGCTACAGCCCATTGCCGTAGGGTTTCTATTATTAACCCGTTAATTCCGGTGCCCCTGTGTTCGGGTTCTACGTACATAAAACCAAGGTAGGCATATTGGGTATGTTGTAAATAAGGCCTGGATGTTTCTATGCGGGCATATCCGCAGCCAATTACTTCCTGATTTTTCTCTGCTACAACAAGTTGAATATGAGGTGCAGTGATCATTTGCACTATGTCGTAATAGGTAGTGTTTTCCGTTTTTAACGTGGGATCAAATGGGCGTTCAGCAGCAATAACACCTTGCTCAAAACGAAGAAGCGTGGACAAATCTTCCCTGGTAGCTTTTCTAATATTGGGTTGTTCCATTGTTTTATAAAATGATTTTTCATTCTTTATTTACGTCTTTTAATCCGATGTTACACATGACTCCTTTCTATAATACAACAGAAGCTTCTACATATTTTTTATAATTATCCAAAATCGCCTGCCACCCAAAACGCTGCATTTCAATTGTATTTACATCTTCGGCTTCAAACACTTCCGTAACTTCAGTTTCTCCTCCTTTATCAACAAAGTAAACTTCCACCTTTCTTCCATCTCCCAATGTATAGGAAATGGCTTCCATAAGCTTCACCTGGTCGTAGGTTCCACTAAAATCAAAACCAAAGCTTCCATCCCTGGCTTCCATTCTATACGAGAAGTTTCCTCCTACTTTCAAATCATTTTCTGCCTTAGGCGTATGCCAGTCATCAGATGCACTGTTCCATTTAGTGATGTGTTCAGGTGTATTCCAAATTTCCCAGGCCTTTTCGATGCTTGCGACAACAGTTGTCTGAACCGTGATTTTGACCTTGAAGATTGATTCCATACTGGTTGAATTTGTATCTGCTAAATAAGGTAGTAGAGGTAACGAAAAATTGTTGATGACAACTTGTTTCAACTCTTCTTTCTTACCAGGTTATAATTTATTCAAAGATCGAAAATTGTGGTAATCTTCAAAAATGTTCGGGCCGACTGCCCTAAAGCTGGTAGTGACATGTGGGTAATTGGTCAAAAGTTTAATACTGCTATTAGTAATATTTGTTTGCAGCATTACTTAGTAACTTTTCGCTTCACCATCTGTTTTTGTTTTTCCTGTCAGCAGTTTTTTTATCAGCACAATCTGTCCTAAATGGTAGTGCGTATGTTCTATGATGCCATGAATATTTCTATAATAGTTACCATATTTTTCATCAGTAAAGGTTTCGCCAAGCTTGCTTTCCGGTAACTGCTCAACCAGGGCGGCAAATGCTTCGGCATCAGTCCAGGTTTTATTCAACAAATCCTGCCAGTCCTCCGCGGATTGGATGGGTGGATGATTAAAGCTATAAATGTCCTTTGCATTGAGCGGCTCTCCCTGTAACACTTTCAATACTGCACTAACATAATAGTTAGAATGATAAACAAGAGCAGCGATGGTATTAAAAGAATGTAGCTGTGCGGTTGCTTGTTGCCAGGTTACATTAGCTAAAGTTTCTTTTAGATTTACTGAGGTCCAGTTTCCTCCAAAATAAACTTCTCTAAAGTGCTTTGCTATTTGTTCAGTTAAGGTCATGAAATTAAAAACAATATATAAGTACGCGGAGCAGCTAACGGTCGGGTATTGCATCAGGGGATTTTGCCCTATCACCCTCAACTGCTTCTTCTTATTATTTTAAAAATTGAAGATATGAATTACAGCTAAATTATTAACGTGCCGGCTGAACCACTATCGACAGTAGCACAGAGGTGATGTAATAACGTGCAGCCCAACTTGCAGCATATACAACGCCAACAATACCGGCATTATGACCTATAACAGATGACACAGTGATGATATGTCCCAACTTTTGTTCTTTCATTTGTGCAACGCTGCAGCAATTCCATGCAATACACCTTTGAAGTTTATGGCAATCGTTTTGTTCTGCTCATCTACACGATTACGTTCCAGTGGAGACTGTAACATGAAACCGGATTGTTGATCATAACATCAATGCGAAGCAGAAAAAAGCCTACGCTGTTGGAACCCTGGTGGTCACAGTCTCTTATTGTATTCATCCCCGGAGTTTAAGTTCTTCAAGGTCTATTAGTGAAAGATATTTTCTAATTAAATCTTCATCAAATTCTGAATGTGTATTCATCTTATTTAGCAATGTTCTTTGCTGCTCTAATACTTCCAGATAGATGTCCTGATAGCTTCTTAATGTTTTGTGGTCTGTAGTTTTTATTCCTCTATCAAAAAAATCTATATCAGTTTGAAATCTTGAAAACAATTGTTTTAAGTGCTGATTTTGTTCCCTGTCTTTACCATACTTTTCTTCTAATAACTGGAGTGAAGCCTTAGCAAGCTTCTTTTGAATGATGGTTTCCTGTTCTTCTTCCGGTATAGCCGCGTATTTATCGTCCAATTTTACTTTACGGATTAGCCATGGAAGGGTTAATCCCTGAAATACTAAGGTTACCAGTATGACGATGAATGTAATAAAGAGAATAAGGTTACGATAGGGAAATGGCTGTCCTCCGCTAATTACTAATGGTATTGAAAGGGCCGCCGCTAAGGACACAACTCCACGCATTCCTGCCCACCCAATTACAAGTGGGCCTTTCCAGCCCGGATTAGGATCTGCTACCGTGATGAAATTGCTCATAATTTTTGTAAAAATAGAAGCTCCAAAAGTGCAAAGCAACCGGGTTACAATCAGCAGAAAAGAAATGGCTAAACCGTACCATATAGCAGTGCCCAAACTAATGTCACCAAGCTGGCTTGTAATTGATGGTAGCTGAAGACCAATGAGCAAAAAAATTAATCCATTCAAAACAAACACAAGGCTTGTCCATACGTTTACGCCTTCAATGCGGCTTCTGTAACTGAGCATACTTTGTCGTTTACTTGAAAGAAGAAGACCTCCGCTAACGACCGCCAATACACCTGAAAAATGAAAGTGTTCTGCTGCATAATACATACAGTAAGGAGTTACCAGTGTCAAAACAATATCTATGCTGGGGGTAGTAGGCAGCCATCGATGAATGGCATAGAAGATCAGGGCAACTAAAAGACCGATCAGTGTGCCGATAACTATAACAAGAAAAAAGCTCGTAGTGGCTTCACCAAAATGAAACTGCCCAGTTATAACCGCTGCTAAAGCAAAGCGAAATACGATAAGTGAAGAAGCATCATTGAGCAGGCTTTCTCCTTCAATGATACTACTAAGTGACTTGGGCACTTTAACGCCACGCATGATGGTTGTAGCCGAGACGGCATCGGGTGGCGAGATGATGCCTCCTAAAAGAAAACCCAGAGCTAATGTAAAACCCGGGATAAGAGCGGTGGAAACAAGAGCAACTACACAAGCAGTAATGATGACTATGAGAAAAGCAAAGCTGGTGATTACCCTTCGCCATCTCCAAAATTCTTTCCAGGAAGTTGCCCATGCTGCTTCATATAACAGTGGTGGAAGAAAAATTAAAAATACCAGTTCGGGGTCTATTGTAACATCAGAAAATACTGAAGTGAGGCTTAGGATTAGTCCTCCCAATACAAGCACGATCGGGTAAGCCAACTTAAGCTTATTGGCTACCATCACCAATGCCAGTATAATCAGGATAAGAGATATGAATTCAATAAAATGGCTTTGCATGTTGGGTTGTTACACTTAAAATAATAAAAGACCAGACCGGACTTTCAATTGGGAGGTTTCTGATAGCCGACACGATTAATACAACAATTTTTTCTGCATGTTCGTTTAGAAGTCTTAATGACTGTTGTAATACGACAGACCGTCTTTCCACCAAACCCTAATACTTCTCTATCATCTCCAGGCGCTGTTGTTCTACATCCTCCATCCTGACCTTGTACTCTATCCTTCTATGACCTATCAGCAGGATAACTGAACCAAGCGAACTGCAGCTAGCCATGATAGCCGCCAAAGGAATAGCAGTGCTATTAAAAAATACACCAACCAATGCAGAGGCAATAGCGCCACAAGCCATTTGGAATGCACCCATTAACGCTGATGCACTTCCTGCCCCTTTTGTAAATGGTGCCATAGCTAATGCTGCAGAATTGGGAAAAGTGAATCCCTGGCAGCTTAAGAATAAGAACATCAGGAATATTGTACTGTATAGGCCAAGCAGACCAGTTGCAATACCAATAACGAGTATAAGCCCTACAGCTGACTGCGTAAGCAGAACTACCTTAATTACCTGGGCACTACTATACTTTTTAAGCAGTACATTATTCAATTGACTACATCCTATTAGTCCTGCTGCTATGGCACCAAAGATCCAGCCGTATTGCGTATCACTCACCCCGTATAGTTCCATAAAAACAAAGGGAGAACCTGCGAGGTAAGCAAACAGACCCGCAGAAGCTATAGCGCCTGCAAATGCATAGGTTGCAAACTGGGGTTGTTTTATAACGTCGGCAAAGCCTTTTAATATTGGTCCGGGTTTAAGCGAAAATGTTGGGTCAGGCCTTTTGGTTTCAGGCAACCATATTATAACAGCTACTAGAACAAGCGCTGTTACAATAGTAAGTACAACAAATACTATTGGCCATCCAAATGCTGAAATAATGTAGCTGCCAACTGTTGGTGCAAGTATTGGCGATACACCCAGTATCAGTATCAACATCGAAAAAACCTTCGCGTTTTCTTCTACAGGAAATACATCTCTTACAATTGCATTGGGAGCAACCATTCCAACACAGCCTCCTATTGCCTGCAGAAAACGAAAAGCAATTAATACCTCAACAGATTTAGATAGTGAACAGCCAATGGATGCGAGTATGTATAAAACCAGACCTATACATAGCGGTGTTTTTCTTCCAAACCTGTCAAGCAGGGGTCCGCATAACAATTGCCCGGCACATATGCCAATGAAGAAGCTGGTCAACGAATAAGCAACACGGTCAACAGTTGTATGAAGGTTTTCTGCAATTGCAGGGAAACCTGGCAGGTACATGTCAATAGAAAAGGGTCCTATTGCAGATAGCAGCCCTAATATTAGTATTAGTAAAGACCGTTTGCTTTTATCCATGATTTGCAAAGAAATGAAAAAGCCCAGCCTATTTAGGGCATGATTTAAATGTAGAATCAATTGATCCTGTGTGTTACGTTTAATCTTACAATTTATTATACGTCTTATCATCCACAGGCTCTAACCATTCCGGTTTACCGGCAGTAATTGCGATGTGTGTAAACCAACTGTCTTTTGTGGCACCATGCCAATGTTTTACACCATCATAGGTAACAATAACATCACCGGCTTTTAGGAATTGAGCAGCTTTGCCTTCTTCCTGGTACCAACCTTCGCCACCAGTTACTAACAAAATTTGAAATCCACCCTGATGAATATGCCAATTATTTCTGCATCCTGGTTCGAAGGTTACATTGCCAACGCCGGCATTCACTTTGGGATCAGCAATTAATGTTTTAAGATAACTCTGACCTACAAAATATTGGCATAGGTTTCATTCTTTCCGCCTACAGGGAAAATGATTCCATTTTTCACCTCTTCATGTTTTGCCATTTTAAGTCCTCTTATAAGTTCCTTTTTAGTTTCCAGGAATAATTTAATTATGCAGGCCAATGCGTTCAGTGTTCTTGGAAAACCGATGCATGGTTGGCAGTGGGTGATGACAGCCAATTAGCCTCCTCTGCTGTTCATCGTTCCATTTAAAATGGAAATGCAATGCCTGTAATCTGCTGACACAAGTCCATAAATCGATCCTGTAACTGCACATCATCTGCTTCAGGGTTAGAACGTACTTCTTTTTGATGGTAGAAAAAACGTCCGCTTACCTTAACTTTCTCTTCGTTGCTTGTTGCAAGCCACACCTGGGTTTTATACCCGCTCTCAAAACTATCGGGAGCACCGGGTCCTCCCATTTTTGTGGGCACCCAACCTGGGTTAAGTGCATTAGCGTAAACATCCGTCCATTTTCGGGCCACTGCCTTACAAAGCATCAGCACATGCAACTTCGTGTCAGAATAAGTAATACGGCTAATGTCCGTTTTGAAACTTTCCAGTTTCGACCACCCGCCTTGGTGCATGTCGGAGCTAAGGTAAATTAGTCGCTTTGGCTTTTCTACCAGGCTGGTTAAAATGTATGGCGCTAATGTATTGACATAGAATAATTCTTTTGCTGAAGCCTGGTAAAGCCCGGCGTTGTGAATAACGGCATCGAACGTCCCTAAAGCATTCACTTTTGCAGCCACCTGTTTTGTTTCTTCTATACTGGCAAGGTCCGCTGGTGCTACACCTTCTGCACCAGGTGCTTTATCTAAAGCCTCCCTGCCTCTTTTCTCATTGCGTGCATGAAGCACAACCTGATGCGCCCGGGCAATTAGTGCCTTTGCTGCCAATTGCCCCAAACCATCTGCCGAGCCGGTAATAAATATTCTGGCCATTCTACTGATTTTTCAGCGAAGCCATATCAATCACAAAGCGATATTTTACATCGCCTTTCAGCAAACGTTCATACGCTTCATTGATCTGCTGGATGTTGATCATTTCTATATCTGAAACGATATTGTGTTTGGCACAAAAATCCAGCATCTCCTGCGTTTCTGCAATGCCACCAATCATCGAACCAGCAAAGCTTCTGCGGGAGGGGATGAGACTGAAGGCCGCTACGGGTAATGGATGTTCCGGTGCTCCTACTAATGCAAGTGAACCATCAACTCTTAAAAGGTTTAGATATGCATTAACGTCGTGCTGTGCAGAAACGGCATCCAGAACAAAATGAAGTTTACCTGTATATCGTTTCATCTGCTCTGCATCTTTTGACAACACTACGTCATCAGCACCCAGACGTTTAGCATCTTCAACTTTTGATGGTGATGTGGTAAATACAACGACTTCTGCACCCATTGCCTTAGCGATCTTCACTCCCATGTGCCCCAAACCGCCAATGCCTACAATCCCAACCTTTTTGCCCGGACCTACATTCCAATGCTTGAGCGGCGAATAAGTAGTGATGCCTGCACACAATAACGGTGCAGTAGCGGCCAGGTCAAGATTTTCAGGTACTTTTAAAACAAAGCTTTCATCCACAACAATGCTTTCTGAATAACCGCCATAGGTTTGGGTACCCAGGAATTTATCGGGTGAATTATACGTCCCGATATTTCCAACTTCACAATATTGTTCTAAGCCTTCTTTACAGTAATCACATTCACGGCAGCTATCAACCATGCAACCTACTGCAGCAAGGTCGCCAACTTTAAATTTGGAAACATGATTACCAACACTTACAATCTTACCAACGATTTCATGGCCGGGTACACATGGGTAAATGGTGCTATGCCACTCATTTCTTGCAGTGTGAAGATCGGAATGGCAAACACCGCAGTACAATATTTCAATCTCTACATCATGTGGTGTAGGTTTTCTTCGCCGAATACTTAATTGTTGCAGGGGTGCTTCGGTTGCTTCTGTACCGAATGCCTGTACCTCTTTTGCACTAACGCTGATTGCTCCTTCTGCTGTTGCTCTTACTGCTTCCATCTTAATCAGTTTTTGACTGTGAGTGAAAAATAATATTTACCATTTTATTTGTTGCGCCGCAATAACCATACTATCCTTTTTATCTTCTTAAATGATTATACTCATGAATGGATTGCTTTTAAAGATTAATCACTGGTTATTGTATTCTTCATCGGTGACAGGATGTAACCACTGCACGATCCCTTTCCCGGTATTAGGTATGATATACATTTGCTGTAAACCTTGTTCGGGGTTTGCCCCATGCCAATGCATTACGTTTGGAGGACATTTTACCACATCTCCTTTTTTGATTGTTTGCCGGGTTTGCCCTTTTATTTGGTGATATCCTACACCGTCTGTTATAATCAGGATTTGACCAGCTCCATGCGTATGCCAATTGCTTCTTGCACCCGGTTCGAAGTATACATTTCCTACAACAGTGTTATACATTGTATCATTGGCAACTAAGCCAATGTTCCATGCTTTACCTGTGAAGTTTTCGGCTGGTCCTAATTGACCTTTAGGGAAAATCGCTTGTATTTCATTTGTAACTGGTTGCTTGTTTGACTGTCCATTGCAGGCTATGCCAAACAATGCTACAAAAGCTATCGCTATAATTAATTGGGTGTTCAAGTTGTATGTTTCGTCGAGTTCAGCACCGATGATTTTACTTAAACGTTCCCGTATCTGGTCTATACTTGTAGCGGTATTAAGTTGTGCTGAAAGCTCGATTGTGCGATTAATGACCGCTTGTATCCCCGGATATTGCGGGTCATCCAATCGTATGGGCTCACCGGCTTTTAGCCTTTCGAAAATGTGTCTGGCCGGTTGATTTGCGCTGCCGTTGTTTTTCGAAATGTCTATCGTGTTTGAATTTGATAACATACCGTAAAGGTATTTTACCTGCTACCCGTGGTGGTAACGATATTCAAACCAATCATTAAGAATTTCAAACCTCCAGTGCCCGAAGAGACTTCGGATTAGTGCCAGTCATTTTCTTGAAAAAGTTGTTGAAGTAGGTAGGATATTCAAATCCAAGCGCATAAGCGACGTCGGCTATATTCCAATTGGTATGCAGTAACAGCGCCTTCGCTTCGCTGATAATTCTTTCGGTGATATGGGTAGTGGTAGGCTTTCCTGTCACTTCCTTTACAGCACGACTTAAGTAGTTTGGGTGTACAGCTAGCTCTCTGGCAAAGTCCTGCGCTGTTCTTAACTGAAGTGGCTTTTCGGTGCTTTCAATCGGAAATTGTCTTTCTAAGAGTTCAAAGAATACATTGGTGATACGTGAGGAAGCATTGGTGTGTTGATGATAATTTTCCGAAGGCTGAAGCTTCAACGCTTCATGAATAATAAGATTTATATAGTTGCGTATGAGGTCGTCTTTATAGGCATAATCAGTCTTTTGCTCATCCATCATCTTTCCAAAAATGGTATTTAAAAACTGTCGCTGCTCCTCTGTTATCTTTAAAACCGGTGTGCCACCAATCTTAAAAAGGGTTGATTGTTGCAGACTTTCAGTGCGGTCAGATGCCTTGAAAAACTCTTCAGAAAAGAGGCAGGTATAGCCTACATAACTCGTAGAAACCGTCTCCCAGGAATAAGGAATATGCGGATTGCCGAAAAACAAAACCGTGCCTTCAGTTTCAAAACTGCGGTCGGCATAATGAATGATGCTTTTACCG
>JAQBNG010000244.1 GCA_028288675.1 Flavisolibacter sp. | reverse complement strand
TTCGATGCGCACATCTTTTCCGACTTGCTGACATTTCTTCTAGAGGAACGTGCCATCAATCTAGGTTTGGATAATTACTCTCGCTATCCGTAGTGTTCCTTAAATTATAAACGAGCTGGCCTGAGTTTGTAACTCAGGTCTATTCATTTTTGCTCTGGAGGGGTTACGTATTTCGGGCTTGAGTTACAAACTCAAGCCAGCAGTCTTATTATTCAATCAATCATTACAAACTGTCGGGATGGTGAATAAAATTACAAAGCATACAAGAGTGCGACGCAACAGAAGCTCAATAGATATTCTTCCTCCTGTTTCATAATTCTTTCTGTCACCGAGAAAAATAATTTGATCGGAAAGTAAAACACTGCACCAAAGCAATTCCAAACCCCGAACCAAAATCCCTTTTCCCTTACTTTTGCCGCAAATATTTTCTCTTACACATAAAACATTCAAATGAAAATTACAGTTGTAGGTGCCGGGGCCGTTGGAGCTACCACCGCCGATGCTATTGCCCGTAAAGAATTGTGTGAAGAACTGGTGCTGCTGGATATTAAAGAAGGGCTGGCTGAAGGTAAAGCGATGGACATGATGCAGACTGCTACCCTTGCCGGTTTTGATACCAAAATCGTGGGCAGTTCCAGCGACTATCAAAAAACAAAAGGTTCTGATGTTGTAGTGATCACTTCGGGTCTGCCACGTAAACCTGGCATGACCCGCGAAGAACTGATTGGTACCAACGCCAATATTGTAAAAGGTGTTACACAAAGTATTTTAGAGCATTCGCCTGATGCCATCATTATTGTAGTAAGTAATCCTATGGATACCATGACTTACCTGACGATGACAACAAGCGGTGTTGCTAAAAATAAGATAATTGGTATGGGTGGCATTTTAGATAGTGCCCGTTTTAAATATTATTTGAGCCAGGCATTAGGATGTTCCGCAAGGGATTTAAATGCAACAGTGATTGGCGGTCATGGTGATACAACTATGATTCCCCTGATCAGGTATGCAACCTGGAACTCCGCTCCTGTTACCACATTCTTAAGCGAAGAACAACAGAAGCAAATTGTTAGTGATACAATGGTTGGCGGTGCCACGCTTACAAAATTAATTGGTACTTCGGCATGGTATGCGCCGGGTGCAACCACTGCGGCTTTAGTAGAAAGCATTGTTCGTGATGAGAAGCGTTTGTTTCCTTGCAGTGTGTCGTTAAATGGTGAGTACGGACAGAATGATATTTGCCTTGGTGTGCCTGTAGTAATTGGTAAAGGCGGCTGGGAAAAAATAGTTGATTATAAGTTGAATGAGGAAGAGCAGAGTTTGTTCAGCAAGAGTGCCGATGCAGTTAGAAATATGAACGATGTTTTGAAAACCTTATAAAAGAAATACCGGAACGTTGTATTTTTAAATTGCTTTCCCGAATCTTTATAATAGTTGAAAGTTTGCACATGAGAAAAAACGCCCCACAGTTTAAGTGGGGCGTTTTTATTTTGTGATAAGGAAGCATTGGCGCTTCAATTTACCAGTGAAGTCAAATGGCTCGGTAGCTTTAGTAATATCTTTTATAGTTGTAGCCTTAATGTTTTTTGCATGAAGCCCAAACTTGGTGTAGTTAGTGCTGAAGTAAAGCACCCCTCCTTTTTTTAGCGCCTTTATACAATCGTTTATCAGGTATACATGATCCCGTTGAATGTCCAGAATAGCTTCCATTCGTTTGCTATTGCTGAAGGTTGGCGGGTCCATAATAACCAGGTCGAAACTTTCAGGGGGTAGTTTTTTAAGATATTGCAATACGTCGGCATGAATAGTTTGATGGTTTGTATAATCGGGAAAATTCAGTTGCCCATTTCTTTCAACCCAGCTTAAATAAGTTTTTGAAAGATCAACAGAAACTACTTCAGTTGCCCCACCTGCAATGGCGTACATAGAAAAAGATCCGGTGTAGCAAAACAAGTTTAATACTCGTTTTCCATTGCTTTGCTCTTTAACCATTTGACGGGTAATGCGATGATCGAGAAACAGCCCTGTATCCAAATAATCGCTTAAGTTTACGATGAATTTCAAGCCACCTTCTTCCACTATAAATTCGGATTTTTCTCCCGCCACTTTTTGATACTGCCCTAAACGTCCCTCCTTTCGCTGGCGCAGCTTCAGAAACATATTTTGTTCCTCAATGCCGGTAACGCCAGCTATGATTTTAAGACACTCCTCTATCCACGCCTCATATTCGTCATCCGCTAAATTGTGTTGGCGCTTATATTCCGAAACATAGATCTTATCGTCGTACACTTCAATGATAAATGGCGCCTCGGGCAGGTCGTGGTCGTAAATACGGTAGCAGGTTATGCCTTGTCGCCTTGCCTGTTTACTAATATGGCGATAGACTTTTTGGAGCCGGTTTTGAAACGATAAAAATTTGCCAATCGGTTGGTTCATTGCTAAAAATATTAGAACTTCGGCGTCCTTCTGAAAGAGTTCAAAGTTCCAGAGTTTAGAGTTGTAAAGTTGGTGTACTTAAAGAAAATAGTTTTCACCTTTCGGGAACTCAACTTTGGAACTTTGAACTAATTAAACTCTGGAACTTTAAGCGATGTATGCAATTGTAGATATTGAAACAACCGGCGGTTATGCTGCAGCAAATGGCATTACCGAAATATCCATCCAGGTGTTTGATGGTGAAAAAGTTGTTGAACAATTTGACTCATTAGTTAATCCCGGCAAAACAATTCCACGCTATATCCAGGCATTCACCGGAATTACCAACGAAATGGTTGAGGACGCACCGCCTTTTGAAGAGATAGCCGAAAAAGTATTTACCATTTTACAGGGAAATATTTTCGTGGCTCACAACGTTAACTTCGACTACTCTTTTATAAAAAGTCATCTTGAACATTACGGCTATTCCTTCAATGCAAAAAAGCTTTGCACAGTACGGCTTGCCCGGCAAATTTTTCCTGGGCATCCATCTTATAGCTTAGGCAACCTTTGTCATTCATTGGGTATCGAACTCAATGATCGTCATAGGGCAAGCGGTGATGCCGCTGCTACTGTTACACTTTTTAAAAAGCTGTTGGATAGCGATGAAAAAGGAGCGATTCAGT
>JAQBNG010000243.1 GCA_028288675.1 Flavisolibacter sp. | reverse complement strand
ATGGTTTATTGGTTTCGCTGGCATACAATACAAATAGCCTGGAGCATTTCGATAGGTTCTTTAAAAAGAACATACCTGTCATTTTTTTTGATCGAGTAATGGAACACCAGCACTGCACAAACATTTTGATTGACAACCGCAAGGCGGCTCACCAGGCCACCAAACACTTGATTCAGCAAGGTTGCCAAAGGATTGTTCATATTACCGCGCCGCCAAAACAAAATGTATATGCCGACCGCTTGCAGGGTTATAAAGACGCATTGAGAGAAGCTAAAATAAAGTTTAGGGAAGAAGATGTTATCATCAATACCTTAAGCCAGGATGCGGGTGCCGATGCCGCTAACGATATTCTAAAAATGAACCCTCGTCCTGATGGTGTTTTTGTCGCAAATGACAGTTGCGCAGTTGGCTGCATGCTTGCCTTAAAACAAGCTGGTGTTCGCATTCCAGAAGATATTGCCTTTGTGGGTTTTAATAACGACCCTGTCTCAAAAGTTATTGAACCTAACTTAACTACTGTCAATTATTCCGGCTACGAAATGGGACAAGTAGCCGCCCGCCACCTGATTAATCATTTAAATGGTACATCACCAATGGATAATACAAATACGATAATTCTACGGTCGGAATTGCTGGTAAGAGAATCATCTAAAAAAGAAAATAAAAATTAGCGTTGAAAACGTTTGCAGCTATTATGATACGAAGCTTTCATTTATTCTTGATGCTTTTAGCCTGCTTCTTTTGCCATGCAGAAGATGGCTATAGATTATGGCTGCGATATGATAAGATAGGCAATACACAAATTTTAAAGCAATACCAAACCCACTTACACAGTTTTACATTCATAGGTTCCTCTGCTACGCTGATTGCTGCAAAAAAAGAATTGACAACAGGGCTATCGGGCATGTTAGGAAAAGCAGTTGTAGAAAAACAATTAGCCGGCAGTTCCATTGTAATTGGAAAAATAAACGAACCTGCAATTAAAGCGGCATTTTCAAATAAGGTTCCTGTCAATTTAGGTAGCGAAGGGTTTGCTATTTACACAACCGATACAAAAACTGTAGTCATTACCGCAAACACTGATGTGGCGATCTTATATGGTGTATTTCATTTTCTTCGGCTACTGCAAACACTGCAAAGTATTCAACAGCTAACCATCACCAGTGTTCCTAAAATTCAGAATCGCATTTTAAATCATTGGGATAATTTGAACCGCCATGTTGAAAGAGGCTATGCCGGTATATCTATATGGAACTGGCACACTCTGCCCGATTATATTGATCAACGCTATATAGACTATGCAAGAGCCAATGCTTCTGTTGGAATTAACGGAACAGTGCTCACCAACGTGAATGCAAATGCGCTGGTTCTCACTAAAGATTATTTACTAAAAGTAAAAGCCTTGGCAGATGTTTTCCGTCCGTATGGTATAAAAGTTTACCTCACAGCAAGGTTTAGTGCACCAATTGAACTTGGTGGTTTAAAAACCGCTGATCCTTTAGATGCTGGAGTTAAGGAATGGTGGAAGAAGAAAGCAGATGAAATTTATGCGCTTATTCCTGACTTCGGCGGCTTTCTTGTAAAAGCAAATTCGGAAGGGCAGCCAGGTCCGCAGAATTATGGAAGAAACCATGCTGATGGCGCCAATATGCTGGCCGATGCTGTTGCCCCGCATAATGGCATTGTAATGTGGCGTGCATTTGTTTACAGCAATGAAACACCTGAAGACCGTTTTAAGCAAGCGTACAATGAATTCAAACCGTTGGATGGAAAATTCAGGAAAAATGTTTTAGTGCAGGTAAAGAATGGCCCAATAGATTTTCAACCCCGCGAACCGTTTTCTCCGCTATTTGGGGCAATGCCGCAAACACCGCTGATGATGGAGTTCCAGATCACCCAGGAGTATCTTGGGCAAGCAACCAACCTAGTATATGAAGCGCCAATGTTTAAAGAAGTGCTGGATGCAGATACCTGGCAAAAAGGCAAGGGTTCTTCTATTGCGAAAGTGGTTGATGGAAGCCTTCATAATTATTCTATTACAGGGATAGCCGGTGTAGCCAATATTGGTAATGACAGGAACTGGACAGGGCATCCATTTGGACAGGCAAACTGGTATTCCTTCGGAAGGTTAGCATGGGATTATGACCTAACCTCAACTCAAATTGCCGATGAATGGATTAAACAAACTTTTACCGGCAGTAAAAAATTTGTTGACACGGCAAGAAAGATCATGCTATCCTCTCACCAAACATTGGTGAATTATATGACACCATTGGGCCTTCATCATATCATGGGCACCGGTCATCATTATGGTCCGGCGCCGTGGATTATCAATGCGGGCAGGGCCGATTGGAACCCTGTTTATTATCATCGTGCCGATAGCATTGGAATTGGCTTTGACAGAACTATAAAAGGCAGCAATGCCTTAGCACAATATGCACCAGAAGTGAGAAAGAGTTTTGAGGATATAACAACCTGTCCTGAAGACTACCTGCTTTGGTTTCATCATGTGCCATGGAACTATAAAATGAGATCAGGAAGGAATTTGTGGGATGAATTATGTTATAGATATTATTCCGGGGTTGATTCAATAAGAGCGGTTCAACAGCAATGGAATGGTTTAAAAGGATTGGTTGATGATGAACGTTTCACGCAGGTGCAGATGCTCTTAAATGTCCAGGTGAAGGAAGCGATCTGGTGGCGTAATTCCTGCCTGCTTTATTTCCAGACTTTTTCTAAAATGCCCATACATTCGCAGTATGAAAAACCTGATCAGACATTAGAATATTATAAAGGATTGAAGTTTCCGTTTGCACCGGGTAATTAATCTGAACTGGGATTCTTTGGATAAATGGGATGCATGAGATATTATCCTAAAATCACATCCATCCAATACATCCCAGTTCAGACAAATGCTGAATAGATTTGTTACTGTACAAGAGTGCGACGCAACAGACGCCAAATAGGAATACAAAAGCTGGCTAACAAAATCATAAAAAATAAAATGAAGACACCATCTAAAATAGCGATAGTAACAGGGGGCGGATCGGGCATAGGACTAGCCATCGCCGAAAAGTTTGTACAGGCCGGCATTCATACCATTATTGTTGGAAGAGATCAGGGAAAGCTGGATGCTGCGAAAGAAAAATTAGGAGAACTGTGCGAACCGTTTCCATGCGATCTCACTGATTTAACCGCCATTCCAAAATTGGTTAATAACATCATTCAAAAGCATGGACAAATTGATGTATTAGTGAACAATGCTGGCATCAATATGAAAAAGGAATTCATAGAAGTAACGGACGAAGATTTTCAGCGCATTATTATGACGAATGTCACTGCCGTATTTGCGTTATCACGTGAAGTGGTGAAATGTATGCTGGAGAAAGGTGTAAAAGGAAGCATCATCAATATCAGTTCAATGGCATCGCAATATGGTATTCCAAAAGTGATTGCCTACACGGCATCGAAGTCGGCAATTGAAGGAATGACAAGGGCAATGGCAACCGAACTTTCACCAAAAGGCATTCGCGTCAATTGTATTGCGCCGGGTTTTATTGCAACTGATATGTCGGCAAAGGCGTTGAACAGTGATCCTGAAAGAAAAGCAAAAGCGATGGGCAGAACGCCGATGGGAGAAATGGGTCGGCCGTCTGATATTGGTGATGCTGCGGTATTCTTAGCATCGGATGGGGCCAAATATATTACGGGTGTAATCCTGCCGGTAGATGGCGGGAATTCTATTGGGTTTTAAAACCTCACCCCTAGCTCCTCTCCAACCAGTTGTAGAGGGGGAATGCTGACGCAAGATGAATAAGATCGAGGCTGTTAAAATGATCAAATAACATTAGTGATGAAGAAAAAATTATTGCTTGCATACTTATTGTTTTTCGCTGCAAAAGTTCATGCACAAAACATTATTTCTGAAAAGAAGCTTGCTGCAAGTTTTCCCATTGTTTCTGATCAAATGGCGTATATCGTTGTTAATGACGAAGATGATTCGCTGGTGCAAAAAGCAGCGATACTTTTTCAAAAAGACATCGAAATGGTATCAGGAAAAAAACCGGTGATTGTTTCATCCA
>JAQBNG010000201.1 GCA_028288675.1 Flavisolibacter sp. | reverse complement strand
ATGTAAGCAGACACAATGAAATAAGAGCATATTTGACGAGACAATGGTCAGAAATAAATCCAACAGTTGAACCAATCGGATTTAACCAAAGACCAAATGGAACATTCGAAGTAGCGGTTCACCAAATTGTAAAGGATTTACAAGGAAATTTAATCTTTGACGGTAACGTAAAACACATCTACACATAAGAAGACGACTTGTTAAGAAGAATGGATATAGAAATTGAGGAAACAAACTAACGCACAAATCAAAAAAGTGAAATATTTAATTATGATGCTTTAACCGTTAAAATTTTTCATGCTTGACAAAAGCCCGAACCGTTAACATGAACTGTGAGAAAAACCAAAAAAAATTTTAGGGTTTAGCCGACTGGTAGTTGGGTTGATAAAGTGCGTTGTTTTTCATGACAGCAAACACCTGTTTTAAAAGTTTATTACAGACAGCGATCAGTCCCTGTTTCCCTGTTTTTCCTTTGGCCCGCAGTCGCTCATAAAGTGCCTTGCATGCCGGATTTGTTTTCATCGCATTCATTGCGCACATGTACAGCACATCCCGTAAAGGCTTTCCTCCCCGCTTACAGATTTTTGACTTTCCTTGAATGCTGGTGCCGCTGCTGTTCTCAGTGGGACTTAGGCCAGCGAAGCTGATTAACTGCCGGTGGCTGGCTGTGTTTTTAAAGCCTTGTGTAAACACGATTAGCATGGCGGCAGCTCGCTTTCCAATGCCTTTTACGCTACTTGTGTTTTTGAGTTGTTCGGGTTGCCACTGCTGTAGCAGTTCTTGCAATTTAGCCTCTAAGTTTTTTACCTCTTTTTGCAACACAGCTTTCATTTTCTCTATTGACCGTATGGCGTCTTTGCTTTGAACGGGCAAGAGGCCAAGACTGTGCAACTGGTTGTTGAAGCACTTAATCTGCTCTTGGTATGCCCGGATCGTGTTGTAAAGCTACTTGCCCTGAAAATAAGCCCTGTCGGGCATTTGCCAGGCCGGCGGCCGTTGTTCGATAGCATAGCGCAGATCCACGCAGCATCCTTCTTATCCGACTTGTTCCTCTCGCCGTGCATCTGGATGAAGCGCTTTATAGACAGCGCATTGGCAATACTCAGCTCACAACTTCTTTGATGAAAAAAAAAAGGCCAGACGGATGTAATACACTCCTATGGCTTCCATCACAAAATGATAGCCCGTACCCGTGTGTTCTAAAATTTTTGCAATCCCTTCGTTGTTGTTTCCAACATGCAGGTGAAAGAGTTTCCCTAAGTTGTTTTGATAACAAGCATCTAGCGCGGTGAAAGAAACGTCTTGGTGCCGCAGCATAGTTTATTCGTTTCCATTGTCAAAGTGTTTTAAAGTGAATACATTGTAATTTTAGAAAAGGAAAAACAAAATCGGAAGAATGCTCTTACACTGTGCTACCATGGTCCTACTGCTTTCCAAAAGCACCAAGTACCTATGAATCAACCATGGTTAAACCTTATTTTCTTTTGTACATTCTGATAATAAATAAAAGCAGGTGACAATAATGTTTTGGCTTATAAAAAGCGGTGACAAACGTAGCAGGATAAAGCTACATAAGAAAGCTGTACATATATACCGATTTATAGTACCATCATTCAAATTTGAATTTTCATTTTGGACGGCCTAATTTGAAACGTACTTTTCAAACCAGAATGGCTGAATAAAATTTGAGTAACGTCTATTTGTCATTAAGTAATTATAAAATGTTCAACTTTCTACTCTCTTAAATTTTATTGAAGTTTAGCGTGATAGAATAATTTTCTTGTGAGATTTTATAAAGCTTAAGAGTGTGAAATAAATTTTGTTCTTGTTGTACCAGTGCGCCATTCAAAAAATAATTAATGTACAGTAATATCGATCATTAATGTTTTGAGGATGTACTGACAACTAAAAAATACACGCTTTCATGAAAAGAAGAGATTTTCTCCTGCATAGTTCCCTGCTTACCGGCGGTGCCGCCTTGGTTCATTCCATTCCCACTTTTGCACGTGATATTATCCCTACAAACAAATTTTTTAAAAGCGATGATCTCTACGAAATATTTAAAAGCCCAGCAACCGGGGTAAGGCCTTTTGTGCGCTGGTGGTGGAATGGTGATAAGGTTGATAAAGCAGAACTTTCAAGAGAGCTAAAACTAATGAAAGACGCCGGAATTGGTGGCGTTGAAATAAATCCGATAAAGTTTCCTCAGCGCACGGATGATTTAGGTAAACCTTCCTTACAATGGTTAGGTAACGAATGGCTAGATGCATTGGAACACACCTTTGCAGAAGCAAAAGCACTTGGTCTTACTTGCGACCTTATTGTAGGTTCGGGGTGGCCCTTCGGAGCGGAATATCTTGAAGGAGAAGAACGAGCGCAAATACTTTTAATCGGCACTAAAAAACTTGAAGGCAAGCTGGATTATGAAGCATCAATTTTTGACCTTCTTAAAGAAGCCGATCCTGCTGTCTCCAGCCCGCATCCACGGCGCAAAATGGAAATTCTTTCGGTAAAATTAGTTCCGGATCCTTTTAGCAGCATGGAAGAAGTACAGGACATTACTTCCCAGCTTAAAACAGGGTTCATTAAAGTTGCAATTCCCAATGGGAAATTTGTCTTATATACGCTTGTCAAAATCCATAGTTTTTTAGAAGTGATAAATGGTGCGCCGGGTGCCGATGGGTCTGTGCTAAATCATTATGATAAAGTGGCTGTTTCAAAATTTCTAAATCACATGTCCACCGGAATTCAGAAACGCACTGGCCCTTTATCAAAGCATGTCCGTGCATTATTTACCGATAGTATGGAACTTGAAGGCGCCAACTGGACAAAAGATATGGAAGCGGAGTTTAAAAAAAGGCGAGGTTATGATCTGTTGACTTATTTGCCTTTCACCCAATTTAAAGTGGGGTCAATGGGCAATGTTTTTAACTATGAATATGGTGCTGTATTGAGTGCTGATATGAAAAATATGATTCAGCGGGTACGTTATGATTTTGAGCTGACCAAGACAGAACTATTACAGGAAAATTTTGTTGACACCTTTTCAAATTGGTGTCATGAAAATGGCGTAAAATCTAGAGGACAAGCTTATGGGAGAGGATATTTTCCGTTAGAAGGAAGTTTTGCGATGGACATACCGGAATGTGAAACATGGATCAAAGCAGGCATTGGAAAAGAAATGAGCGAAACGGATACTCGGATTGGCCGGGGCTACACCATGGTAAACAAATACGTTTCATCGGCAGCGCATCTTAAGGGCCGCCGGCTCATAAGTTGCGAAGAACTTACTAACACGGATGTGGTTTTTAATACAACGCTTGAACTCATGAAAGTAACCGGCGATTTAAGTATCATCTCTGGTGTTACGCATCCGGTGTTTCATGGCTTCAATTACTCACCGCCGCAAGCTCCTTTTCCAGGTTGGGTGCGGTACGGTACCTATATAAACGAACACAATACATGGTGGCCCTATTTTAAAAAATTTGCTGATTACAAAGCCAGGATGTCTGCACTCTTACAACAGGCAGATATGTTTGCCGACATTGCTATACTGCCTCCGCTAGCGGATATGTGGAGTATCTATGGCGCTCAAAACGAACCGTTTCCTTCCTTTGCATACCCCAATCATTTATCATTGGTTTGGGAGGCCATGCATCAAAATGGTAATGCCTGCGATTATATCTCTGAAGGTGTTATACGAGACGCTGAAATGAAGGACGGACAATTGCAATATGGCCTCCGCAAATACCATACAATCTTTTTAATACAGGTAGACAGCGTTGAACCCGCTACAGCAAAAAAATTGTTGGAGTTTTTGCAAAACGGAGGTAGAATATTTTGTTTGGATGTCTATCCACAAAAATCGTTGGGCTGGGCTGATTATGAACAAAAGGATAAAGAAGTTAGATCGTATGTTGATCAGATGAAAGCGTTTGGTGAACACTTTGTGCTCCTTTCCAAACCCGAAAAGGAATTCATCCACTGGTATAAAGAAATTCAGATCAAATACAACATTGCACCCTATGTGCAGCTAAATAAGCCAAATCGTTTTGTGACACAGGTAAGGTATGAGAATAAGGATGCTGACATACTTTATTTTATCAATGCCAGTATGGATGATGCACATGTTATTGAGATTAAACCAAACAATGAATTATTGAAAAGAGGCGGGGCATGGATTTGGAACGCTGAAAATGGTGAACGCTATAAATTAGATAAGTCGGAGAAAATACTGTTGGACCTTGGTCCGGCTGATTCCGTCGTGATCGTATTTGATAAAACAAAAGGTGGTAAAAAGTTTATACCTAAACCGGCTGCTGAACGCTTTCATGCACCTGGTATCAATAGCTGGAGCGTTGACTTTCGGCATATCGATGGAAAGAATACAAAAATGGAAATGACTGAATTAAAAGATTTAAAGGACATCCAGGAAACTGTTTCTTTTTGTGGAACTGTAACTTATCGCGGTATCCTGTTTCTTGGTGATCAAAAGGCATCTTACCTTAATTTAGGAAAGGTCCTTGGCGTTTCTGAAGTAATTCTTAATGGTGTAAACTTGGGAGTGCAATGGTATGGCAGGCGAATTTTCGACATTGAGAAATTTACTCACCCAGGTAACAATACAGTTGAAATAAAGGTTACTACAACAATGGGCAATTATATGAAAACTTTAAAAGATAATCCAGTCGCCCAGTACTGGACAAACGGATTACGAAAAACACAACCCATTCAATCTATGGGTTTACTCGGACCCCTTACTATTGCATAAATTATCTAACGATCTAAAAAATGGCTATGCGCAAATTATTTATTATATCCCTTCTTTTTGTGGTAACGATAAATGCTTCGGCAAAAGATTACCTCGCCTCGTATTTTGGCATTCACTCCGACGGCCTTACGTTAAATACCCGTTCCATCCAGTTTGCCATTAATTATATTAATCAGAACGGGGGCGGAAGATTGGTTTTTCATGTAGGCAGGTACCTAACTGGCACTCTTCACATGCGATCGAATGTGGTCTTACATTTAGAAGAAGGGGCTGTGTTGTTAGGGTCTTTGAATCCATTTGATTATGAGGCCCGGGTTAACCCATTTATGACCTCCCTGTTATTGGCCGATAGCGTACAGAATATTGGGGTAACAGGAAAGGGGATTATCGATGGCCAGGGGAAACAGGTAGCCCGTAATTATGTAGATGTAATTGATAAAGGCTTGATAAAAGATAAATTCCGCAATGGAAGGCCGGAAATAGAAACCAGACCTATGATCATTTATTTTCGTGGGTGTAAGAATATCATAATTAAAAATGTTTTACTTAAAAATTCAGCTAGTTGGAACCAAACCTATGACCAGTGTAAAAATGTCACTGTTGATAGCATAACAGTTGATAATGTAGCTTTTTGGAATGAAGATGGAATTGATATAATTGATTGCGACAGCGTATCGGTTACAAATTCTTTTTTTGATGTGGCGGATGATGGCATTTGCCTGAAATCGCATGATCCAAAATTTTTCTGCAATAATATTTTTATCCGTAATAATACCATTCGCTCCAGCGCCAATGCCATAAAATTTGGAACTGTTTCCCGGGGTGGTTTTAAAAATATTCGCATCATCAATAATAAGGTATACGATACGTATCGCTCGGCTATTACGCTGCAGGCGGTAGACGGTGGATTTGTTGAAAATATAATAGTAGATAGCCTGCAGGTGTTTAATACGGGGAATGCAATCTTTTTAAGAACAGGAGAAAGGTGGGGAGAAAAAACAGCCCGGATGAACACAATAACCATTAAAAATGTCGTAGTTGAAATTCCGGCTATCAAGCCTGATGCCGGGTACTTATACGAAGGTCCTATAGAAGATATGCCGCGCAATATATCGCCAGGAATTATTATTACCGGCTTACCGAATAAAAAAATTAATGGCGTAGAAATTAGCAACATTGTTATGAAACATGCCGGTGGTGGCAATGCATTGTTTGCACGGGTGGCATTAGACAAATTGGATAGTATTCCGGAGTTGCCTTCTAAATACCCGGAGTTCTCTATGTTTAAAGAATTGCCTGCATGGGGTATTTATGTGAGGCATGCCACAAATCTTAAATTCTCCAATATTACCATGAGCACTGATAAAAAAGATTTTCGTAATGCAGTTGTATTAGATGATGTGCAGAAGGTTCAATTTGCAGGAATGAAAGTAAAACAGCAAGGAGAATCAAAAATATATTATACCCATAATTCAAGTGAGGTAAACATTAAAGAGTAAGTAGAAACCAGGTTAGACTGCAGACTGCCAATGCAGTAAAACGCATTCGTATCGGTTTGTAAACTTTAGTGTTGGGTGCGTAAAGAAAGGCCTCTTACCCTTGTTCTGAAAATTCTGGAATTATTCTTTTACACGCTTCTCTAAACTCCCTGATTCTTATACTGTCAACCCAGCGGTACGGCCAGCGAAGACGTGTACCAACGTTTGCCCATCCGGTTATAGCACCAAGAAATTTATCTATCGCTGGGTCAGAATATTTCTCTTCTGTAATAAGCGGGAATATGTGTTGCCGCAAAAAAAAATGTATCCGGTCCTGCAGCTCGAGTGCACTTTCAATGTCTAATTGCATCATCTGATACCATTTTTGCGCTGCCTTAGGGTTAATGCAAGCTACATTAGAATAGGAGCCATTGGCCCCAAGTGTAAAACCCGTGGCTAAATGGTGGCCGGGTACAAAAAGTGAAAGATCAGGCAATATTTTTTTCATTTGAGCATACCATTCTTTATCCCCACCTGCTACCTTGCAGCCAACTAAATTTATACCGGCTTGCTGTATGTCATTAAAATGCTGTGGGCTTAGTTTTACTTTGGCATGCGGCGGATTGTAAAGTACTATTCCTATTGGGTAGGCGGCTTTCTGTATAACCTTGAGGTAATTGATAATTTCGGGCACGGTTGGCGGAAACCAATCTGGCAGGATTACCTGTATAGCGCCGGGTGCCAATGCTTTAATACGCTGTAGCCGTTCTAGGGAAAGCTTGGGACTCATGTGGCAACAGCCTATCTGAAAGGGTATATTTGCCGCCGTGCATTTCTTCGCTAACAAATTGCTCACCTTATCAAATTCTTCTTCGGTCTGGTTGTAAAATTCCCCGGCACTTCCGTTCGAATAGATACCATTAACTCCTGATTCAATTAATGAATCAATGCTTACCCCAAGCGCCGTGTAATCAATGCTTTCATCTTCATTTATAGGTAGTAACACAGTAGCCCATGTCCCATAAATTTCATTGCTTTTTAGTGGAGTCATAAATTAATTTTATGTTCATAGCGTAAGTATAGTCAATCTGTCCTTGATGTAAACAACCGGCGAAGAATAGTATTATAAATACATTGAAAAATAGCATAAATCCCTGCCGATCAAATTTACTTTTGACAGGTAGAAGGGTTGTAACACTTGCTCTTTTACGATACGATTACCTAAAAAATGGCACGACCGGTGGTACTAAAACATGCGATGCAAAAAACAATGCGGCTTTTTTTAATGTTTACTTGTATGTTGGCAGGTAATAAGATGCTTGGGCAGCATAAAACGGATATTAAAAATTGTCTGCAGGTTCTTAACGAGGCAGTCAGTAACGGAGAAACCTTTTTCATTAAAGTACATGCTGCTGAAAACCTCATTTATCACAAGCATACATCTGGACTGGAAGTGCAGTTTTTACAACTGCAAAAAGCGGCGCCTGAAAATTTTATAGGTTCAGCAAGAGTGTTGGCCCGTTTAAATAAGCAATATCCTCAAAAGTTTCATCGCTATATAAAACAGTTGGAAAACGAATTTACCAGCGGTGCCGGCATAAAGACTCGGCTAACAGCTTTGGAAAGCCTGGGAAAGTTAGGATACAAAACCCCGTCGCCTCAAATAATCAACTATGCAGATACAGGCACTGGTGGCTTTAAAGCAATGGCCCGCTGGGTGCTTTCTAATAATAAGTCCCTTGCATTGGAAAACCGGTTGTCTGAATTACTATTATCAAACGAAATTAATGACTATAGATATGCAGCTTATGCGTTGCGTTTTAAATCAAAAATTTCGGCACAAACAATGAAGCGATTAAATGAATGCCTGCTGCGTTTGAAACAAGATGATGCCGCAAGGGTTTATGTTGCCAGTTGTCTATTTGTACACGATTCTGCAAAAGAACGGCCCCGATCAAAAGCTCTTTTATTAAAATATGCAGACGGCGAAATTGGCCAGCAGTACGAAGTGGCAGAAGGCTTAGGCATTAGAGGTACTGCAATGGATATTCCGGTTTTGAAAAAGTTATTGGCCAATGAAAATACTGATGTAAGAGTGGCGGCAGCCAATGCACTGCTAAAGATTTTTCTCTACAAACGATAACAATAGATAAAACCATCGGCAAACAACCATAATAAATGAGACAAAGTAAAGTATTAAAAAAGTTGCGTGCAGGCGAAACGGCTTGTTGCTTTAAGGTAAATATCGCCGATGCCGTATCCACGGAAATAGCAGCCATGAGTGGTTTTGATTGTGTGTGGGTTGACAGGGAGCATCTGGCGCAAGATTGGTCTGTTTATAGTGCGCATGTTTGGGCCAGCAAAGCACATGATACCGATTTAATGGTACGCATTCCACGTGGGAGCTACAGCGATTACGTCAAGCCTTTGGAACTGGATGCGACCGGAATTTTAGTGCCGCACGTAATGAACGAAGAAGACGCGAAAAAGGTAATCGAATACACCCGCTTTCATCCAATGGGCCGTCGCGCTATTGATGGCGGAAGCGCAGATGGCGGTTACACTAACATGAATTTTAAAGACTACTTGCAGCAAGCAAATACACAGCGTTTCGTAGTGTTTCAAATAGAAGATGCAGAAGCGTTGCAGGAGCTGGATAAAATAGCGGCACTGGATGGATTTGATATGCTGTTTTTTGGCCCTGGCGATTTTAGCCAAAGCATCGGCGCTCCCGGAGATTGGAACAATCCTTTGCTGCTGGATGCTAGGATTCAGGTGGCTGCGGTGGCAAAAAAACATGGCAAGTTTGCTGCCACTACCGGTAGCATAGATAAGTTAGAAGAGTTTAAGGACATGGGTTACCAGTTTATTAATATTGGAGCCGATGTGGTAGGAATGTCGGCCTATTGCAACGGTTTACTAAATAAGTTTAGCAACTCAAGTAGTAAAAAAGAATCGGGGCTTGAAAGCTATAAATAAACTGTATGAAAAATAAGCAGCATGATTAAAAGAGCGTTGGGTGCTACAGGTTTGCATGTATCAGAACTGGCATTTGGCTGTGTGGAAATTGGTATGCCCTATGGTTTAGGTGTAGTGTCTGCGGCAGATATGCTTACCGAAACCGAAGCGATACACCTGCTTCAAACCGCTTTACAAAAAGGGATAAATTTTTTTGATACAGCTCGTATGTACGGCGCCAGCGAGGTCATTATAGGCAAGGCTTTTAAGGAAGTTCGAAGCGAAGTTATTCTCGCCACCAAGTGTAAACACTTTCAGGACAGTAACGGAAATATTCCTGCTTATGATGAGCTGAAAGAAATGATCGAGGGTTCCTTACAAGAAAGTTTAGCTGCCTTGCAAACCACTTATGTGGACATCTTTATGTTACACCAGGCAGATTTGCGGATACTGCTGAATAAAGACGTTCAAACTATTTTTAGTGAACTGAAAAGAGCCGGGCTAATAAGGGTTACCGGCGTGTCTACCTATACGAATAATCAAACTGAATTAGCTATTGATGCCGGTGTATGGGATGTGATACAGGTGCCTTTTAACTTGATGGACCAGCGGCAATCGGTATTGTTTGATAAGGCGTATCAAAAAGGTGTAGGGCTCATTATCCGTTCGGTATTATCCAAAGGATTGTTAAGCGAAAAGGGTAAAAACCTCCATCCTGCTTTACGCAATGTGGAGAATCATTTAGCACTTTACAACATGCTGATAAAAGAAATGGGCGTAAACCTCTCAACATTGGCTACCCGCTTCGCTTTGTCTTTCTCACAGGTAAGTTCTATACTCGTTGGTATCGATCGGCTAAAGTACCTGCAACAATCTATCGAAGCTGCCAATGGAGAATATATGAGTTCACAGTTGCTGAAAAAAGCTCAGGACTTAGCTTATCCGGATCCGGTTTTTTTAGATTTGCCTAATTGGGATAAAGAAGGATGGCTACGGTAATCTTGTATTGTAATCAGCAGTAAAATTTAATATGATTAAAATAGGAATTTTAGGTATGAGTGAAGGTAACGCACATCCTTATTCATGGGCCTCGATTATTAATGGACATTTCAACGGTGATGAAATCTCCCGTATTGGTTATCCCGCGGTTGCTGCCTATTTACACGCCAACAGCGATACCTTAGGTATAACAGGCGTACAGGTTAGCCATGTATGGACCCAAGATCTCAATATATCGCAAAGTATTGCCCTTAGCAGTGGTATAGCCAATGTGACCGAAAATGCAGAAGAAATGATCGGCCATGTTGATGCTGTAATGCTTCTCCGGGATGACGCGCAAAATCATGTAAAAATGGTACAGCCTTTTATAGAATCCGGTTTGCCAGTATTTATTGATAAGCCACTGACTTGTACTGTAGAAGATTTGGATTATTTCTCAAAAAAATCCAGGGAAGGTAAACTGATTATGTCCTGTTCCTCTATGCGTTATGCAACAGAAGTTCGTACCGCTAGAACAGAATTTGCGGCTCTTGGCCAACTGGAATTGGTTACCGCCACAGGCAAAAAAGATTGGATGAAATATGGCGTGCACATGCTGGAAGCTGTACTTATGCTTTTGGATGATAATCGTCCGCTTACAGTACAACATATAGGCGAAGAAGGCAAAGATATAGTGCACCTCACCTTTGCCGGAGGCTTACAGGTAATCATTAATTTATTTATGGAGATTTCACCCACTTTTCAAATATCGGTTTTTGGGCAAAAAGGGTGGCGGCAGATAGAAATCAAAAATTCATATTCAATGTTTCGCGATAATATTATTGAGTTTGTACGTTCGGTAGAGGAGGGTAAAGCTAGACTTGATTTTGCTAAAACAGAAAACGTGATTCGCACCCTGATTGCCGCTAAAGAAAGTTTGTATCAGGGCGGAAAAATCATCACTTTCCCTTTTTAACTTCAGTAAAGTTTATTTTATATACACTACAAACGATGCACATTAAAGAATTGTTCAGCCTTAAAAATAAAGTAATACTTGTGAGCGGTGGCGCCGGTAATTATGGCAAATGTATTGTAGAAGGATTGGCGGAAGCAGATGCCACGGTAATCATTGCATCCCGTAACATAGATCATGCAAACGAAGTGGCCCGAAGCTTTCGGGCAAGGGATCTTGATGTATATGCTTTATGCCTTGATCAAGGCGATCATCAATCGGTTTTACAACTCAAAAAACAACTCCTTGAAAAATTCAAAAAGCTGGATGTGTTCATTAATAACGCCGTATCCAGACCAATGAAAGGCTATGATAGTGCTATCACCGATTTTGCTGAATCTATGCAGGTTAATGCAACCGGCTCGATGGACATTCTTCGGGAAATGGCTGAGCTAATTGTCGCCAACGGTGGCGGAAGCATCGTAAATATCGGCTCTATGATGGGAATGTTTGGTCCCGATCTGTCAAATTATGAAGGAACGGAAATGGGCACACCACCACCCGATTATTTTTTTCATAATGCTGGTTTACTTAACCTTACCCGGTATATGGCGCAAGTGCTTGCCGGCAAAAATGTACGGGTAAATTGTATTTCTCCCGGTGGGCTTTTTAATCATCAGCCAGAAGCTTTTTTGAATAACTACTGTAAAAAAGTGCCACTTAAACGCATGGCTAATAAGGATGACATAAAAGGGTTGGTGGTATTACTATCCTCTGAAGCGGGTGCCTATATCAACGGCGAAAACATTTTAATGGACGGCGGTTTGAACGCCTGATAATACTTTGGCAATTGAAAAATGAAACAACTATTTTAAGCCTCAAGGGTAAAGATATATGGGTCTTTGGTGGCGCCGGTTATCTTGGCCAAGCTACCATAAAACTACTGGTAGCAGCGGGTGCGCAGGTGCTTTGTATTGACCTTGATGACCGCAGTCAGCACTTTATTAGTACTGAAGGATTATCTAAACAGGTGCGAGCCGCTACACTTGACATATATGATTGCGGGTTATTTAAAGACTTCGTAGCTAATGGTGTTAAAGAAACAGGCATACCTCACGGAGTAGTAAATCTTACTTATGCATCAACCGCAAAAAAATTGGATGAGCTGACAGAACAGGATTTTGACAGAGTAAGCCATGGTAGCTTAACCTCCTCTTTTTTGCTTGCAAGAGAAGTGGGTGCCCGCATGGCGGAAGCTGGCAGAGGAAGCATGGTACTGTTTTCAAGCATGTATGGTTCCTTATCGCCAGACCCGGCGCTGTACGAAGAACCTATGAATAAAAACCCAATAGAATATGGTGTTACTAAAGCAGGCATTATTCAAATGGTACGTTATCTTGCCGTCCATTGGGGGCGGAATAATGTACGGTTCAATGCTATCTCACCAGGCCCGTTTCCTAATCCTGATGTGGAACAAAAAGCCCCGGAATTTATGAAGCGTTTATCCAATAAAACGCCGTTGGGCCGTGTAGGAAAATCGTCCGAGATAGCCGGTGCTGTTGCTTTTTTATTATCAGATGCCGCCTCTTATATTACCGGCCAAAATTTACATGTGGATGGTGGGTGGAACTGCTGGTAATAGTTGATTCAATACTCGCCCATCCCATCAAAGATTGTAATCATTCTACTTTAAAAGTTTATTGCTCCGCTGTAGTTTATAGTGAATAATAGTATTATAAATGTAACCAAAAGTAGTACCTGTATTATGTGGCGAAAGGTACTTTTGAAAACAGGCTTTACCTCTATAAAACAATGTACTTTTTACTATGCAAAAAATAAAAGTAGTTCATCCTCACCGTGATCCATCATTTGTTACTGGCGCCTATTCCGATGGTGTTATTGTCGACCGGTTCCTATACGTCAGTGGACAAGCTGCCGTCGATTTTAAAACATCCGTTTTTATTTTAGGCTCCATTGAAGAAGAAACACATCGTACACTACAGAATATAAAAGCTATAGTGGAAACGGCAGGCAGTTCCATGGAGCAGGTACTTAAATGTACCGTGCATCTTGCCGATATAAAAGATTTTGATCGTTATAATGCAGTATACGCAACTTATTTCCCAGGTATAAAGCCAGCAAGAACCACAGTTCAGTCGGTACTGGCAGAAGGAATAAAAGTTGAAATTGATTGTGTTGCAATAATTACATAATGCTGATGACTAATAAGATGCATCCGGAGGAAATATCTATTGGCGTTGTTGGTATAGGTTTAATGGGGAGTAGTATCGCGGTCGCCTTATTAGTCTCCGGCCATCCTGTAGTTGCTATAACTCCCCTTTCGGAAGAATTGAAGGAAGCCCCTCAAAGGATCAAACAGCAACTTTTGCATTGTGATGAAGCCGGTTTACTGTGCCACCCGGTAGGGCATTATTTAAAAAAACTAACAGTATCGGATAATTACAATTATCTGGACTGTTGCCGTATAGTTTTAGAATGTGTTATTGAACAACCGAAAATAAAAAAAGAAGTGTATGCTAAAATTAGCAGTGCAGTTTCAAGCACTACTATTATAGCCAGCAATACTTCGGCCATTCCTATCAGCATACTTCAGAATTATGTACCCTGTCCCGAAAGATTTTTAGGCATACACTGGGCAGAACCTGCCTACATGACCCGTTTTCTAGAAATTACCTGTGGCGATCAAACTCAAATACGATATGCGGATTGGGTGTATGAAGTGGCCCATTTTTGGGGCAAGGAACCAACCTTGCTAAAAAAAGACATCAGGGGTTTTGTTACCAACCGGCTAATGTATGCAGTTTACCGCGAAGCCCTATCACTGGCCGACAGGGGAGTAGCTACAATAGAGGATATGGATAAAGCTTTCCGGTATGACGCCGGATCGTGGATGACATTGATGGGCGTTTTCAGGCGAATGGATTATATGGGTTTGGAAAATATGCTGGAAACTCTTAAAAATATTTTACCGCAATTAGACAATAGTGAAAGTGTTCCGCTGATGATGCAAAGAATGATTGACATGCAGGCAAAAGGTACACAAACAGGCCAAGGGTTTTATGAGTACAACAGCTGTGAAGGCCAAGAATGGCAAGCCGCTTTTGCTTGTTTCAACAAAGACATTGATCGGCTAGCTGAAAAATATCCTTCCAAAAAATTCGTGGCAAATAAAGATTTATAATTCGTGCTTCCAAAGACACACTAAGATGTTTTTATCAAACTTCCATTATGGAAAACAAGGACTATACAAAATCGAAGAATTTATTAAATAGAGCAGCCAGGGTTTTAGCCGGTGGCGTCTCCTCAGAATTCAGAAAACTAAATTACCCACATGCGCTTTTTTATACACATGGAAAAGGAAGCAGGATTTATGATGTGGATGGAAATGAATATCTCGATTTTACCTTAAGCCAGGGGCCACTTATTTTAGGTCATTCTCACCCGGCTGTTTTAGAAGCAGTTTCTCTTTACTCTGCGGAAGGCCAATTGTTTGCGGGTCAACATATAAAGGAAATAGAATTAGCAGAAAAAATTAATGAGTTGGTGCCATCCGCAGAACTAATGCGTTTTTGTCTGGATGGTTCAGAAGCAGTACACACATCTTTTCGTATCGCACGGGCGAAAACGGGCCGTAAAAAATTTATCCGTTTTGAAGGCCATTATCACGGCTGGCTAGATAATGTTTCCTGGGGGTTGTCTGCACCATCTGCGGATGCTTTAGGCACTAGGGAAGCTCCGGTTGTTTACCCCTGGAGCGGGGGGGTGCCTGAAAGTACACGGGAAGAGTTTATAATACTTCCCTGGAATGACCTGGAATTGTTAAAACAAACCATTGCTGCTAATCCTCAGGATATTGCTGCGGTTATTACCGAACCCATAATGTGCAATAACGGCTGCATACTTCCATCCGAGGGTTTTTTACAAGGCTTAAGAAATGTTTGTACAGAATTCGGTATTACCTTAATTTTTGATGAGGTTATTACTGGTTTCAGAATGGGTTTAGGTGGGGCCCAAAAGTATTTTGGCATCACTCCAGACCTATCCATTTTTGCAAAAGCATTTGCCAATGGGTATCCTATCAGCGCCATAGTGGGAAAAAGAGAGTGGATGACGTTAGTAGAGCAATCGCTTGTGATACATGCCGGAACGATGAATTCAAGCAATCCAACGGTAGCAGCAGCGTTAGCAACCATCCAAATATTAGAGCAGGAGAATCCATACGAACGCCTGTTTTCTTTAGGCAAACAATTGATGAACGGACTAAGAGATGCTGCCACAAAAAATAATAAAAGTCTTTTGGTGCAAGGCCCCGGACCAATGTTCAGCACGACGTTTACTCATTTGAATACGGTCAAAGATTACCGGGATACTCTTGCTGCAGACCGTCAGTTACTGAGTAAGTTTATAGCAGGTATGCACGATAAAGGTATACGGATTATTGGGCGAGGATTATGGTACATAAGTGCCGCGCATACAGAGCAAGATATAAGCAAGGCTATAAACACGGCCGGTCAGGTATTAAGTGAAATATAACCATACTAAAATATAACCTGCTTCATCGAATGCAGAAAAAATCTCTTTCATGGATTCTTTAAAATATACGCATCATCGCATCCTGCTGAAAGGCACCACAAAACTTACGGCAAGCATCGCTGTTTGTTTACTGCGTGCAAAACAACAAGTAACAGTTTTCGATGACTCCCCTTCACCTGTTATGGAGCGTATTGGTCAGCATGTAAGGGATGTGGCAGAAAGGTTAGGGGAACAAATAGATACGCAGAATTTAAGCTACATAAAATCATTTGATGATGCAAAAATCTATACCATAGCCATAGTTATAACCAATGAAAATGCAGATGAAAAACTGGCTGCAATAAAAGAATTGGAAGAGCATTTGCCTCCTGATGCACTGATAGCTATAACGTCTGAAAGCATTGCTTTAAGCTGCCTGCAAAAGTTTGCTAAATGCCCCGCAAGAATAATAGGTGTTAATTGGGCAGAGCCGGCACATACCACTTATTTTATGGAAATTATTACCAATCAGAATACAGATCCGCAACTCGCAGAAGATTTTTGTTATCTGGCCAAACACCAATGGCAAAAAGACCCGTATGTGCTTAAAAGTGATTTTGGCATACGTTCAAAAATGATGTCAGCCCTAGTAAGAGAAGCGTCTTACCTGGTAGAAAATAATTATGTTACCGTAGAAGATATTGATCGTGCCTGCCGTAATGATGCAGGCTATTATCTGCCTTTTGCAGGCAATCTCCGATATATGGATTTAATGGGAACGTACATGTATGGTATTGTTATGCAAGACCTTAATCCCGAGCTTTCAAAAAACACACAAATACCCTTGTTTTGCCAACAACTTATAGACGGCGGTGGCAAAGGTATGAGTAACAGAAAAGGATTTTATGATTATGAAGAAGGTGAAGTTGAACAATGGGAACAGACGTTCAGAACCTTCAGCTACCAAATACAACAAATCATCTATAAATATCCTTTCAAATATATGGAGCAGGAATCAGCAGTAGCCGTTAATGCAACAATATGAAAAGACCCCTTATTATCGATGCGCACCTTGACTTGGCCATGAACGCCATTGAATGGAACCGCGACCTGTCCCGTCCTTTGAATGAAATACGACTGGGGGAAATGCACAAGAAAGACAAAGCAGACAGAGGCCGAGGCACTGTTTGCTTACCCGAACTTAGAAAGGGAAGAGTGGGACTGGTAGTGGCTACACAGCTATCACGTTGTTCTTCTTTCGGAATGTCCTTGCCGGGATGGAATTCGCCGCAGCAGGCGTGGGCAATGACGCAGGCCCAATTAGCCTGGTATCGTGAAATGGAAGCCTGCGGCGAAATGATTCAGATTACAACAGCTTTAGGTTTAGATAACCATATAGCCATTTGGGAAAATGAGGACCTGCCCGACGAAACAAAACCCGTCGGCTACATATTGAGTTTGGAAGGGGCTGACTCGCTGGTCAGCATTTCTTATTTGCATAAAGCGTATGCCTATGGTTTGCGGGCTGTTGGCTTATCCCATTTTGGTCCGGGCCGTTATGCGCCGGGAACTAAAATGGAAGGCCCGATACTTGCCCCCGGACTGGCCTTATTAAAGGAAATGGGAAAGCTTAATATGGCGCTTGATGTAACTCATTTAACTGATGAAGGATTTGTTATGGCAATGGATACGTATGAGGGCACTATGTGGGCTAGTCATCATAATGTTCGAAAGATTGCTCCAACACAGCGGCAATTAACCGATGAACAGATAAAAATGTTGATCAGCCGCGATGCAGTTATTGGCGGTATGTTGGATTGCTGGGCTATGGACACACGGTTTATTGATGCTGTTTCTGATCCTTGGCAATTGAATATAAAAATGGAAAACCTTGTTGACCACTGGGATCATATTTGCCAAATAGCCGGAAATAGTTTGCATGTTGCCATAGGCAGCGACCTGGATGGAAATTTTGGTACTGAGCAAACGCCATGGGATTTATCCTCAGTAGCGGATTTAGAAAAATATCAAACCATTTTAACAAGCCGCGGTTATTTAGAGCATGACATTCATAATATTTTTTCTGCCAACTGGCTACGGCTTTTCAGAAGAGTGTTGTCATAATAGCCATTTTAATTCTCTTTTACAATGGAAGAAAACATAAAAGCCGGCGCCGCTGAAGTGGATATTACGCCGCCTTTGGGTACACTCATCAACGGTGATTTTGTATCGCATTATGCAAAATACATTCATACGCCATTATTGGCAAAAGCATTAGTTTTTCAGTTTGCGGATGTTAGCCTTGTTATTTGCATGGTTGATATTTGTGCCATGCGACGAGGCCTTTTGGATGACGTAAAAAAGGAGGTGCAAAAGCAAACAGGCATACCACCATCAAATATCCTTATTTCCAGCACACATACACATGCAGCCGGGTCTGTTGAAAGCTTATTATTAGGCGCTGCGGATTTACCTTATCGCCACAAGCTACCCGATTTAATTGTGCAGGCTATTGTAAAAGCCCAACAAAACATAAGACCTGCTAAAATTGGATTTGGAAATTGTACTGCGCCAGAATATGTATTGTGTCGTCGCTATAGTATGAAAGAAGGATATGAAGCCTGGAATCCGGTAAACGGTGGATTAGATAAAGTGAAAACAAACCCTTTCGGTGCGGAAGGACAGATTGTTGGACCGGTGGCTCATATGGATACAGAGTTATGTTTTATAGCTGTAAAAGATATGGAGGATAAATGGATAAGTATTTTAGCCAATTTCTCCATGCATTATGTCGGCGATTGGGAAGCAGGTACTATCAGTTCGGATTATTTTGGCGAATTTTCTAAACAGCTTAAACACAAATTGAAAGCGCCTGATAATTTCATTGGGATGCTAAGTAATGGCACCAGTGGCGAGGCAAACATTTGGGACTTTTTAAATCCGGACCGGTTTCCAAAAGAAAATTTTAAAAAGAGCGCATTAATAGGCGACGCCCTTGCCGATAAGGTGTTGCATGCTATAAACGAAATTAATTGGCAAACACATTCACCACTCTCTGCGCAATATGCGGATGTTTCCCTCACTGTAAGAAAGCCTGATACTGATGAATTGGAAGCAGCCAAAAAGATAGTGGCTCAAAGCAGTTACGAAAGTCTTAAGGGCATTGATTTTGGAGCGATGCAAAAATTATATGCTAGAGAGCAGGTTTTACTGCACGAGTTCCCCGATACTGTTGAATTACCGGTACAGGCGTTTAAAATTGGAGATATAGTGATAGGTGCTTTGGGCGGAGAATTTTTTGCTGAAACCGGGTTAGCGTTAAAAGCACAGTTAGCACCCTATCACTATTTTACAATAACGCTTGCTAATGACTATGTGGGTTATGTATGCCCGGCTCATGAGATAGAAAGAGGCGGTTACGAAACATGGCGGTGCCGTACCAGTTGTATGGAAGTGGAGGCAGAGGAAAAGATTCGTTTAGCGCTGCTGGAGATAGTTAAAAATTTGTAGTTCTAAAAAGGCAATAAAGTATGAATGCAAAAGCCGCATGGTATCATGTTAGCAATATTGATGAAATTGATACGCCTGCATTACTATTCTATCCTGAGAGAATTGAAGAAAATATTTCTGGTGTAAAAAAAATTTTAAATAATATCGACCGGCTCAGGCCTCATGTAAAAACACATAAATGTATTGAGGTTGCCCAACTGATGCTTAGTGCCGGCATTACAAAGTTTAAATGCGCCACCATTGCGGAAGCCGAGATGCTGGCCATTGCTAAAGCACCTGATGTGCTGTTTGCCTATCAGCCGGTGCTAATAAAATTGCATCGTTTATTAGGGCTAATAAAAACGTATAAGCACACGAAATTTTCCTGCTTAATTGACAACATATCGTCTGCGACCATGATAGCTGCGGAGGCAGAAAAAAGCAGTGCGGCCATCACTGTTTTTATTGATGTAAATACAGGTATGAACCGCACGGGCATTATACCCGCTCTTGTTTTTAAATTATATGAAGCCTGTCTGAAATTAAATGGAATAACCGTGCAGGGGCTACATGTGTATGATGGCCATATCTATACCTCTAACCTGCAGCAAAGAAGTATGGAATGTGAAGCATCATTCGCCGAAGTAGAAACGGTTATTAACCAAATCGAAGCTAAGGGTAACAAAAAGCTGGATGTCGTTGCTGGCGGCACACCCACTTTTCCGGTATTCGCCAAAATGACAAATGTTGAATGCAGCCCGGGTACTTTTATATTGTGGGATGCGGGCTATCAAAAGCTATTTCCTGATCTTCCTTTTGTGCCGGCGGCCCTTATTATTACAAGGGTGATCTCTATACTAAATGATGATACTTTCTGTCTCGATATAGGACATAAATCAATAAGTGCGGAAAATGATCTGGCAAATCGGGTAGTTTTTTTAAATGCGCCGGATGTAAAATTTATAGCGCACAGCGAAGAACATCTTGTAATAAAAACTTCTAATAAAAATGCTTTCAAAATAGGCGATGTATTGTATGGCCTGCCGGTGCATATCTGCCCGACCTGTGCTTTGTATGAAGAAGCAACTATTATAAATAATGAAAAAGCTGACTGTACCTGGAAAATTATAGCCCGAAACCGCATCATTGCACTTTAACGAAAATTCTTTGGCCTGACAACAGTGCTGTACTTTTTTATAAGACAAAATCGACAATAAAGTTATACTCCATGCAAGCCAACGAAACTGAATAATAGTACCATTAATGTAAAGGAAAATAGCAACGGATTGAAATACGCTCAAGTAGATTTGTCAAGATCAAGCTTTAGACTGTTTATTACTTAATCACCTCCTAAATTTTAAATGATGCCCCCACGTTTACCTAATCTGATTTATCGGAGAAAGGCAGTTGTGCTGCTAACGCTATTATTTTTTTACAGCGTCTCATTTGCTCAATTAACTGTTACTATTTCTGGAACAGTAAGCGACCGGCAAAACGCTCCCCTGCAAGGTGTTACTGTGAGAGTAAAAGGTGAAAAAGGATCTGCTGTTACCGATGTAAACGGTAAATACACTGTGGCTGCCAAAAGCAGCAACTCAACTTTGGTGTTCTCGTATGTGGGATTTAAAGAACAGGAGGCCGCATTAGGTGGGCAAACGTCTTTAAGCCTGTCCCTTGAAGAAAATACAGCAAAACTTACGGAGGTGGTGGTAGTCGGTTACGGTTCGCAATCAAGGGCCACTGTTAGTACTTCTATTTCCAAGCTGGATAACAGAGTTCTGGAAAATATCCCTTATACTAACCTGACAAATGCTATGCAGGGGGCCTTGCCAGGGGTAAGAGTGCAAACAACTACCGGGCAACCCGGTGCTCCCTCACGTGTTATTATTCGGGGCGGCACTTCTATCAACAACCCAAATACGGGTGGGCCTCTATATGTGGTAGATGGCATTCAACGTAACGATATTAATGACATAAGTTCGGAAGATATAGAAAGCCTGCAAGTATTAAAAGATGCAGCTTCCACTTCTATTTACGGATCCCGCGCCTCCAACGGCGTTGTTATTATTACAACTAAAACAGGCCGCGCCGGCAGAACAATCGTCAGTTATTCATACGACAGAACGATGGGCAAGGTGGGTGATACCTATGAGATTGTAAATGCCCGCGATCATATTCATTACAGCAGAATCGGTATTCAGGCAGCACTTGCCAATGGCTATATTACACAGGCTGTTGCTACGGCCCGGCTTAATGGCGCTAACAGCATAGGCACCGGAAATGATTTGACCAAGAACACGGCCTTTACTACACAATTCCTTACACCAGCCAATCAATATAAATTAGAACAGGGCTGGGAAAGTATGCCCGATCCACTTGACCCTACTAAAACTATTATCTTTAAAGACACACGGTTTACCGACGCGTTGTTTCAGAATTCAGTGGCTAATAACCATCATGTCAGCTTATCGGGCGGCACGGAAAAAGCAACCTTTAATGCTGGCGTGGGATATATGTCTGGTGAAGGAACAACCATCACTACCCGGTATGACCGGTTAACATTAAATCTGAACAGTACATTGCAGGTAAAAGACAACCTGACTATCTATGGCCGGGTTTTGTACTCAAAGTCCAATAGCAATGCTGCCGGTTTGGTGGACCAACTTGTTTTTCTGCGGACATTTGGATTGCCACGAACGGCAAAATATACATTTGAAGACGGAACGCTTGCGCCGGGCCAACAGCAAGGCAACGGCAATCCAGCTTATCATTTACCCAATCAAAAGAATGCATCTGATAACGAAACAACCAATTATACGGTAGGCGGTAAATGGACAATCCTCAAAGGGCTTTCTTTTGACCCCATGGTGTCCTTATACAGGGTTAATGCTTCTGCCCGTGCCTTTCAGCCTTCCTATCAGAATGGCCCTGGGCCTGGCGCCCTGGTTACGACGAGGGTAGCAAGTAACATCACCTCTAGAACCGATCAGTACCAGGCGGATGCAATTCTAACCTATACAAAAGTGTTGGGCGATCATTTTCTTGAAGCAAAGACGGGCCTGTCCTACTTTGAGAGGACATTGAATATTTTTACGGCAACGGGCCAGGGAGCTTCCACGGATTTAATTCCCACCTTAAATGCCTCTTCCCTTTTCACCGGAGTTAGTAATACCATCAGTACACTAAGGCTTCCGGGTTATATCGGACGGTTGAATTACAACTTCAGGCAGAAATATTTACTTACGGTTAATGCCCGTTTTGATGGTTCATCAAATTTAGGATCAAAAAACCGGTGGGGATTTTTCCCGGGAATATCTGCCGGGTGGGTTTTAAACAAAGAAAATTTCTGGGATGCTTTATCTGCTAAGTCAATAACTGTAAAACTTAGGGGCAGCTATGGTGTTAATGGAAACATTGGTGCCAACGGGCTTTTAACAGATTACCAATCGCAAGGTGAATTTGGATTATCATCTATACTAACCCAGCAAAAGTATAATGGAAACGCAGGCATAGTAGCGCTTACCTTACCGAATCCGGATTTGAAATGGGAACGGTCAACTACTGTTGACTTTGGAACAGATATCGGATTATTTAATGGACGGGCGACATTGCTTTTTGACTATTACCGGCGTGTAACCGATGATTTATTAACGACACTTACCCCGCCACAATCGACAGGATTTGGCGGTCTTTTATACAACTTGGGAAGCCTGGAAAATAAAGGACTGGAAGTTGAACTTGGTGCCCGGCTGCTACCCGCCACATCAAAGGTCAGTTGGACCGTTTCCTTTAATGCAGCAAAAACAGCTTTTAAAGTATTACGACTTCCGCCAACTGGTGTTGCTGGAAATCGCCAAGGCGGTATAGAGATTTATGATCCATCTTCTAAGTCATATAAGTATGTTCCGGGTAACCTTGGGTTGATTGAAGGTGGCCGCATAGGTGATTGGTATGGCTATAAATCTTTAGGTGTGTATGCGACGGATGCCGATGCCGCCACTGCGCCAACAGACAACGTTATCGGGGCTGTTAAAACTAAACATGGCGGTGATGTAATTTGGCAGGATACGGATGGCAATGGTCTTATAGATTCCAGAGACAGGGTTTACCTGGGTAATGCCTTTCCTACATGGACAGGCGGTTTTTCAAACACGATTGGTTTCAAAGGGTTTACATTATACACCCGTTTGGACTTCACGGCTGGTCATAGTATTTACAATTATGCCAGAGGGTTTTTAAATGGCAACTGGCAGGGCGATGTGGCTGCCACACAGGAGTACATAGATAAGAGCTGGAAAAAGCCGGGCGATGTTACAGACCAACCAAGATACAATCCGTATGAACCTTCTTCCGCACAAAGCTTTTGGCGAGGAAGTGGTACGCTTGGAATCAGCAGCCAGTATGTAGAAAAAGGTGATTTTATATGTGTTCGTGAGCTTACCTTAAGTTATGCTGTTCCATCTCAATTATTAAGCAGAGTAAAGATTACCGGCTTGCGGTTTAATATCACCGGTAATAACCTGCATTATTTTACCAACTATAATGGAAACAATCCCGAAGACGGAGGATTTACCACCTCCCCTTCTCTACGCGGAGACTTTGGCCGGTATCCTGTTCCCCGTAATATTATTATTGGCGCTAATCTTACTTTTTAATTTGTTTGTTATGAATAAAACATATAAAAGATTCCGTTCTGCATTTTTATTTGTGGTTATACTTTCTAGTTCATGCAGTAAAACGTTAGAGATCTCGCCGGTGAGTTCTATTGCTTACACTAACTTTTTAAAAACTGAAGCTGATATCCGGGGCGCGAATTTCGGAATGTACATAAAGCTGCGAAATGAGACGTCGTTCAACGGTTTTGCTCTTGGTGAATTGAGAGCGGAAACGGTTACTTCTGGCCTTGCCGGTACCGCTGGATACGACCGCTATTATCAAAATACGGTAGATGCTAACGTAACTACCCCTCAAATTACGTGGACAGGTTACTATTCAGTAATAAATGCAGCTAATCTCATTATTAAATTTGCGCCTGGTGCAAGCTTTTCTTCCGATGCTAGCCGTAATGATTATATGGCACAGGCCTATACCATGCGGGCTTATGTTTATTTCTTAATGACTAAAACCTGGGGTGACTTGCCGCTGAGAACCGAACCCTTTGTTGAGTACAATTTTGAAACAGTACAAATTGCGAAATCTTCCCAGGCCGATGTTTTCAAGCTAATAAAAGCAGACCTGGATAAAGCGTTGCAATTGTATTCTTCCAATGCCTTCCAGACAGGTCGAAACTTATGGTCGAAACCTGCTGCCAATGCATTAAAGGCAGATGTCTATTTATGGACAGCAAAAAGGATGCAGGGCGGTGCAGCCGATTTTACTGCGGCATTAGATGCCTGCACGGCAGTACAGACGGCAGATGTAACATTGCTTCCTACTTTTTCTGCCATTTTTGATTATACCAATAAAGGAAATAAAGAAGTGCTGATGGCCGTAAACTATATAGCCGTGGAAGCAGTAGATAATTATTTTTTTAATGGCTGGCTTTCCGTAACTACAGCATATTTATCTACCGCCGATCCTGTTGCCAAAGCGGCTATTGGCCAGTTGGGAGGTAATAATATCTGGTCGCCGTCCTCACTGGTACGTAACCAGTTTACAATAGATGATCAACGCAGGGCTGCTACGTTTATAGAGGTTTTTAATATCAACCCAACAACAGGTGCAAGAACGCTGTTTGGAACAGTGATTAATAAAGGAGATGGGATAGTGATCAACGGCACCCGGTATTTTGCCGATGATATTATTTTATATAGATATGCCGATGTGTTGTTACTAAAAGCCGAAGCTAAAAATGGTTTAGGGCAAGATCCTTCAACTGAAATAAACTTGGTCAGGCAACGGGCTTATGGAGCTGCATTTTCTTCGCATACTTTTGTAAACGGTACAAGAGACGGGAATGATGCAGTTATATTACAGGAACGGTTATTTGAATTAGCTTATGAAGGCAAAAGATGGTGGGACCTGGTTCGGTTTGGAAAAGCGTTTGAGTTAGTGCCATCACTGCAAAGCAGGGTAGGAAAAGATTATTTATTGCTTCATCCAATCAATGCTATTACTTTAAGTTTAGAACCTAAAATTGTCCAAAACACGGGCTATTATTAAATTAAAACTTTTATTGTTTAAATCATATAAGGATAGCGGTGCAACACACCGCTATCCTTATATTAAAAATAATTTTATGGGCTCGATCAACATTATAAGATATCTAAGCTTCGTCTTTTTCTATAATTTAATGGTGAATTTTCCGGCTTCTGCACACAATGATTTAATCCATAGAAATAAGAATAAAGCCAACCTAGATTCAATACCTTTTAAGATCATCTCCAAAGGTGGTAATGCCGGAGCGTACCAGGCATTTCCCGATGCTTTACGCCTAAGTAATGGCCACATTTTAGTTGCTTTTTATTCGGGTGACGGCCACGTAACCAAAGCAAATGCAAACTATCCAAAAGCAGGTCGCATTTGCTTTGTTAGATCAAAAGACGAAGGCAAAACCTGGAGCACTCCCCGAATATTATATGACGACGTAGAAGACAACCGCGATGCGCATCTTACCCAATTAAATGACGGCACCATCATTTGCACCTTTTTTAATCTACGAATAGACACAGCAAAGCATGGCGAGGTGCGTATCGTAGCTTCAAAAGACAATGGCCAAACATGGAATCAAACATCGCAACTGGTTGCAAAGGGTTGGTTTTGTTCTGCAAAAGTAAAAGAGCTGTCTGATGGTGCGTTACTACTGCCTGTTTATACGATCATTAATAATAAAACCAACAGTACCCGTATTGGTTTTACCCGTTCTAATGATAAAGGCCAATCTTGGGATCCGGTTTTACGAGCAGGGTTAGAATCTGATTTTACTGTTAATGAAACCGAGGTAATTACATTACGCGATGGAACGTTATACGCTGCTACTCGTGGCAATTTTAAAGAGCAAATTCACATGCAATTTTCCACCAGTAAGGATTTAGGGAAGTCTTGGTCGACCCTTAGTGATATTGGTTTTTACGGTGATGCACCTTCTTTCACCCGCTTGCAATCAGACGAAATTTTATTATCGGTAAGAGGTTATTTAACTAAAGAAAAAACAGGCCCTTCTTATACCTGCCTTCGCATCAGTAGTGATGAATGTAAAACCTGGCAAGGACCTTATTTAGTTGATAAAAGCTCAGGGGCTTACCCATCAACTATTGAACTGAAAGACAAAACCATACTGATTATATTTTACCAAGAAGGCGCAGGCAGCGGCATTGGTGCCATTCGTTTTAAAATGCCTGCTTCGATAAAAGGAGAACAGTTTGCCGAACCCAAAGAACTCGAAAGGCTGCCTTTATAAACCAGCTATTAGTATTAAATAAGTTCGTGAAAATGAAATGGACAAGATTAAATATTGTATGGCTATTTAGTGTGGTAAGCAGTATTTCAGCGGCACAGAACAATGCTAATTTAACTTGGTGGAATCCTGCAAAAAATTCTTTCAACGCAACGGAAGGGCAGGGCTGGACCGGGGAAGAAATAACAACTTACCACCGTCTACCAAAACGGGTAGAACAGGAAGTGTTGCCGGAAATTTGGAAGCTATCCACTCAGACAGCAGGCCTGGTGATACGGTTTCAAACAAATGCCGCACAAATTACCATCCGGTATGCAGTTGAAGGCCCCCTTGCCATGCCACACATGCCAGCCACTGGAGTAAGCGGTATAGATCTCTATGGGAAAGATGCAAAGGGAAACTTTTTATGGTGTGCCGGTAAATATGTTTTTAAAGACACTATCGAATATGTCTTTACTAATTTGAAGCCGGTAAACAGCAATGCTACAACCGGTATTGAATACTGCTTGTATTTGCCGCTTTATAATGCCGTTAAATGGCTGGAAGTGGGAACGCCTGATAATAGTCATTTTGTACCATTACCCGCAAGAAACATCAAGCCTATTGTAGTGTACGGAACCTCTATAGTGCAAGGTGCCTGCGCATCACGACCCGGTATGGCCTGGACATCTATACTATCACGTAAAATAAATTTACCTATTGTTAACCTTGGTTTTTCTGGTTCCGGCCGGTTAGATAAAGAAGTAATAGGTTTAATAAATGAAATAGATGCACAGGTTTTTATACTAGATTGTCTACCTAACATGGCAGGGGGCAAGGCAAGTTTTACTGAAGCAGAAATTTATACCCGCATCATCAATGCAGTAAATCAAATCAGAACTAAACATCCAAAAACGCCAATTGTATTAACGGATCATTTCGGCTATACCGATGCAGAAATCAATCCGGTAAAACGTGCAGGACACTTGCTGGCAAACCGCATTAACCGTCAGGCTTTCACTGCTCTACAATCTCGTGGTGAGGAGGCAATCAGCTTATTGTCGATGAAAGAATTGCAGCAGGATATGGATACGATGGTTGATGGTATTCATCCTACAGACTTGGGCATGCTGCGTTATGCTATGGCTTATCTCAGACTGTTGCAGAAGCTATTAGCCAAATAGTATTTGAAGAATAATACCATAAATGTGGCTGAAAGTAATACATCGGCCGCACCGCAGGATTTACATTTGGTAGCTGTTACTTCTTAAAAATAGAATCGTTAATTAAAGCCTTAACACACTATCAGTATATGGGCCCTATACTTAAAAGTAAAGTTGATTTATTGGAAGTTAAGGTATTCTTCTCCCGTGAAGAAATGGGGGCCGCCGCAGGCAAAGATGCTGTTGAATGCATAACAAAATTATTGAAACAACAAGATGTTGTACGTATTGTGTTTGCTGCTGCACCTTCTCAAAATGAATTACTTCGTCATCTATCAATCGATACAACTATTGATTGGCAGCGAATTGACGTTTTTCACATGGATGAATATATGGGCTTGCCAACCGGTGCGCCACAACGGTTTTCCTCTTTTTTACTAAAGCATCTTTTTCAAAAAGTAGCCCCACGACGTGTACATCTGATTGATGATACGGAAGGACAAGAAGCCGCACGATTGAGTTATAAAACTCAATTACAGCAGGCAACTTTAGATATTGTTTGCCTTGGTATTGGAGAAAACGGGCATCTTGCTTTTAACGACCCCCCGGATGCGAAATTTGATGACACTGAAATAATAAAAGTTGTCACACTAGACGAAGTTTGTCGGCAACAGCAGGTTAATGACGGATGCTTTGCTCGCTTAGAAGAAGTTCCAAAAGAGGCGCTGACACTCACCATTCCGATCTTGCTATCGGGTAAGTATTTATTCTGTACTGTTCCGGGAAACAGAAAAAGCACTGCAGTGAAAAATATGCTGACAGGCGATGTCACAACAGCCTGTCCTGCATCCATTTTGCGCCGTCATCCCAATTGTATGATGTACACCGATAAAGAAGCATACAGTCAAATGCCATTAAAACGATTTAATGATGCAGACCATTGAAGGAATACATTATCGTTCGGGGCAGCCTATAAAAGTTGTAATAGAAAAGGGCTTCATTAGTGATATTGCTTCATTGGCAGGGAGCAACAATCAAGACCTACCTTATATAGCACCGGGTTTAGTTGATCTGCAGATAAATGGCTTTAAGGGTGTAGATTTCAACAGGATTTTTTTAACCACACAAGATGTTGTTGCCATCACTTCTTTATTATTTGGCCAGGGGATCACCTTGTACTATCCTACTGTTATAACAAACAGCTATAAAAATTTTATTTCTTGTTTACGCAATATAGATAAGGCCTGTCTTGAGTCCGGAATGGTAAACAGTTCTATTGGCGGCATCCACTTAGAGGGTCCGTTCATATCGCTTGAAGAAGGACCGGTTGGTGCACATGATAAACAATTTGTGCAAGCGCCTGATTGGAACCTTTTTGAAGAGTTTTATAATGCATCGGGCGAAAGGATCAAAATAATTACACTTTCACCGGAATGGCCTGAGGCGCCTGCGTTTACTAGGAAATGTGTGTCCTTGGGCATTGTTGTTTCAATTGGCCATACAGCCGCAAGTGCTAAACAGATTGCTGATGTAGTAGAAGCAGGTGCTACATTGTCAACACATCTCGGAAACGCAACTCATGCTGTATTACCGCGGCATCCAAATTACATTTGGGATCAGTTGGCAGATGATCGCCTTCATGCCTGCTTTATTGGCGATGGTTTTCATTTACCCGCTTCGGTGATGAAAATAATAGCAAAAGTAAAAGGGGACAATACTATACTTGTAAGTGATTGTGTGAGTCTTGCGGGAATGCCGCCAGGCAATTATGAAACATCTGTAGGTGGAAATGTGGTACTAACCGCTGCTGGTAAATTACATCTGAAAGACAAGCCTTCCACTTTAGCCGGATCAGGGCAAACACTGCTTAAAGGTGTCCAGAATTTATATCAGCAAAGTCTTTTTAGTTTGGGGGATGCGTGGGATATGGCATCACTTAATCCAAACCGTTTTTTAAGTAAACCTCACCAAATTGGTTTAGCTCCAGGCAGCCTGGCTGACCTCGTACTTTTTAGATATAAGGATAAGCAGCTTACCGTTTCAGCAACCTATAAAAATGGACTGAAAGTGTACTCTTGCCATCCTGAATAAAACAAATAAATGACAGCCAACAATACCACACTACTCTCTTCGCGTAACACCAACAGTTCGTTGTCAATTATTGCCATATTGTTTTTTGTATTCGGGTTTGTTACCTGGATCAATGCTATATTGATACCCTATTTCAAAATAGCCTGCGAGCTTACTAATTTTCAATCCTACCTGGTAGCCTTTGCTTTTTATATCGCTTACCTTATTATGTCTTTGCCAGCCTCATACCTTCTCGAAAAAATTGGTTTTAAAAGAGGTATGATGATTGGGTTTTTTGTAATGTCTGCAGGCGCTCTCATTTTTGTTCCCGCTGCTTTGTCAAGAACGTATGTGCTTTTCCTTTTAGGCTTATTTACACTTGGCACCGGGTTGGCTATATTACAAACAGCCGCCAATCCGTATGTTACTATATTAGGCCCAAAAGAAAGCGCCGCACGCCGCATCAGCATAATGGGAATCTGTAATAAAGCGGCAGGCATACTGGCTCCATTATTATTTGCTGCTGTGGTTTTAAAAGTTTCTGATAGTGCATTATTTAAGCAACTGCCGCTTCTGTCTTCTTCCCAAAAATCTGATGCTTTAAATGAACTAATACGACGGGTGGTAATGCCTTATGCTATTGTTAGCGCCATTTTGTTTTGTTTGGGTTTATTTGTGCGCTTTTCAAAATTGCCTGAAATAGACACAAGCAAAGAAGATGAACAAACAGCAGTAGTTAATTCCGGGAAGAAAAATATTTTACAATTTCCCCATCTTGTTTTAGGGGCACTGGCTATATTTCTGCACGTAGGTTCGCAGGTGATTGCAATAGATACTGTAATTGGGTATGCAGGATCTATGGGCATTAGTTTGTTAGAAGCCAAAGTGTTTCCTTCCTATATATTATTTGCCACTATCTGTGGATACCTTACAGGCATTGCCACTATACCTAAATTCCTTAGTCAGGTTACCGCATTAAGATGTTGCACTCTCTTAGGTTTGCTCTTTAGCTTTCTAATCATTTTCACTCATGGAAGTGTAACAGTACTGGGCCATCACACCGATATTTCAATATGGTTTATAGTCGGGCTAGGCCTTGCGAATTCATTAATATGGGCAGGCATTTGGCCATTGGCGCTAGATGGTTTGGGCAGGTATACTAAAAAGGGGGCCTCGCTGTTAATAATGGGTTTGTGCGGCAACGCTATTTTGCCGCTTTTGTACGGGTATTTTGCAGACAGACATTCTGTAAGGCTTGGATATTGGGTACTTGTTCCCTGCTACTCTTATTTGTTTTTTTATGCCTGGTACGGGCATAAGCTCCGTTCCTGGCGTACCAAAAAGCTCGCCCTTGATTCCCAATTACAATAATGATTGGTTGCACAATCAGTACTAAACATTTAGCTACTCTTACAAAAAAAGAAAATGAAAAAAATTGTATCGCTTATTTTAACCGGGTACCTTTTGTGTTTTGGTGTTTCAATCGCACAAACGAATACAGCAGTGTCTAAAGATTTTGGGGTGAAAGGCTATCATGTTGACCTACGGATGCAGGTTATAAAAATGCCTGCACTTAAAGCCTTTGTTCAAAAACTTAAAGCCAATGGCATTAATACGCTTATTATGGAATGGGAAGCCACCTTTCCATTTCAGAAATATCCGGTTATAGCCAATCAGTATTCTTACACAAAGGAGGAGATAACCTCATTCCTTCTTTTTTGCAAAAACCTTGGGATGGATGTAATTCCCTTGCAGCAAAGCTTTGGGCATGTTGAATATATTTTGCGTAATTACCGGTTCGCATCCATTAGAGAGGATGCAAAGGATTTTTCGCAGGTTTGCCCTGTTGAGGAAGAAGGTAATAAACTGCTCTTTAACGACTTATTTAAAGAGCTTGCCGCTACACATCCTTCGAAATATTTCCATATTGGTGGCGATGAAACCTATCTGCTTGGGCACTGCGAAAAGTGCAAGAAGAAAGCGGCTGAAGTGGGCTTGTCAAAACTTTATATCGATCATATAAAAATGCTTTGCGACATAGTAATCAGCCTTGGTAAGCGACCGGTATTATGGGCGGATATTGCTTTAAAACATCCCGAAGCCATAAAGCTATTACCAAAAGAAACGGTGTTTATTGATTGGAATTACGGGTGGAACCTGAACCAATTTGGCAACCTGGATAATTTATTAAAAAGCGGTTATGAAATTTGGGGTGCACCGGCTATTCGGTCGGGATTTGACAATTATTATCTATCCCAATGGAATCTGCATTTTAATAATTTAAGAGACTTTATACCTACGGCCAGAAAGATTGGTTACACTGGTATGGTATTAACCTCGTGGTCCACTAACGGTACATTCAACCCTGTATTTAATAGTGCGTTTGATATAATTGAAATTTACCCAAGGGGACACCGCTATCCTTTTACGGGCTACAACATTTCGCTGCAGGCATTTTTTGAAAGTTTGCAGTTGAATACGGCCCTAAATACTTTTGAATTTGTACAACGCTATGCACAAAAAACCTTTGGCTTTACACCCGTCGAAGCAAAAAAATTATGGGCTTCGATCAGTGTTTGCGACTACGAAATCAGGCAGGGTAAAGTAGTTTCGCCCTATCCACTAACGGTGCAGCAGGTATTGGATAGTACGGTAATGGCGGCTAAAACATTGCGCCAATTAAAACCTACAAAAGGAGCGGAGGAATATGCGCATTTTCAGTTGATGGCAGACATTAGAATACAATACTTGGAAACGTATTTGGTAGAAAATCAGTTAAATGAAACTACCGTGACGACTGCAGACTATGAAGCAATAGCATTAAAGCTTAAAAGAATACTGGCAAAGTCTGCAGATTTGGATAAACGCTTTATAGCACTAAATAGAAGTACTTTTTATGAGGAGGAGCTTCAAAACGAAAACATGGTCCGGAGCCAGCATATTAAAGTGCTATACAACAGGGTAACTAAAACGAGATCATCACTTTTAACCCCTGCAAAATGAGAGACGTACAAGAAACAAAGTTTAAGGCAAAGGAACTAATAGCGGTTCGTCTGCCAATGCCTGATGTTACAAACCAAAGTTTAATCACAGAGATCTTAGATAGATTGGCAAAACATCCTATAAAAGAAATTTGCTGGGATGAATTAAGCAATGTGCCTGAAGTAAGTTTTACGGTAGCTTGTAATGAAGCCGCTTTGTTCGTAAAATTTTATGTAAGTGAAGCGTTTCACCAAGCCGTATATCGCCAAACCAATGACCCCGTTTTTAAAGATAGCTGCGTCGAAATTTTTATTGCAGTGGATGACAGCGGAGGGTATTATAATTTTGAATTTAATAGTTTGGGAACTTGTTTAGCTTCATTTGGTAGTGACAGGAATAATCGTAAAAAATTATCGGATGAAACTATTTGTTCTATTAACCGCTGGGTGACGTGGAAAAAAATTTCACCCGTAACAAACTCTTTTCTGTGGGAGCTCACACTTGTTTTAACACCACCCGTTTTTTGTTTCAATAACATTTGCCAGTTTACAGCCAACTATTACAAAGTGAATTTCTATAAATGTGGTGATGCTCTTTTAGAGCCTCATTACTTAGCTTGGAACCCAATACCCAATCCTATTCGTGATTTTCATCAGCCTGCCTATTTTGGAAAAATGTTCATATGAAAAAGTCCGCCTTTTATAAGGCCTTTCTATTGAAAGATAGTATCATAAATGTAATAGAAAGTAGCAACCACCCCTGTCCATGTCTGGTATATTTGTTATGCAAGGTCATTACCCAATCATCAGACAGCTAATTAATTTATTATTGAACATTTTAATCAAGAATTTATGGACAGTGGTAAAGTACATGACTTGAAAGCTACTTTTCAACAGGATGGCTTTTTATTTTTACCTGCTTTTTTTAGTGACAAGCAGGTGGAAGAAATGAATAAGGAGTTGACTAAATTTATTGCTGAAGTAGTACCTGGATTGCCATCAAACAAAGTTATTTACGAAGAAAAAGACAACCCTGAAACCTTGAAGCAGCTACAAGATCTGGAGCTTCATAATGCATTTTTTAATGAATTAATGGTGAACAGCGAGATCGAAAAGCTAGCAGCAGCACTGCTCAATGAGAAAGTTATAGGAAAGAACGTAGAATACTTTAATAAGCCTCCCCGTATTGGTAAATTCACGCCGCCGCATCAGGATGCCTACTATTTTAATATTAAACCAAGGCAGGCGGTTACGGTTTGGATTGCGCTTGAAAATATTGATGAAGAAAATGGCTACGTAAGCTACGTGGCTGGATCACATACAAAAGGCATGCGTCCACATGGTCGTACGCAAACTATCGGGTTTTCACAATCTATAACCGACTATGGCACCCCTGAAGATGAGGCGAATGTGATAGCTTGTCCAGCTAATCCTGGTGATGTGTTGATTCATCATTGCATGACTATCCATTCGGCTAATGCCAATACATCATCGTTTCGTTCCCGCAAGGCATTGGGGTTAATTTATTTTGGGGCATCAGCGCAGCCGGACCTTGAAGCACGGGAAGCATATGCAACTGCATTGAAGGCCCAACTGGCAACCGTATAAATAAAAAGAGTATCAATAACAACTATGATAACTGGCCATCATCAGCATCAATATTCGGTAGATAAAAATTGGGCTAAAATTGATGCTGACAAGTACCCTGTAAACGATTGCCATGAAATGGTAATTGATTCCATGAACCGGCTTTACGTACTTACAAATGATACTCGTAATAATATTTTAGTTTTTGATTTGGAAGGCAATTTACTCTCTGCCTGGGGCACTACTTATCCTGGTGCTCATGGCTTGTCTCTCTTCAAAGAAAAGGATGTTGAGTATTTATTAATCACTGATCACGAACGCCACCAGGTAATTAAAACCACCTTGGACGGAGAGGAGATGATGGTACTAAATTATCCGGTAGAAACTGGCTGTTATACCGATGAAAGTTTATACTTACCAACAGAAACTGCTGTAACCTCCAATGGTGATATTTATATAACAGATGGCTACGGGCTTCAATATGTAATTCAGTACGACAGCAAGGGGAAATACATACGGCATTGGGGTGGTAGCGGCGATAAGGAAGAACAATTTAATTGTGTGCACGGCATTGCAATAGACGGGAGAGGAGAGGGCAGGCCCACCTTATTGCTTACTTCTAGAAATGATAATGCTTTTAAGAGGTTTTCACTTGAAGGCATATATCTGGAAACTATTTCGCTGCCCGGCTCTTTTGTTTGCCGTCCTGTTATTAAAGACCACTATGTTTATGCAGCGGTATTTCGTTCCGGGTTTAACACCAACGAAGCATCGGGCTTTATCACCATTTTAGATGGGCAAAACAGGGTGGTTTCCACACCCGGCGGCACGGCACCTTTATACCTTGACAACAAACTTCTTCCACAGCAGCAAGAGGAAAAAATTTTTATTCATCCGCATGACGTGTGCGTAGATGACGAGGGTAATATTTATGTGTGCCAATGGAAATCAAAGAAAACATATCCTTATAAACTTACGCGAATCAAAAACGTGTAATTTAATTATCGTGCGCCTTTAATACATTGAATACACATGTCATTAGCAACTGTCGTTCCTGTTACTGCACCTGCTCCAAAACTGCTTTCCGGAGCATGGCTTACGGTGGCCTTGCTTTGCGTGGTAGGTTGTCTTAATTATTTAGACAGAACGATGATTGCCACCATGCGTGAATCAGTATTGCAGGATATTCCAATGACCAATGCCCAATTTGGTTTGGTAACCTCTGTTTTTTTGTTTGTATATGGACTCTTAAGTCCGATTGCCGGCTTTTTGGCTGATAGGTTTAACCGCAGTAAAGTAATTATCGTCAGCCTGTTGGTGTGGTCTATAATTACACTACTAACCGGCCAAGTAAAAACATACGAGCAACTATTGATTAGTCGTGCCTTAATGGGCATTAGCGAGGCTTGTTACATTCCTGCAGCACTGGCGCTGATTGTTGATTACCACCGTGGAACTACCAGGTCTTTTGCTACGGGTATTCATATTGCAGGAATAACTGTTGGCCAAAGCCTGGGCTTTGTTGGCGGCTGGATTGCCGAAAAATATGACTGGACCCTTGCGTTCAGCCTTTTTGGTGTCATTGGAATTGTCTATTCCGCAGTGCTTTTTTTTACTCTTAAAGATGCACCTAAAAGGGTAGCTGAAATACCTTCGGTTATTGAGAAGCAGGAAGAAAAACTTCATTTTGGAAAAGCGGTTCAACACATTTTTCACAGTCGGTCTTTTATATTAACGCTTATTTATTTTAGCCTCTTGGGTATTGTTGGATGGATGATTATGGGATGGCTGCCAACATATTATAAAGAACATTTTGGCGTAACACAGGCGGCGGCGGGTCTATACGCAACCGCTTACATTTACCCCGCTGCTATGATAGGCGTAATGGTGGGTGGGTTTTTAGCCGACCGGTGGAGTGTTAAAAATAAAAGAGCAAGAATATTATTACCGGCGATAGGACTAATGATAGCTGCTCCGTTCATTTTTATGGCGAGCCATACCAATGTGCTTGCTGTAGCCATTATTTGCTTTATGATTTTTGTGTTTACCCGAAGCTTTACCGATGCTAACCTAATGCCGGTGTTATGTATGATCATTAATACAAAATACTTAGCCACCGCCTATGGCGTCTTAAATTTATTTGCGTGCATTATTGGTGGCCTGGGTATTTATGCTGCCGGTTTACTTCGTGATTCTAAAATAAACCTAAGTACCATTTTTCAATTTGCTGCATTAATTATGATTATAAGTGCTGTATTGCTATACTTGGTCAAACCAAAGAACATGGAGTCGCAGCAAGGTGTTTAGTATAACCATTGTTTCTTTTTGAAATTAATTTCTAATGAAAAATATAAGCTTCGTCTTCTGTCTGCTTTTAATGGTTGCGTGCAAAACATCCAAGCTAAATATCGATGATGGCAAGGCAACCAAGGTAGCTTGGAATGAAGATCCGGCCCGCTCAGTAGGAACTATCTCTTTTGGAGTTCCTGCAATTAATAAAACTGTGATTCAATACCGGCGTAATGGCAAAGACGAATTTGCCATTACGCTTAGTGAACCAAAAGTAATCGTGGTAGCCGATAAACCGCAGATTTGGGGCTACTACCAGTTCCCTACTATCAGCCGGTTATCTGATAAAACATTACACGCCGATTGGAGTATGCATCTTGATGCCATCCAATCTTACGGGACATCTGCAGTTGGTTCCGCATTATCAAAAGATGGGGGTAGTACCTGGCAGTTGGGTGAGCCTGATTCAACTAAAATGACCGGTTTTCCATTAGCCAACGGAGAGATGATAAAGGTGTCTGATCCAAAGCCTATACCGGTAGAAACATTAAAATCTTTGAAGCCCATAGACAAGACAAATTTTAAATATCGGAAAACTAATTTCACTTTTTACAAGTTAGCCGATATGCCATCGGAAGTCAACGGAATCTGGCTAAAACGAATGGTCCCGGGGCAAACAAAATGGAACTTGGAGAAAGCAACATTAATTGATCCGATGGCGGTTCGGTATAGTTCAAAAGAATTAGTGCCGGTTGTTTGGTGGGGCGATATTCACACTCTTAAAGACGGCTCCTTACTGGCAGGTGTTTATCCTGGTTATTATCTGAAAGAAACCGGAGAAGTTGACAAGCAGATGGGTGTTGTTTTCCACCGTTCGACTGACAATGGACGATCCTGGAAATTTCAGGGCCGCATACCATTTAATCCAGACAGAAAGATAGACGTTATGGCTACTGACCGTATTGGTTTTACAGAACCAACTTACGAAGTATTAGCAGATGGTAGCCTGCTTTGTGTTATCCGCTCGGCGGATGGTGATGGAGTGACCAATGGAGTTGGTAATGGTCCTATGTATGCCAGCCATTCTACCGATAATGGCGTATCGTGGACGAAGCCTGAAGTAATTGCTCCCGCAGGCGCTTTACCACGATTGCTTCGCTTGCAAAATGGTGTTCTTGTATTATCAGCTGGCAGGCCAGGTGTACAGCTTCGATTTTCAAAAAGCGGCTTAAATGATAGTTGGACAGATGGAATAGAGATGTTGCCATATGAAAGCCAGAGCACGCAGGAGCAATACCTTGTATCGTGCGGATACACAGGATTGCTAGCCACTGGACCTAATCGTTTCTTAATGATCTATTCTGATTTCCGTTATAAAAATGAAGCTGCAGAAAAGCGGAAAGCTATTAAAGTCCGGGAGATAATTGTTGATCCAAAATAGAAAATTAACTGCTGCTATGAAATATTTTCTGTTGATAACCGCTACGCTTCTTTTTATCAGTTTACCCGGAATTTTAAGTGCGCAAAGAGTTGCTACTAAAGCAGCTGCCTCTTCGCTTGAAAAGCCGGTTCTGTTTTATCACCACACCTATAATGATTTTATGAAAGGGGTGGTTTCAGAATCAGGCGGCAATATTTATATATCAAAAAAAGGGCAGATACAATTTATTAATTTGTTTGATCTCAACGGTGATGGTTATCCTGAAGTAGTAACCAATAATGACCACAACGGTTACGATACACCCGATGCGTTTGTATATCATAACAATAAACCAGCTGGCCTTCAATCTTTAAGTTTTCCGTTTGCTAAAGACGCCGCAGTCTATCAGAATTTGGCTTATACAATGGAAAGCCTTAAATCAATTACCCGCATGCCCTCCGCAGGAGGCGGTAAAGCCATTGTAAGCGACATAAATAAAGACGGCTTTAAAGACCTGCTATTTACAAACATGTTACACGGCTCTACACTGGCAGAACTGCCTTCGTATATTTATTGGGGCGGCAGTGATGGCCTCAATCCTTTGCGGCGGTCTTTATTACCAGCCGACCGGGGAACAGCGATAGCCGTCGATGACCTTACGGGTGATGGATTGCCAGACATAGTAATAGCCAATGTAGGCCGCGAACACATGTATGGCGAAACGCCGGATTATTCCTACCAGACACTTGGCAAACGCGCCGGCGATAGGGAGCTTACCTCCTATATTTTTACCCAAACTGATGCCGGCTTCCCTCCAAATGCACGGGCAGCGATACCCACCCAATATGCAGTGGATGTAAAAATTGCCGACTTTACAAATGATGGACGCAAGTCCATAGTATTCTTGGAGTTAGGCAATCCAGGGGCTGTACGCATTATACCGACGACCGGAGGTAAAGCAGGCAAAGCCCAGATTTTACCGGTTTTGAATATACGGTTCTCGCCTAGCTGGGGTAAAAGACTTACACCTGAATTGCTTGTAAAAGATTTGAACGGCGATGGCTACGCCGACCTTTTTGTTCCATCAACCGGAAATAAATCAGAAATTTTTTGGAATGCCAAAGGTTCCTTTTCTGAAGAAAATAAATCAATCGTGGAAACTCAAAACGCTTTTAGTGGTGATGCGGCTGATTTAAATGGCGATGGTTATATCGACCTGGTAACTGCTAACTTTTATAGTGTTAATGAAAAAGAGGCTTACGATTTCGAAACCGATTCTCATATATGGTGGGGTAGTAAAGAAGGATTCAGCATAAAAAAAAGAATGGCCTTACCAACAATGGGTGCTGTAAGCGTAAGGCTTGCGGATCTGGATGGTACTGGACTCACAGATATTTTATTCGCCCAGCATCGCAACAATCAAACCCTTGACATCAACAGCTTTATTTATCATAATTCAGCTGCTGGTTTTGCCACAGAGAATCGTACTGAATTACAAAGTTTTGGTGCAACTAGTATCCTGGCTGAGGATTTATCGAGCAAAGGCCGTAAAGATGTAATTATTATTAATGGTTTAAGTGGCATAGCCCGCCACGCCGGTATCAATGATGGTCCCGGCAATGAAGGTATTTCGGCAGAGGGTTTACCCATGTATATTTATAAAGGCAATGCAAGTGGGAGGTACGGCCCGGCCAATTGCATACGAGTGCCTCTTGCATCGCAGGAATCCAACATAGCTTTTGCTGATATGGAAGATAAAGGCAGTGTTGACCTGGTGTACTTGCGTGGTAACAATCAACGCATTACCATCCGGTACAATATTTACAACTTTCCGCAGGAAAAAGAGCTAACAGAAGTGGACATACCTTTTCGGGGCAATACTATTAACGTGGCCGACTTTAATAAAGACGGTATCCTGGATATGCTGGTAACGCCCGTGAACGGACCGACGGGAGCAATCGTTTTCGGCCTCGGAAACCGGAAGTTCAAAGTGGAACTTTTTGATTTTCCATTTATGGCTTACACGACTTCTTTGGGTGATTTAAATAATGATGGATTATTAGATGCGGTAACCTGTGGGTATAACCGGGTATGCATTATGTTTGGTGAAAACAACGGAGGCTACCATTTACAGAAACCAATTATTTTATTTTCAGAAATGTTTACTCCCCGAGTGTCCATGGCTGATTTTAATAACGATGGATGGCTGGATATTCTCTGTCAGAACCTTCAGAATTTTGACACAAAAGTTTATGATGTTGAATCATGGGTCTTAATCAGCAACAAAGGTACTTTCTCCCTAAATAACAAGCGAAGCTTTCACACCTTTGGAGCCAATGGTGGTACCATTGCACAACTGTATAGCGATGGTAAATTACAATTTGTGGCAGCCAATTATCATGCAGATGAATCACGACGCTCACCCACTTTTATTTTAAGCGGCGACAAGGATGGGTTCCCTACCGAAGAAAAAAAAATTCGGTTGCCTTCTTATTCCTCTGGCGGCAATCTAGTGCTGGATTTTAATGGGGATGGCTACCAGGATATCTTAGTTTACAACCATACCGGCGCTACTGTATATGATGGCGGCATTAATGCAACCGGTGGCAAACACGGGGTAGGCTCTGTAATTTATTGGGGCGGGAAGGATGGTTACCGTGTTGATAACACTAGCAGTGTACCAAGCTTTGGCCCCCATTCGCGTATAGCGGCCGATGCGGGCAGTATAGCCCGGCGCAACAGCTACGAAGTTTATACGTCTGACTATATGGTCAATACTACCGGAGAAAAAAAGTTTATATTATCCGTACAGGGCCGTTTTAGTAATAAGCAATTTGTTACACCGGAGATACTGATTGGTAAATCTGGATCATCTATGCGAACCAATACCGAAAAGCCACAGTTGATCAGCCAGTCGGCTTCTGAAGCCGTTTACGATATTTCAATCGAAAAAGGACAAACCTTCCGGTATCAGCTCAAATTAAATAGTTCCAATTCAGGCGGAGGGCCTGTTGTTTCATCTGTAAAAATGGAAGTAGCAATAAAATAGAAAAGGCCACAATAGAAATGATTCAATGTGATAAAAGTTGCTGCCCAGACTAAAGATGTATGCTTTATAAAAAAATTAAACATATAGCAATTGTTGGGACAGGAGTAATTGGCAGCAGTTGGGCTACTTTATTTTTAGAGAAAGGATTACGGGTTACAGCAACAGATATAGCAGCAGGGGCCGAACAGAAATTAAGAAATCAGATTTTTCAAAATGCACCTAACCTTTCGCAAGAGTTACTCACCTTTGAAGAAAGTCTTGAGGAGGCGGTAAAAAATGTACAATTTGTTCAAGAAAACGGATCTGAACAAACAGACCTCAAGCAGGAACTTTTCAGAAAGTTAGATTCATGCACTCCACCCGATGTATTACTTGTAAGCAGTTCAAGTGGCATCATTCCATCGTTGCTTCAAACCGGCACATCTTATCCGGAACGGATACTTTTAGGACATCCCTTTAATCCTCCCCACCTTATTCCATTAGTGGAAGTATGTGGTGGAGAACATACTTCTGATGAAGCTGTTGAACGTACTATAGAATTTTATAGATCCGTGGGAAAAAAACCAATCCGTCTTAAAAAAGAGATTAAAGGACATGTGGCCAACCGCTTGCAGGCCGCTTTGCGGCAGGAAGCGTTTTACCTGGTGCAGCAAGGCGTTGCAAGTGCAGAAGACATTGATATGGCCATTACGGAAGGGCCTGGGCTACGGTGGGCTTTGCCTGGCCCGTTTGTGAACTTGCATTTGGGTGGCGGTAGTGGCGGTGCTCGTCATTTTCTAAACCACCTTGGGCCCGCGATACAATCGTGGATAAAAGATCTAGTGAGAGTGACAATGAATAAAGATTTAATAGTTATGTTAAGCGACGAAGTAGGAAAAATGGTGCAGAAAAAAAACCTAACAGCTTAGTCTTGATTCACTTCACATTAATACTTTAATTTTCAGAGCTTATTCAATAAGCTACTTATTACTCTAACTTGGTAAACAATCAAATAAAAGTTCATTATTTATGAAACCTATCGAAATGCGTTTTGCAAAGGATTTCGATAAGTCCTTTGTTGTATTTAGAGAAACTGGAAAATATTTCCCTTGCCCCTGGCATTATCATCCAGAGTATGAGTTGGTATTGGTAACAAAAAGTACGGGACGCAGAATGGTGGGAGATAACATCGGTTATTTCGACGAAGGTGACTTGGTTTTCATGGGCCCTAAATTACCCCATGTCTGGGTAAATGATCCTCAGTTCATCAATGGTAAAACTGATTCCACCGCAGATGCCATTGTGATTCACTTTGTTGAGGATTTTTTGGGTGAGTCATTTCTGCAAATACCTGAGATGGAAAATTTTAAGAACTTTCTAAGCCGCTCCCTAAACGGTATGGTAATTCTTGGAAAAGCCAAAGAAAGTATTACTGCATTATTAATTGAAATGCCTACAAAAAACGGGCTTCAGCGGCTTGCCTCCCTGTTTACAATCTTCGATATTTTAGCTAGTACAAACGAATATAAATTATTGGCGAGCCCCGGTTACATTCAATCTAGCCAATACAAATCTTCTGACAGGTTCAGCAAAATCAATCAATACATTATGCAGAACTTTTATCAGGATATTGCTTTACCGGAAATAGCTTCTGTAGCGAACATGGCGGTAACCACTTTTTGCAATTTCTTCAAAGAACATTACCGCCAAACCTTTATCGAATATTTGAATACAGTAAGAATTGGCCATGCTTGCAAATTACTGGCAGAGAAGGATCAAAAAATTGTGGAAATAGCTTATGAATGCGGCTACAATAATCTGGCAAATTTCAATAGGCAATTTAAAAAGATGAAGCTTATGTCGCCAAGTGATTATAGGAAAACCTTGGATTTGTAAGGGGTATTCTTTAAAAACCTACAAGCAAGCATCTTATTTTTTTTCTATTGCAAATTTTTAATAGATTAAAGAACACTTTCAGTGTTCACTCAAGGCAATGTATACAAAAATGGGTAGTAAGTTTGTTCAAAACAATATTGAAATTTGGGTATAAATTCAAAAGGTAAGCGACTACTGGAGACCTTGCTATTTCTAACTGCAGTTCCAGGTGTACATAACCATCGAAAAATCTTTGGCAGCCAAATCATCGGGGTGAATGAAGAAATTAGCAACGCCAACATCACCCCACATTATTTCGTCATCCGAATCTATCTGCAACAATAAAATATAATCCTCATTCTCGTTATGCCTCGGGTCCTCCTGGGTAAAGAAAGCATAGCCTCCCATTTTATGACCGTTCGACTCAAAGTTATCCCAAACAAAGTCCTCTAATTCTTTAGCAACAGATGGGTATTGATGCGCCGTCTCTTCCAGGTTAAAAAAGCGGTTGTCCTCATATCTTACATCCTGCAATCCTATGTATTCTTCTTTTAAAGTAAACGCCAGGGTGTGTGGCTTATGTACCGGCCTGTACTCAGAGTTCATTACATCGGCTAAAAAAGAAAAATCAGTTTGATGATCCTTTACTTCATCATTGGTAAAATACAAAGTTCTAAAGCCACTCTGCTCTTGCTGGTTATCAAAGTTTATCCCATATATATCATTGGCAGCAATATAAAATTGCAGGTAACCTTCGCGGGGAAAGTTGTCAAGGGGCGGCAGGTGATTACAGTTTATTTGTGCCAGCGGATACATATAGGCCCCTTTAGCATCTGTAGGATAGGCAAAGCCTTTTGGCAGGCAGGGAAGATAGCCAAAACTACTTTCCCTGACATCCTGCGGCTCCTGCGGCGTTGCTTTAATAGCAATGTACGGAAGCCTTGTTTTCTCTATTTCATTCCAATGTGCGGCAAGTGCTTTTGGCAGAACCACGCCCGGATGTACTTCAACTTTTTCCAGTAAGTCGGCGGGGGCAGGAGAAGCGGAAGCCGGCCGCTTTTCTTTC
>JAQBNG010000196.1 GCA_028288675.1 Flavisolibacter sp. | reverse complement strand
TTAAGTTAGGCCCCAGCCAGTTTGCTGGAACCACAGGTGTTAGCCTGGTGCTTCTTTTTAAGTAGCATGCACTCATCAACTCTTTTTAATAAATCCTATTATTTGCTCCATAGCCATTCGTGCAATTAGTGTCTTAAATTCGCGTCATTATGAAAATTGCTTTACTTGGTTACGGAAAGATGGGGCGAATTATTGAAGGCGTAGCGATAGAACGGGGGCACGAAATCGTTCTGAAGATCAACATTGATAACTTAGATGATTTTACAAAAGAAGCTATTACTACTGCCGATGTTGCTATAGAATTTACAGGTCCGGAAAGTGCTTTTGGCAACGTAAAAACATGCATAGATTTTGGTGTACCGATAGTTAGTGGCTCTACCGGTTGGAATGCTCAACTTGATGAAATAAAAGAATACTGCCGGCAAAAGAAAGGGGCCTTTCTTCATTCCAGCAATTTTAGTGTTGGAGTAAATATCTTTTTTCAAGTGAATAAGCTGCTTGCAAAATTGATGGCATTACAACCCGGTTATGAAGTATCGTTAAAGGAAATTCATCATACACAAAAATTAGATGCGCCCAGCGGTACCGCCGTTACTTTAGCAGGACAGGTGTTGGAAAACATTGGGAGAAAAAAATCCTGGGTAAATCATCCAACACAAAATTCAGAAGAGATTTCCATTATCAGCGAACGAGTTGATCCTGCACCGGGAACACACTTTGTAAAATATTCTTCCGCCATTGATGATATTGAAATAATTCATACGGCGCATAACCGCGAAGGGTTTGCATTAGGGGCTGTATTGGCAGCCGAAGCAATTGCTGGCAAAAAAGGCATTTTTAGTATGGATGATGTCTTGAAGCTTAGCTTGTAGCTGCCTTACCCAACCCCTCTTACCTGCAGAAAGTATGACTCCTTGAGTTTGTGAATCTTTACGATAGCGGTCTTTTACTTGTCGTTGATAGGAACGTATCGAGGGTAGAAAAACGGATAGAAGTTTAGCGCGGCTTGTCCTAGATACGCTTCGGGTAAACCATATGATGAAGAAACGATTGTTGAATTGCAAGAAGAGTGCAAAGCAGTGAGATTTGTGTAATTCAATACTAAGTATAGAATCTCTACAGGGATGAGGTCTTGCTAGCAAGGAGAACTGAATAGCGATAAGAACCTTGAAGAGTGCGACGCAACAGGAGCCTCATAGTACTACAATTGCCTGGTACAAAAAGAATCTCAAAAACGTTACAATTCTACTATCAACTTCACATTATTTTGTTTTCCCTGCCATCATTTGCCTTTTACTCAACTCTACATTATCCAGTCCTAATTCGTCTTCTAATAAAGCACCTGCTTCTTCCAATGCCGGCTTATCCGATTTTCGCAAAGGCACTTCAGGTAAAAAGAAAACAACAATCAAAGCAACAACCATCAGGCATCCTGCGGTAATAAATACACTGTTAATTGCATCACTGTAAACATTTTTTGCAGTCAATAAAAACCTGTTGAAATTATTTATCAATGCGGGTTGGTCTGCCGCAGGTGCATTAGCAAAGAGTGCTTTAAGGTGTTGCTGGCTTTCAGAATTGAGAACAGACTGAATCATAGATGCATCAAAATGGCTTTCTCCTTTTCCTGTAGTAAGGCTTTGCATTTGCGCCACAAAAGGTTCGTTCTGCAGGTTGCCGATGTGGTGCGTTAGACGACTGTTCATAATGCCTCCCAAAATTGCAGTGCCCACCGTGCCGCCAACGTTTCTAAAAAGTTGCGACCCTGCCGTAACCTCTCCTAATCTTTCTTTATTAAAAGCGCTTTGTACCGCGAGTGTAAAAATGGGCATGGTAGTGCCTAGGCCAAGGCCGAGAAAGATCATCCGTATAATTAATTCTGTATTGCTGGTATCGATGCCGATAGTTGAAAAATAAAACAGGGCAAAAACAGTAATGGCCGTTCCAAGAATAGCAAGGCTTTTATACTTTCCGGTACGGGAAATAATTTGTCCGCTTATGGTAGAGGCGGCCACTAACGATAACATCATTGGCGTAAGCACTAAGCCTGCATGTGTGGCAGAGCCGCCGATTACACCCTGCGAAAAAATGGGCACATAAATAATAGCGCCGAACATAGCCATAGCCGTCAAAAACAAGGCACAAACAGAAACAAGAAAAACCTTGTTTTTAAAAAGGTCAAGGGATAAAATGGGATTGCGGGTTCTCTTTTCTATAGCAATAAAAATGAAAAGGGAAATGAATGCCAAAACAAGAGACGCTATAATTTGCCACGAGACCCATTGGTAAACGCTGCCACCCCACACCAATGAAAGCAGCAAAGGAACCAGGGTGGTTATAATAAAAAAGGCACCCAGCCAGTCAATGGTTTTATCTTTTATATGCGATGAAATTTTAGGGAGGTTGGCCGCTAATACAAGGATAGCAATAATACCTAATGGAATGTTGACATAAAATACCCAGCGCCATGAGGTGTTGTCTGTTATCCATCCTCCTAATAGAGGGCCGGCAATGCTGCTTAGCCCAAATACACCCCCGATCATTCCCTGGTATTTTCCTCTTTCAGCCGGTGGAAATACATCGCCGATAATGGCAAATGAATTTACCATCATAGCGCCCCCACCTATTCCCTGGATGGCCCGGAAGAGGATAAGCTGCGTCATGCTTTGCGATAAGCCGCAGAGTACCGAACCGCCAAGAAAAATTACAATACCCAGTAAGTACAAGCCTCTTCTTCCAAAAATATCAGAAAGCTTTCCATAGATAGGGACCGTTACGGTTGAGCCTAACATATAAGCGGTAAATACCCAGCTGATGTGTTCAAGACCGTTGAGTTCCTGAACGATTGTTGGCATTGCTGTTGACACGATGGTCTGGTCGAGCGAAGAAAGTAACATGGCTAAAATAACACCTGAGAGTATGGCCCATTTGCTCTGTTGTTTCATATCCAATGCTGTTTGGAAATTGAACAAGCAAATATCATGGCAGGAGATAGTCAACCACCTGCATAATTGAAATGTGTGTTTATTTTCTCAGGTTATCCAGCATATCTTTTGTCATGGCCGATAGATCAAATTCTGGTTTCCATCCCCAATCCTTTGCAGCTACCGAATCATCAATGCTTTGCGGCCAGCTGTTGGCGATAGCCTGGCGATAATCGGGAGCATAATTGATTGTAAATTCAGGAATGTGCTTTTTTATTTCTGTTGATATTTCCTCAGGAGAGAAACTTATAGCCGATAGATTATACGAAGTTCTGATACTGATCTTTTCTTTTGGCGCTTCCATCAATTCAATGGTAGCCCGTATCGCATCCGGCATATACATCATGGGCAGATATGTATCTCTTTCAAGAAAACATTTGTAATGCCCTTCTTCCAGAGCTTCATGAAAAATTTCTATAGCATAGTCGGTGGTGCCACCACCAGGTGCCGACTTATAAGAGATCAATCCTGGATACCTAAGGCTGCGCACATCAACACCATACTTCATGAAATAATAGTTACACCAAAACTCACCGGCATATTTGCTGATACCATAAACAGTTGTAGGTTCTATGATCGTTTTTTGCGGACAATCTTTTTTAGGCGATGTAGGTCCGAAAACAGCAATGCTGCTAGGCCAATAAACTTTGGTAAGTTTTTCTTCTTTGGCGATGTCAAGCACATTCAATAAGCCCTGCATATTCAAGTGCCAGGCAAGTGCCGGATTCTTCTCCCCTGTTGCTGATAAAATAGCCGCTAGTAAATAGATTTGTGTAACGCCCTGACGAATGACCTGTACATGCAACATTTCTTTATTCATTACATCTAAACTCACATAAGGCCCGGTGCCTTCCAATAATGGGTTTTGTTCCCGCAGGTCAGAGGCAATAACGTTTGTTGCACCATATATTTTGCGAAGCGCTAATGTAAGCTCCACTCCTATCTGGCCTGATGCGCCAATCACTAATATTTTCTCTTTCGTCATATAGCTTTTGATTCAAGTGTGCAAACGTAAATAAAACTTCCAAGCAATGTTTCAGTTGAAATATTGCTTTTGATATCAACCCTCCCGACAAATAAATGAAACCTGCCATGTGATAAGATGCGCTGCTGTAAATTTTTGGATTAAAATAGTTTAGAGCATCATTAATTGTTGGTTATGAAAAAAATACTGCTCCCATTTTTTTTCTTATTGTGCCATTCAGTTGACTATATTTCTCATTCGCAAAGTGTATCCATCAATGCTACAGCAACACTGCCACACCAAAATGCCATACTTGATGTGAATGCGACGAACAAAGCAATGTTTATTCCGAGGGTGACAACCACCCAAAACACTGGCATTATATCTCCGGCTACCGGCCTCCTTGTTTATGATACTGATACAAGCAGTTTTTGGTATTATAATGGATCAGCATGGGTAGTATTGTCTGCCGGGTCGGCTACAAATTACTGGAGCTTAAATGGTTCCAACATTTGCCACAATACCACGGGTAATGTTGGTATTGGTACAACATCTCCAGTTGGCAAGCTTCATATTACTCACCCGGGACCAACCGGGTATTTAGTTTTGGAATACCCCGGGGTAAATAATTTTTCAAGGTTGTTATTCCCCAATACCGGTTCAAGCCGCTATTGGGGAATTGCAGGAAAAACAAGCAATGCAAATATTAGCACAGATGTACTCTCGCTGTATAATTCGTCAAATGCAACAGATGCAATAGCAATGACGGGTGATGGAAATGTTGGTATTGGAGTTGCAATCCCACAAACAAACTGCAAATCGGCTCAATGGGGCTACTAATTTTGCAACCAATGATTTTGCTATCGGCAATGGCATCAATGCAATGGCCATTCTTCAGTCAAACTCCACCACAATTGGTGCAACCACTGACATTATACTGTGCCCAAGAAACGACGGTACCGGTAGTCTGGGTATCAATGCTTTATCCCCGGTGAGCAAACTACAAATCGGCTCATTAGGCACAACGGGATTTGCCTGTAATGGTCTTGCCGTTGGAAACGGTTTGAATGCTATGGGTATTTACCAATCCAACACCACAACTTTAATTGGATCTTCTAACGATATCGTTTTGAAACCAAGGAATAACGGCTTGGGAAGAGTAGGAATTAAGACAAACACACCAGCCTATCCACTCGATGTGCAGGATTTTGTGGTTTTTCCACAAATAAACTATTCCTAATAAAACTGCTGAAAAAAAGATTTACGGTATTGGAACAAAATAATGCAAACGGCATCATGGATACAAGAATGGCCGATCTTTTTTCAGATAAAAAAAATAACTGCCTTTGGATACTTTACCGCGATATACAAAAGTTCGACCTTGAAAAAAATGCCTTCACCTTTAACAGCGGAGATAGCTTACTTCAAGGGGCAAATTTAAATTCGACAGTTATACCGACTCTCTTAATACTTCCTGGCTGTTAGCTGATTTTGGCATTCTATATAATCCGGCAAACGAAAAGAAATTTTATGTCAATGTTCTTTCTGCAGCAACATCAGGCCAAAACAGGCAAAACCCTTTAGCCACAGATATCACAAGAAAAGAAACATGGCTAACCAATTTTAATGGACTGTTTCTATTTGACGGCAAAACAAAAAAGATATATTCTCATACCTATAATCCAATTCGCCACCCTCTGTTGCAGCTTATAGATAAAGGGAATCTTACAGTGAGTTTAAAGGATAGTAAAGGCATGCTTTGGATTGGCACAGGCCGGCCATACTTTTATAAGTACAATACCATTACAAAAAAAGTAACAACCTATTTCCTGGGTGAAATAGGGAAACCAAAGAAACCTAACCGCAATGAAGATGCTATAGTGCGTGTAGAATGCATTTTTGAAGACAACCATAACACGATATGGATTGGCACTTCAAATGCAGGGCTGCTGAAATACAGCAGGGAAACAGATTCTTTTACTTCAATTGTAAATGATCCCTCTAATAACCAAGGTCTTCATTACAATTACGATATCACGGGTATTTTTCAGGACAGCGATGAAAATATCTGGCTGAGCACCGATGATGGGTTAGTACAGAAGCAGGGCTAAAAAATTTTGACACTGAGAAAAGAATTTACGCTTCTACTTATTCGCCCGATAGAAATAAACCCGGCTCTTTATCTGCCGCTACCAGCGGTGGTATAGAAGAATTAAACGACAGTACTTTGGTAATTGGCACTATATACGTCGGTCTGAATTTTTTCAATACTACTACACGCAGTTTTACCCATGTCTCAACTAAGAATGGATTGCCTTCTTCTATTGTTTATTCATTAAAAAAAGACACAGGTAACTACTTATGGCTTACAACCGATTTCGGCATCTATAAATTCCGGCGTGGCACGAACAGGTTTACCCAATATTCCGTTGAGCCCGCATCTATTAATTCCGCCTTCAAGTCAACCGGTTTCTATCAATTGAAGGATGGAAGATGGCTTACGTCCACCGCCACCGAGATGATTTGCTTTAACCCTGTAAATGCTGCGCTTAAAACTAATAACGAACCAAAGGTTGAGATTACCGGTTTCAGCATTTTCGATAGTGCTGTATTTGTTGATCCGTTCCTTGCCAAAGACAAAGCGGTACAACTTAGGTATAATCAAAATTTTTTGACCATTGAATTCGGGGTCCTCAATATCTCCAACATACAACACACGGGATATTATTACCAGCTTAGCAAAATCGATAACGACTTGATATACGCTGGCTCGAAACAATTTGCCAGCTATACCGGTCTCCCGCCGGGCGAATATACGTTCAGGGTGAAAGCAGAAAACGGTGGGAGTGCAACAGGGGAAACATCACTCACAATAGTTATTTCGCCTCCATTTTGGAGAACATGGTGGGCCAATTGTTATCAGGAACTGCTGTGGCTTTGCTGATTTGGAAATTTGTAAAATGGCGGTTAAGAAGTATAAAAATTGTCGAAACTGAGAAGCTCAAGGTGCAGCAATTACGGACGGAGCAATACCGTAATAAATTGGAGATGGAGCGGATCGTTAATTACTTTTCTTCCTCTTTGATAAATAAAAATACGGTGGATGATGTGTTATGGGATGTAGCAAAAACCTGATTGGCGGAATGGGTTTTGAAGATTGCATGATTTACCTATGGAACAAGGATCAAACAAAAATGGTTCAGCGTGCAGGTTATGGGCCTAAAGGCAGTGTTGAGGAAATTGAGAATCGAATTTTTGATGTTGTTACCAGCCAGGGTGTTGTAGGTTATGTGATGAAAACCAAGGAAGCAGTGTTAATCTCCGATACTTCTAAAGACCCCCGTTATCGCATTGATGAAATGGAGCGGTTAAGTGAGATAACGGTTCCAATAGTTTATAACGATGAATTAGTTGGTGTAATTGACAGCGAGCACCACCAAAAAAATTTTTATAACCAACAGCATGTGCAGGTATTAAGTACGATAGCTACATTAATAGCTAATAAAATCAAATCAATTGAACCGGAGCACTCATTACAGCAAGCTAAAATAGAGATGCCGGGTATTAATGAAAAGCTGTCAGCGGCCAGGCTGGACGCACTTCGCAGCCAGATGAACCCGCATTTTATTTTTAACTGCATTAATGCCATTGATAATTTAATTCAAACGAATCAGCCTGATAAAGCAACAACCTACCTGGCCCTATTTGCAAAACTTATCAGGTCGGTATTGGAAAGTTCAAAAACGGCCTTAGTTCCTTTTAGCAAGGATTTCGAAACCCTGAAATTGTTTTTAGAATTGGAACAATTCAGGTGTGGTGATAAATTTTCCTTTCAACTTGAAGCGGAGGACGAATTGATTTACGGAGACTATAAAGTGCCGCCGTTGATTGTTCAGCCCTTTGCTGAGAATGCCATTCACCATGGTTTATTGAACAAGCAGGAAGGCGAAAGAAAGTTGATAATAAAAGCATCAGTGCATGCTAA
>JAQBNG010000193.1 GCA_028288675.1 Flavisolibacter sp. | reverse complement strand
AACGGATGTACTGGTTTAAAAAAGGCTACCAAACGGGCGATGTACGGCAAGGTGATACGTTTAGTGCGAGGGAGTTGGAATAGCGCCTCACCCCAACACTCTCCTGAAAGAAAGGAAGAACTAAGCACAGACCCTTGCTTTTAGATGATAATTGTAAAACTCAATCCCGTGTTGGTGATTGGGTTTTTCTTTTGTTGATCAACTACATACTCTTAATTGGGCTATAGTGGCGACGCTGCATTGCCGCTGCGCTACTCCAGAATTGCTATTGGGCAGTAGGTTGCTTGTCATCCCGGGGCACGAGGGTTCTTTGAACTGCTAATGTAAACGACCGCTGTAAAAAGTAAAACTGGTGGCAACATTCATCAAAGCACAATCCACAGATCCCTCGTACCTCGGGATGACAAGGCAAAGTCTTTTGAGTGCGGCCAGATTAAATGTTTGAAGAAAGGTTAAATAATGCCCAATAGAATTACAAAGGGTACAAGAGTGTACTTCGGCAGCCTCAGCATAAACTGTGCAAGAGAAGCCAGATAGATATTCTGTCCGCCGGGTACAAAAAACTCAATCACCAAAAGATGATTGAGTTTTACAATTATTATACAAAGTGTGGCCGGGTGAGGTGCCTACTTAATATCCTCCGCTTTCAAACCGGCATTCACTTTCACGTCAGTAAACTTCACATCTAATTTCATCATGCCCAAATCCATTCCAAGCCGTGTGGGTATTTGTACACCGTTGAAAACTTTGTAGTCACCAATACTTGTATTAATTGTCATTGGGCCCGCCGGACCGCCTTCCTGTGTGGTGGTTTGCTTTACGAGTAGCCCGCTGGCTACATCGTAGTAGTTAGTGAACTCCCGTTTAGCTGGCGTTTTTACAGCTATTGCGTACGCATCTTTCCCTTCTACTTTTTCAATGCCCTTTATAGTGTATTCGTATCCTTTTTGTTTTAATAAATATGCTTCTAAAAAGAACGCTGCATTTTCAGATATTTCTTCTTTATCTTTTTCATCTGCCTCTTTTGCACCCTGGCCGCTTAGTGTGTACTTGCCATCTTTCAATACCTTTTTTTGGATTGCCATTCCTTTCATACCCATTTCAAATGAGTAAGCAGCAGAAGACAAAAGGTTTTTTTGTGTGATGGTAAGATCCATACCCTGGATAGAAGTTGTACCTGTTAACTGCACATCTTTAACAGCAGCAATGGCAGCATCACCACCGTAAGCGGCAACGGCCTTTTGCAAAATGCTTTGCGGCGTTACCGATGCATCAACAGCTTTCACAGTTGGTGCGGCTATCTCCTCGCCATACACATTGAAATATTTTACCTCGCCATACTTCTCCAACCCCGGTGCGATTTGTTTTGCATTGCCTACAATAACAATGTGCAGGTTACCCGGACGAACATATTTGTTGGCTGTGGCCTGTATAGTTTGCGGCGTTGTAGAAGCTAAGTTCTTTAAGTAATCCTGGTAGTAGTTAGCAGGTAAATTATAGCGGGCTGTGTTAAGAGCAAAGGTTGCAATTGTACCGGGGTTCTCCAGCGAGCGGGCAAAGCTTCCACTTAAATAATTCTTCATCCGGCTTACTTCATTCTCTGCCAGTTCTTCGGTGCGTATGCGATTGAACTCATATAAAAACTGCGCGATAGCACTGTCTGTTTTTTCGTTACGCACAGAAGCCTCGGCCTGAAAATTGGCCGTTAATCTATCCGGGGTAAGGTTTGAATAAGCACCATAAGTAAAGCCATGCTTTTCCCGAAGATTAGCAAACAAACGGCCGCTGAAACCACCACCTAAAATATTGCTCATTACAGATGAAGGAATTACATCAGCAGTGCCTTGCTTTAGTTCAACCGGTGCCGCAAACGTAATAATGCTTTGCACCGATGCCGGGCGATCAACAATCGCGATATAAGTTTTACCCGGAGCCGCAGGTGTTTTATAAACAAGCTTTGGAACATCACCACGCTTCCATGTACTGAAGGCCTGTGTAGTTAGCGTTTTTGCCTCGGCAAGAGTAATGTCGCCTACAAAAACAAGAAAGGCGTTATTGGGTTTCCAGTAGGTGGCAAAGAAGTCTTTAATGTCTTCCAGCTTTACATTAGAAATTGTTTCTTCTGTTTCAATATCACCGTACGGATGATCTTTTCCATATAGTAAACGGTTAACAACATTATCTGCGATAGCGCCAGGATCGTCTTTAGAAGCCTGCAAACCCGATAGCTGCTGCTTGCGGATCTTTTCCAGTTCATCAGCAGGGAAAGAGGGACGCAAAACAACATCACTCAGCAACGCCATCGCCTTTGGAAAATTTTTCTTTAAAGATGAGGCAGATGCCCCGGTAAAAGACGTGTTGATGCTGGCACCAAGAAAATCTATCTCTTCATCCAGCTTTGCCTTGTTCATTTTAACAGTGCCACGCCTTATTAAGGCGCTTCCCATGCTGGTAAGCCCGGCTTTATCGCCTTCTATAATTCCATCCATATTAAAGGAAAGGGTAGCCGCTACCCTGGGCAGTTTGGTGTTTTGCACCACGAAAACTTTCAGTCCGTTAGGTAAGGTAAAAGTTGCCGGCTGGCCAATCTTTATTTGAGGAGCGGCCGCTGGCTGCGGGGCCTTGCTCCTGTCTACCTGCGCCAATAAACTCAGTGGCAGCAGTGCTAATAAAACTATTGATAATTTTTTCATGATAAGTAATTGTTGATTGAAATGGTGTTTGGCCGTTCCGCCATTAAAAACAAGGTTAGTTATAAGACTCAATTCACATTTGACGATTCAGATTACATAGCTCCGTCTTTCTTGCCTTTGGCGATGTAATAGAGCACTACCCGGTTGTCCTTATTCAAGTATTTTTTAGCTACGTTCAAAATATCTTCCTTAGTTACTTTTTGAAAGCGTGCCAGTTCTGTATTAATCAGGTTCGCATCGCCAAAATACACTTCGTAGTTAGCAAGGCTTTCAGCAATACCGGCCATGGTAGCGTTGCTTGAAACAAAATTGGTTTCTACCTGGTTCTTTACTTTTTGAAACTCCCTGTCGGTAACTGGTGTTGTTTTTAATACTGCAACTACACTGTCAATAGCTTTCTCCAGGTCCTCTGGCTTTACACCCATGTTGGCAATGGCGAAGTTGATGAACAAGCCAGCATCCTCATTAAAGAAAGGAACCGAAGCTGATTGCAAAGCCATTTGCTTTTGATCCACCAAAGTTTTATTCATACGGCTTGAGGCACCGCCGGATAAAATGGTTGATAACATGCGGAAGGCATAATATTCATCGCTGCCTTGCTTTGGCGCACGGTAGGCTTGAATAACCGCTGGCAACTGAATATTATCGGGTATCACACCGCGTACTTCGCCGCCTAATGGCGGCTCAGTCACGTTCGGACGGGGAATAGGTTTGGTGCCTTTTGGAATTGGACCAAAATATTCTTCAACCTGCTTTTTTGCATCGGCAATATTAAAGTCGCCGGCAATAGAAAGTACGCAGTTATTAGGAACGTAAAATGTTTTGTAGAAGTCAATGAACTCTTCCAGCTTGGCGGCATTCAAATGATCCATGCTGCCGATAGGCGCCCAGCGGTATGGATGCACTTTATAAGCCCTTATTAAAATTTCGTTGATGATGCTGCCGTAAGGCTGGTTATCCTGGCGCTGGCGTTTTTCTTCCTTCACTACTTCACGCTGTGTGTTTACACCTACCTGTTCAATTTTAGCGTGCATCATGCGTTCGCTTTCCAGCCAAAGCCCCAGCTTCATTTGGTTAGACGGAAGCAACTCGTAATAAAATGTTCTATCCTGGCTTGTATTGGCATTTAGACCACCGCCGGCGTTAGTTACATATTTATCAAATTCGCCCCGCTTGATGTTCTGTGTACCCTCAAATAAAAGGTGCTCAAAAAAGTGAGCAAAGCCGGTACGGGCCGAGTCTTCGTTTTTTGAACCCACATGATATAAGGCTGTCACCGCCACCACCGGTGCAGAATTATCCTGGTGAAGGATAACTTTTAAGCCATTGGGCAAGGTGTATTTTTCAAAGTTAATTTTCCGGGCCTGTTGTGCAGTAGTAGCTGCGCTTATAAGTAACCCGGCCGAAAAAAGTAAAAACCACTTTTTCATGAATAATTTTTTGGTGACGCAATATCCATAAAGAAAGACTAATGGTGTCATTGGTTGCATAAAAAATTTTGGAGGCTAAAAAAGCTGGATGAATGGCAGAGATAGAGGTTTGGGGTTCTTAAGTTCTACTGAATATTTTGTATTTACATATTCTTTTCATTCAAAAATTAGAGGTTGGCCGATTGTCATTACAATTTAAAATGTCTTCACTTAAATGAACTGAATATATGAGGTAGTAATAGCAAAAGAATCTTTGCGAATTTTAGCATAACCCCAAACTGCAAACTCTAAACCCCAAACCCTTTTATCTTTGTCCGCATGCAAGATTTGGTACAAAAGATAGAAGCCTACCGCAAAGAAATTGAAGTGTTTGAAGTTTCTACTGCACAACAACTGGAAGAATACCGCATAAAGTTTTTAGGAACGAAGGGAATTGTGAAAGCCATTTTTGGTGAGATGAAAACGGTGGCACCTGAAAATAAACGGGAGGCCGGCCAGGTGCTGAATGAGTTTAAACAATTTGCGGAAGCAAGGTATGAGGAAGCAAAGGGCTCGGCAATAAGCAATGAGCAACCGGCAACAGAAGAAGAAATTGATCTTACGCTGCCTGGCGACCCAATTGAAATAGGTGCAAGGCATCCAATCACACTCATGCGTAATCGCATTGTTTCCATCTTTCAACGGCTTGGTTTTTCGGTAGCTGATGGCCCTGAGATTGAAGACGACTGGCACAACTTTACTGCACTAAATCTCCCTGAAAATCATCCTGCCCGCGATATGCAGGATACGTTTTACATCAGCCAGAATCCAGACTGGCTCCTGCGTACGCATACCAGTAATGTGCAGATACGGGAAATGCAAAAAGGCAAGTTGCCGATACGCATTATTTGTCCGGGACGTGTATATAGAAACGAAACCATCTCTGCCCGTTCTCATTGCTTTTTTCACCAGGTAGAGGGATTATACATTGATGAAAATGTAAGCTTCGCCGACCTGAAACAAACCCTTTACTTTTTTGTGCAGGAGATGTTTGGTAAAGATGTGAAGGTTCGTTTCCGCCCTTCTTATTTTCCATTTACCGAACCAAGTGCCGAGATGGATGTAAGCTGTTTTATTTGCGGTGGTAAAGGCTGCCGTATTTGTAAGCATAGCGGTTGGGTGGAGATTTTAGGTTGCGGCATGGTGCACCCGAACGTGTTGGAAGCCTGTGGTATCGATGCTGAAAAATATACCGGATTTGCTTTTGGAATGGGGATAGAACGGCCTGCAATGTTGTTGTATGATGTGACTGATATTCGGTTGTTTAGCGAGAATGATATTCGGTTTTTGAAGCAGTTTAAGGGGGCGACATAGGCGATTGCACAATTCCTTTTTAAAAATATCCTGCTTGCAGAAATAGGGCTGATCATCAGTAAGAAGTTTTACTTGGTGTTGGGTATAGCTCTTGCCGTGTAAGCTTATTAAACTGCCTAAACTATAGAGCATGGGAATGGACAGTATAGAAATTTTAATGAAAGTGGAAAATACTTTCGGTGTTAAGATTCCTGATCGGGAAGCGGAACAGATTCTGACAGTTGGTGACTTTTATGATGCTATATGGAAACACCTTTCCGGTAAGATCAGCGAAAGGTGTAAATCGCAGACACTTTTCTATAAACTACGCAAGGCATTTGCTGACCACTTCAACTCCTCTTTGCATCAGTTCCGGCTCGACTCTTCACCGAACGAGATTTTTCCATACAACAGTCGCAGGAAAGCCTATCATGCTTTTGCTCACACAACCAACCTTAAATTACCAGACCTTGAGTTAATCAGACCTTGGACAATACTGCTAAATACATTTGGTCTTCTTACAATACTTGGCGGCGTTGCCATTTCAATAATTCTCATTAACTTCTTTGATTTTACCAAGTGGACGCTTCTTATTCCAACTTTAGGGATTACATTAACAATGCTGCTTTCGAAATTATTTGAATCAAAAAGAACGTCAATTAAAGCATCAACCATAAGAGTATTTACAGAACAGATATTAGCCTTGAATTATGCAACCCTGATAACTGAGAACGGAACGAACAGAAAAGAAATGGAGATGGTCATCAATCATATCATTGCGGACATGGCCGGCTTAGATTTAGAAGAAGTCAAATCGGAAAAGAAGATAGTGGACGATTTAGGTATCGACTAAAGTGGAGAAGGCCGTACCTACAACACTCGCTTATTAAAATAGCAGCTAAGTACTACGGAGCTGATGAAATAATTGTTTATCTTTTAAACCAATGGTCAGCGACTTTGGTAATGCCCTTGCTTCTGCAACTATTATCCATACTTCTTCTGACAGGTGGGACAAAAAAATGTTCTCCTATTAGTCTTTCCCAAATACTCTTTTGCAATTTTTGTTTCATCTCTTGGGCATGTTTTCTTTGTATGTACCTGCCAATTTTTGCGCAGCACAAACTCCCTCTTCCAGGCTAAAAATTCATAACTATAACCTGATGCTTCTTTGATCATTTCATTCAGCTTCTTCAGTGGCAGTGCGCCAACTAGGCTTTCCG
>JAQBNG010000191.1 GCA_028288675.1 Flavisolibacter sp. | reverse complement strand
CGGTACACATGAAGAATTGCTTTTGCAAAAAGGTTTGTACTATGCTATGTGGCGGCAGCAGGTAGGAGAAAGAAGAGAATTGCCTGTTGAAAATGAGGCAGGCAATGAAGATGATGAGGATGGGTTTGAGTAGAGTTGAAATAAGAAAAGCAGTGGTTAAGAGGGATTTTGTGAGTAAAAAAATTGTTTTTAAGATTTTATCAGGAGAGAAAAATAAGTCCTTTAAAAGTATGTGGCCAACTTCCGACTGCTTACCGAAGTTTCGGAGTTGGCAGTACTGACGTTGATTTATGTTTTAAAGTAAATAAGTTATTCTGGGGTTTCAGTAGCACTTCACCAGCTATTTGGTAACCAACTGTTGTGTAGCTAGTGTAAGAACTTATTAACCTTAAACTCTCCGCTATTAACACTCTCCACAAAACCTTTTACTGATTTGTTTAGTAGCTTAACCTTGAACGGGTCATGGGTTAACCCAAAGACGTGACCTTTATAGTTAATAGCTATGTTATTGCCATTTTCCAAATCTTTTATTTGAAAGTAACTTTTCCCTTCCACTTCTATTTCTGACAGGTCATCTAGGTCCAGACTTTCAGAGTGCAAGCCTTTTACAAGCCTTTCAATTTTATTATCTGCAGCAAACTTGCTTTCGGCTTTCTCAACCCTAGCGGTGTCAAAATGATAACTCTTGAAATCTTTTATGTTTTTCGGCGTATCAAAGCCAACCCAAAGCCCCTGATAAATCGTTATGTCAAGCGAATACTGCTGTTTGTCAGCAATAATTTGAATGTTTTTGATTTCACTATTACTACCCTTCACCATTGATTTGTCCGACTGTTCAGGGTCAAATACAATGAAATAGTTGTTGTCTCTATTAAAGCAATATCGCCTGTAAACACCTTTCTGCAAATGTTCTTGGAGAAAGTGAAATTCTGATGGCAGTTGACCAAATAATGTTTGGAAGAATTTCTTTACATCTTTATCAATATTCCAACCTGTCCTTTTGAATAGTCCGAGCATAGGAAGATTTAATTACGACAACCTGCTAGTATTTGACACCACTGGCAAAACTTCAAATAGATCATTAATATAATATGCCCGCATTTTCAATTTGTTATTGCAAGAGGGATAGAAGCGGAAATCCTTTTTGGGCCTCCCAAAAAGATTGCAGTGGATAGCCCGGCCCGCAGGGCTTGCCCCTATTTTATAACTCCTCTTCCTTTAAATCGTCTTTAATTTCTTCGCTGGGTATTGCAAGCACTTTATCAATGCGGTGCCCGTCCATATCAACAATCTCAAATTTAAAACCTTTCCATTTTAGCTTTTCACCGCTTGTTGGAATATGCTCCAGTTCGTGCAGAATGCAGCCAGCTAATGTATCGTAATCAAGTTCCTCTTCCGTAAGCCAGTCGGTGCGGTTAAAGTGTGAAAGAAAATCATAAAAAGGTATTTGCGCATCCACCAAAAAAGTTCCGTCGCCACGGTCTATAATATCATAATCAGCGTTACCGGGTTCGGGTAGCTCGCCAACTATTGCTTCTAAAATATCGTTCAAAGTGATCATGCCGTTCAGGCTTCCATATTCATCTACAATAAAGCAGGCATGAAACTTACTTTCTTTAAACTTGGCCATTACCTGGTAAGCTGTGTTATTGTCGGGTACAAAAAGCGCCGGCACCATCAGGTCTTTAAATAAGGTAAAGTCATCGGCTACATAAAGGTCTTTTATAGAAACAACACCTTTAATGTTGTCAATCTCACCATCGCAAATAGGAAAGAATGAGTGTGGCTCCTGCAGGATTTTTTCACGGATCTTTTCCTCATTGTCGTTGATATCAAACCAAACAATGTCGCTGCGGTGCGTCATGAGCGACGTGATATTCCTGTCTCCCAAATGAAAGATGCGTTCGATCATTTCCTTTTCTTCATGTTCCACCGAACCCGATTCAGTGCCCTCATTTATGATTGCTTTTATTTCCTCCTCGGTAACGTTGTCCTCCCGTTGGTTTTTAATGTTGAAGAGCTTAAAAAATATATTAGTTGTTCGGTTAAGCAGCCATACAAATGGGTGAGTAATTTTAGCAAATACCCGCATGGGTTGCGCTACCAGTATGGCAATTTTTTCGGCATTGATAAGGCCAATCCGTTTAGGTATCAGTTCGCCAAAAACAATAGATAGAAAAGTAACAAGAATAACGATAAGCGTGGTAGAGATAGTTGCCGAGTAAGGTTTCAATACCGGGATACCATCAAAAAAAGGCTGTACCTGTCTGCTGAACTTATCGCCGGAATATACACCTGTAAAAATGGCTATAAGGGTAATGCCAATTTGTGCCGCTGATAAAAATAGTTCCGGGTTGTGGGAAAGGTCAAGGGCGTTGCGGGCTTTTTTGTTGCCACGTTCGGCCATACTCTCCAACCTTGCTTTACGGGCCGATACAAGAGCAATTTCAGATACTACAAAGAGACCGTTAATAAAAATCAAGCAAAGCAATATGACGATATCCATTTATTCTTTTTAAGTGAGCAGGTTCAACTTACCAAAATTATGCTGATAAATTGAAGCTGTTAAATACCCTGCCATAGCGCCCAATCCTGCACCTCCTAAAATATCCAAAGGGTAATGTACGCCAACATAAATCTGAGCAAAGGAAATGGCAGCAGCCCACAAGTAGGCAAAGTACATCCAACGTTTGAATACAGGTCTGAACGTTAGTACCATAAATGTTGCCAAACCAAAATGGTTGGCGGCGTGGTTAGAGATAAAGCTATATCCGCCGGCGCATCTTTTTAAAACAAGCCTTACTGTTTCGTGCAAAGTGGGTTCGTTGCAGGGTCGAAGGCGTTGAAATGTTTCCTTAAAAGCGTGAGTGCCTAATGAGTCGGCAACCGCTACCGTTGCAATAAAGCAAAGCCCCCACCACGCACCTTTTTTTCCCCAATTAAGGATAACAAAAGCAAAAATGAAAAGATAGAGGGGTACCCAAAGTACAGAATCGCGTAGGTAGGGCAGAAACGCATCAAAAACTGGATTAGCCATTTTGTGGTTAATCACAAAGAAAAGAGCCCGGTCCCATTCTTCTAACTGTTGCCATAAAGAAATTGTTAAAGCCGGGGTGTACATCGGACAAATGTAAGAGAATGAAAAATCTTTCGTCGAAATGATGCGGCATAACCGGGGAAATTGAATTTTGTTTGCCACCAGTCTTACACTTCTTAATTTATCAATGTTATTAAAACTGCGATTGCCTAAAACACTGCTGTGGGTTCTGAACCTTTTGGTTTTGTATATTCTCCTGTTCACGTCGTTCCGGCTTTTAACGCTGGTACTTTTCAAGCCGGAGAGTGAAAACTTTTTCCTGCTGATGCCTTCTTTTTTATTAGGCTTCCGGTTTGATCTACGGTGGATCAGCCTTTTGTTATTTCCTATTGTGATAGCCGGGATGGTGCCGCGGCTTTCGCCTTATCATTCGGTCTTTAATAAAAAGATATGGACCTGGTACCTGGCGATAGCTACTTTTTGTGTCATGCTGATTTACACAATTGACTTTGGATGTTTTGCCTATTATGGCGTTCGCCTGGGAGCCACCGTTTTTAATTTTGCCGATGATGCAGCCATTGGCTCAAGAATGTTGTGGGAATCGTACCCGGTAGTGTGGATGATCGCAGGCCTTTTACTGATAGTGTTACTGCTGCGGATTTTATTCAGCCGTTTGCATCAATCGGTAATAACTAAAGCAAGCGAAAAAGTAGTGAGTTACAAAAAAAGCTATTTTGTCCTTAGCATTAGCACCATGTTATTTTTAATTTATGGAAACTTACCTGCACCCTTGCAATGGAACGCTGCATTTAAAATGAAGAATGATTTTAGCGGGTACCTGGCACTAAATCCTTTGCAAACGCTCTTCTCTACGTTTGGTAATCGTAAACCTCATTTTGATGAAGCAAAGGCAACAAATGTGTACCCCGCTTTAAGCGATTGGATGAACTGGGATAAGGATGCAAAATCGTACAGGAAGGAAATTGCACCGGTCACAAAAAATTTTACTTCAAAGCCGAATGTTGTCCTCGTTATTTGCGAATCGCTAAGCATGTACAAAACAAGCATGAGCGGCAACCCCCTCAACGCCACTCCATACATTAAAACTTTGTGCGATAGCGGCGTTTTTTTTAACCGTTGCTTTACACCACATTTCTCAACAGCAAGGGGAATGTTCGCTACCATTACCGGTATACCCGATGTGCAGTTGGCTAAGTTCAGTACCCGTACCGAAGCATCATTAAACCAGCATACCATCATTAATAATTTTGAAGGATACAACAAGTTTTACTTTCTTGGTGGCAGTCCGGCCTTTAATAATTTTGAAGGCCTGTTAAAGAATGTGACCGGTGTACAAATGGTCACCGAAGGCGCTTTTGTTTCGCAGCCTATTGATGTTTGGGGAATAAGTGATAAGAACTTGTTTTTAGAGGCCAATGAACTATTTGCAAAACAGAAAGCACCATTTTTTGGGATCATACAAACATCCGATAACCATCCGCCTTACACTATTGCAGAAGAAGACAAAGATTTTATAAAGAAGGAACCGGAAGAAGCTGAGTTAGAAAAATACGGCTTTGAATCAGCAGCCCAATATAACGCTATGCGCTATTTTGATTATGGTGTAAAAAAGTTTATTGAAGCGGCCAAAAGCCAGCCCTATTTTGAAAACACTCTGTTTGTTTTTATTGGCGACCACGGTGTCGCAGGCAATGCATCTAACATCTACCAAAAAGAGTGGACGGATAACCGGTTAACCGAAATGCATGTGCCATTGTTGTTTTATGCGCCGGGTCACCTAAGAAGCCAATTAAGAAGAGAAGTAGTTTCACAGATTGATGTGCTTCCTTCCATTGCAGGGGTAGCCGGTCAGAAGTATATTAATAGTACGTTAGGCCGGGATATAGTGAACAAGGAGAATAATCATAGTGCCTTTTTCATCAGGCACGATGAGGGAGAGGTTGGGTTAATTACCGATGATTTTTATTTTACAAAGAATACTTTGTTTGACAGGGAAAAACTGCAACTGTTGAACAAGACCGCAGGTTACAGCATACTTCAATTGGATTCTGTAAAAAAGAAACTAAGTGTTATTACTTCGGGTTATCTGGAAACCGCAAGATGGATGCTGGTGAACAATAAGCAGTAAAATGTTTTATCAGGGTTTCTTTGCAATTACAATCAGCCTGGGCGTTTTTCTTACATCATATCCATTCAGCTCATAATCTCCAAACACCTCGCTTACCTGCATCTTTTGAAACGAAAGCATATCTGTAAAATCACCCAAACTTAGTTTGCCAACTTTCTCTGTATAATCAATTGGATTTTTCAAATTTTCGTCCTTTACAATAATCCGTTTAAAGAAAAAACGGTCATCGTGCCAGCGGTGAATTTCATATTCAGTACCATCGATATTTTTTACTTCGTTATGCACCAATCTGTCTTCTACGTAATGCACATTCAGGTAATCGAACAGTAAAGTGCCGCCGGGTTTTATGCTTTGTGTAATCGTTCGTACCGCATCATCATTCTCTCTTCTTGTATCAAAATAACCAAACGAAGTAAAAAAGTTGAAAGCATAATCGAAGTAATTGATCCAGGAGGGCAGCCGCATATCATGTTGATAAAAGTGCATGTTGTCGCTTTCAAACTGCTTTGCGTAAGCGATGGAATCAAAAGAAATATCAATGCCCGTTACATCAAATCCCTTAGAGGCAAGAAAACGGGCATGCCGTCCGCGACCGCAGGCTACATCTAACATCCGGCTTGAAGGAGAAGGCTTTAAATGATCAACCAGTCTGGTAATAAATTTTTGTGCTTCAGTTTCATCCCGGTCAAAATATAGCTTGTGATAATATGTAGAATTAAACCAGTCTTTATACCATTCTTTCTCAGCCATCCCTAATTTTTTACAAATGTAAATGCTAAGGCTGTCTTAACCCTCCCTCTCTTCAACGCTAAAACTGTATTTTTGCAACCCTTAAAACTTGTTCTGTGGCATTGATAAAAAGTATTTCAGGCATAAGAGGAACCATCGGTGGCAAACCAGGTGAGGCCTTAACAGCAATTGACGTTGTAAAATTTTCTGCAGCTTTTGGCAGCATTATTTCAGAATCCCGTGCCAATAAATCCGCACCTGCTAAAATCGTGGTTGGCCGCGACGGTCGCATCAGCGGCGATATGGTAAACAACCTTGTGGTATCATCTTTAATTAGTTTAGGCATTGATGTTATTGACCTTGGATTATCTACAACACCAACAGTTGAAATTGCAACCAAAGCAGAAGGCGCTGATGGCGGCATTATCATTACAGCCAGCCATAATCCTAAAGAATGGAATGCGCTAAAATTATTAAACAGCGAAGGCGAATTTATTGATGCGACTATTGGCGAAGAAGTTTTAAGCCGTGCCCAAAAAGAAGAATTCAATTTTGCGCCTGTTGATAAGTTAGGTAGATATTCAACTGACGATACTTACCTGCAAAAGCATATTGATTTAGTGATGCAGTATTCGCTCACCAATAAAGAAGCTATCGAAAAAAGAGGGTTTAAAGTTGTGGTTGATTGCATCAATTCCACTGGCGCTTTAATTGTTCCGCAGTTATTAAATGCATTGGGCATAGCCGAAGTAATTATCATCAATGGCGAAGTAGACGGCAAATTTGCCCATAACCCGGAGCCACTTCCGGAGCACTTAACATCTCTAAGCAATGAGGTAGTAAAACAAAATGCAGATTTTGGTATTGCTGTAGATCCCGACGTGGACAGGCTTTGCTTTGTTTGTGAAGATGGAAGCATGTTCGGTGAAGAATATACGTTGGTTGCGGTAGCTGATTATATACTGAGTAAAAAAGTTGGCAACACAGTCAGCAATATGAGCAGCACAAAAGCCCTGAAGGAAATTACGCACAAAAGGGGCGGTGAATACCATCCTTCTGCTGTTGGGGAAGTAAATGTCGTTACAAAAATGAAGGCTGTAAATGCGGTAATAGGCGGCGAAGGAAACGGCGGTATAATTGTACCCGATTTTCATTATGGCCGTGATGCATTAATTGGTATTGCTTTATTCTTATCGCATTTTGCTGATCATAAAAGAGGATTGAAATCCTTCAGACGAAACTACCCCGATTACTTTATTTCCAAGAACAAACTGGAGCTGGAAAATGGTTATGATGTGGCGGCGGTTTTCGACAAAATAAAAGCGAAGTACAAAAACAATCCTATCAATACCGAGGATGGCTTGAAGATAGAATTCGACACCGATTGGGTTCACCTCCGCACCTCCAACACAGAACCTATCATTCGTATTTATGCGGAAAGCGGCTTTGAAACAACGGCGAATAATATTGCCAAGCGATTAATGGCGGATATAAAGGAGTTGAAGGTTTAGTGATTACTTAATATAGATTTACAAAAACAGGATCCGGCTAAGAATACTATTTTTATGTTACCAGCAAAAGTGCTACTGTTAAGCGTCTGTTGTAATCCTTGATTTGTTCTTTTTCTTTCTTCCAGTGGACGAAAGAAAAAGAATCTCCCTTTTACGTTCAGTAACTTTATTCAGCAATAGCTGGCCAAACTTCATCACTATGCAGGATACCACAATTCAAAAAATAAAGAGTGCCAATTCTAACGGGCTAACACAAAACCGCATTTATCTTGATAATGCAGCTACGACTGCTTTAGATAAAGAAGTTTTAGAAGCCATGATGCCGTATTTGTCCGATCATTTTGGTAATCCGTCTTCAATTTATTCTTATGGACGGGAGACAAGGCTGGCAATAGAGAATGCACGTAAAACAGTAGCAAAATTGTTAGGTGTAAAGCCTGGAAATATTTTCTTTACAAGTGGCGGCACAGAAAGTAACAATACTGCTATTGCTGCTTCCATCCGCGATTTAGGTTGTAATCATATCATCACATCAGCCATCGAACATCATGCGGTGTTGCATACCGTGGAGCATTATTGTAGTTGTAACAGTATCTCAACTTCATTCGTAAATTTAATGGATGATGGTGCTGTTGATTATGAAAATTTGGAAAGCCAGCTTAAAAAAGAAGCCGAAGCAGGTAAAAAGATTTTGGTATCACTCATGCATGCCAACAATGAAATTGGGGTATTGCTTGATATTAAAAAAGTGGGAGAGCTGTGCAAACAATACGGTGCTATTTTTCATTCCGATTGTGTGCAAACCGTTGGGCATTATCCATTAAATCTTTCAGCCATCAATGTGCATTTTATTTCTGGTGCTGCCCATAAATTTCATGGCCCAAAAGGCGTTGGGATTTTATATGTGAGCGATGAAGTAAATATTAAACCTTTCATTTTCGGTGGTGGCCAGGAACGCAACATGCGGGCCGGAACAGAAAATGTTTATGGCATTGTAGGTTTTGCCAAGGCACTGGAAATTTCCATGCGTGATCTTGAAAAGGAAACTGCTTACATAAAAGAATTAAAGGCATATATGAAGGAAAGCTTACGGCAAAATATTGCCGGCGTTGGCTTTAACGACAGCCCTGATTCTTTATATACAGTACTTAGTGTCTGCTTTCCTAAAACTGAAAAAAGTGATTTTCTTTTAATGAGTTTGGATATGGCAAATATTTGTGTGTCCGGTGGCAGTGCCTGTAGTAGTGGCGCTGATGCGGGTTCGCATGTAATTAAAGCATTGCAACGAATAAATGACTGCACCACCATTCGTTTTTCTTTCAGCAAGTATAATAAGAAAGGAGAAGTAGATAGGGTAGTGGAGAAGTTGAAAGAGCTGGTTTAATTAAACTAAACAATCCAAGCCTAACTAACACCGAAAAACAATTAAGGTTAGTAAATTTTAGTAAGGCTACTGCCTCTCCAGCAAGCCACTTACCAATGCCTTCCACTGCAGCTTAGAAAACCCACTAACCGCACCACTTCCTACAATTGCATTACGGGCTTTATCAAGCAAAGTATCCGCTTTCACATTAGGCTTTTCATTTCTACCATAAACACCAGCCGTAACTTTTGTTCCTTCCCGTTTTACAATAAAGTTCGAGGTAGCTTCATCTGTATAAAAATGCGCTACATCTTTTCTTTCATTTACAGGACTTGGGGCTGGTCTTACCCTTATTGCCACTGATTCACCTCCGCTGTCGCTTTCTTCTTTTACTTCTTCTACCTGTACCCAATCGTAGCCCTCACCTGTTATAATTCCAGGTGCTGGAATATTAATCTTAAAATAATTTCCGGCTTTGGGTAAATCGTCTATTTCCTGCCCTTGCTCGTTTGTTAATGTAAAGCCTGCACTTAAAGCACCTGCTATTTCTCCCCAATTTTTAATACTTAATAACCGTCCTTTTACAAGCTCGAAAAATGATTTTGCCTCCAGCTCGTTTGTAAACTGGAGGCTATCTTCTACGTCTACTGCTGTACCACCGGTTTGTTCAGGTACTATTTCTTCAGGGTGTATCATGCCAGGGATAGTTTTCCTTCTGAGCCATCCGCTATTTGTGGGTTTCCGGCAATAGCGGCAACAATCATTTTTGCAAATTGCACCATTTTACCTGTTTCAGAATCCCAGTAATAACAATTGTTAGGTGTAACTTTTAGCAAGGCCAAATTTGGATCGTCAACACCATCAGGAAACCATGCTTTTACAATCGGCGACCATCTGTCTTTTATCTGTTGACGGTCTGTAACTATCGTAGCCGTTCCCCAAACATCCAGGTAGCTTTCTTTACCCGGATGCGCATAGGTTAAATGCACTTCTTTTTCTTTTGCTACTTCGTCAACCTTAATGGAACGCACATCGGTAAAAAACCATAGCGTTCCATTGCCTTCCACTTCTATGGTTGCCATCGGCCTTGTATGTTCATCTTCGTTAGTATTGGTGATAAACATACAAATGCTTATCTCCCTGGCCAGCTTTGCGAATTTTTCCAGCGCTTCGTTATTCTCAAGATTCTTTTCCATATTTTATTTTGATACATAAAACACTAAAAACTTTATGCCATTTTAACGGCCGCTTCTTTTGGCTGAGACAGCTTCTCTTCCGCATCAGTTGCGTTTATCAGCCCGATTTTTACTGAATGAAGAATTGCCTCCTTACTTTCTTTAAATAACAGGCAAGGAACACCTGCCGCTTCAATTTTGTTCAGCACCTCCCTCACTTTTTGGTAGTTGCGCTCAAACACATCGCGTATATAAACCGCATGAACCTGTGTTGGGTAATGCTTTACAATTGACTCATAGATGTAAGGGTCCTGCTGCGAACTGTCGCCTAATAGTATAACCCTTTGATCAGGGAACGCCTGCATGATGCGTACAATGCGGGTAAATTTTGTCCCATGATTATTTTGTCCCGTTTTTAATAATTCAGAAAATTGCTTAAGCTGGCTTAATAAAAAGACACCTCCGGGTATCTTATTGACTGCTGTAAATTCCAGGATATATTCATACAAGTTCCACTCACTGCTGCTTACATAAAAAACAGAGTTGGGCATATCATCGGTAGTGGCTGCCTTGGAAAGTAATTGATAGTGGCGCACAACCCCTTCAAACGGCCTGCGGCTTCTGGCATTTTGTGTAAACAACACCCATAGCCGTTTGCGCAAATTGGCCGAATGAGAGATTAAGAATGTATCATCAATATCGGAAATGATAATGTATTGAGTGGAGTATGGAATATAAATTCTGCCTACAGAAGTTGCCAGGGGTTTAGCCCTGTAAAAAGCCTTTACACCTACGGAAAGCCAGCCTTTTTCAAAGGGTTCGGCATCTTCCCAATCGAACCGGAAAAAGCCATCTGCGTCGGTTGTAGTAGTATAGGTTTTTCCTTTCCATTCTAATTGCACATCAGCCTGAGAAAAGGGCTTAACTAAAAATAGCCGAAGGAGCGCAAGAGTGTTTCGTAAAAAGCTTTGGCGGTATTGTTTGCGCGGAAAAGGGCTAAGCCGGAAAACGTGTCCAAATACTGTTATGCGATTTGTATGGCCATAACCATGATAAACTTTTATAGTTGGAGACGCAGTTAGCCTAAAAAAGTTCAATAGTTTTTCCTTCGTGCTTCTTTTTGAATTTTGCACTTGGTCAGTAGTTTGCATAGCAAGACTTCATACAAGAAACATGCACAACAGCGGAAAAATATTATTTGTCGTAAATCCCATTGCGGGCGGTAAGGAAAAAAAGGATTGGCAGACGGCCATTCATGAGTTTTTTGCTGACTCCCCCTACCAGGTAGAATTCTTTATTCAAACAGGAGGAAATGATAAGCCAGCTATTCAGCAACTCATTGACAGTTTTTGCCCGGATAAGGTAGTAGCCATGGGTGGTGATGGAACGGTAAAAATGGTAGCGGAGATTGTAAAAGAAACAACCATGTCATTAGGAATTATTCCTGCCGGCTCCGCCAATGGGTTAGCAAAAGAATTAGGCATACCGGCCGATGTAATCGAAGCCTTAAAAATTATTGTGGAGGGGGAGGAGCAAACTCTTGATGCTATAAGGATCAATGAAGAGCATCTGAGTTTTCATTTAAGCGATATTGGCCTGAATGCCTTGCTGGTTAAGTATTTCGAAGATTCGGACAGCCGGGGAATGTGGGGTTATGGCCGGTCGCTTTTTAAGATGCTTTTGAATAAGAAAAAGATGAGAGTAACGATTAAAACCGATACGGAAACGATAAAACGAAAAGCATATATGGTGGCCCTGGCAAATGCCGAAAAGTATGGAACCGGCGCTGTCATCAACCCTAATGGAGATGTAATGGATGGTGTTTTTGAAATTGTTGTCGTGCGCAAAATAAATGTCGTACATATTTTTAAGTCTGTGATGGCGCATAAAACGTTCGATCCACAAAAAATAGAGGTATTCCAAACGAAAAATGTGGAACTCACGTTTCAGCAAAAAGCGCATTTTCAAATCGACGGTGAGTATATGGGCAAAATTGCTACCCTCAAAGCCAGGATTCTTCCAAAAATTGTACGGGTAATGTTGCCGAAAGCAATAAGCAATAAGCAATGAGCAAACTACAGCCCCAAGATATATTGTCAGTAACATCTTGCTTATTGATTATTGGCCCATGGCACAGCTTTTTTAATTATAGCAATAAACAATCAATTATGGATAAGATGGAACTCAAAGGAAGCTGGAATGAAATGAAAGGCAAAGTGAAGCAGGCTCATGGCAATTTAACCGATGATGACCTGGAGTGGGAAGATGGAAAAGATGATGAATTTTTCGGCCGTATGCAACAGAAAATTGGTAAAACAAAAGATGAGTTTGTTAGCTGGGTAAAATCATTAGGCTAAATCGTCCACACATTCGTACCCTTAATTTTCTCCTTCACATTTTTTGGTATTGAATAAAATAAGCAATCCGAATACAGTAGCCGTTAAAGAAGCTATCAGCACCGAAACTTTAGAATAGGTTATTGTTTCTGCATCATTAAAAGCCAGGTTAGAAATAAAAATAGACATTGTAAAACCTATTCCTGCCAATACTGAAGCACCAAACAAATTCTTCCATTCCACATTTTGTGGCAGGGTAACTTTTGTAATTTTTATCAGTAGCCAACAAAAAAGCAAAATACCAACTGGCTTTCCTGCTACTAATCCTACAATAATTCCTAAACTATTAGCGCTGCCTATTTCCTGTACCCATCCTTCTTTTAATATAATTCCTGTATTAGCTAATGCAAATAGCGGCACTATAAAAAAAGCTACCGGCTTGTGTAAAAAGTGTTGCAGTTTATAAGACGGTGTTGCTTCAGTGTTGCCCGAGAACGGAATAACAAAGGCCAGTAATACACCGGCAATGGTTGGATGTATTCCCGACTGCATCATGCAATACCACAACACCAGCCCTGGAATTAAATAGAAAGCAAGATGGTTGATGCGAAGCTTGCCAAGGATAAGAAGAAAGATCAATATTCCTGCAGATATGGCAAGGTAAAGCCACTGTATGCCTGCATTATAAAATACCGCTATAACCATAATGGCGCCTAAATCATCAATAATTGCCAGGGCTGTTAAAAAAATCTTTAACGAGTAGGGAACACGGTTTCCCGCAAGCGCCATCATGCCTAATGCAAAGGCAATATCAGTTGCCATAGGAATGCCGAAACCTGTTTGTGTTGGCATCCTGGCGTTAAAAGAAAAATGAATAAGAGCAGGCACAATCATTCCACCAATAGCTGCTACTACTGGTAATACAGCGTTAGAAAAAGAAGATAGCTCGCCGGCATATAATTCCCGTTCTATTTCCAGTCCTACCAATAAAAAAAAGACGGTCATCAGGCCATCATTGATCCATTGCTCAATCGTATAATTGAGCTGCAGACCGGCAAAAGATAAATCAAGAGGCTTATGCCAGAAATGCATGTAGCCTTCACCCCACCCGCTATTAGCGATTATCAGTGAAATAATAGTGCAGCAAAGAAGCAGGAGTCCGCCAATCTTTTCACTATCAAAAAAACCTTTAAAGAGTTTGCTCCATTCCATGTTTACTGTATCAGTTAAACTTTAAAGAAAGTTGGCAGTTTACAGTTTGCGGTTGGCAATAGAGGTGCAAACTACCAATTTCCAAATCTTTCCTGGTCTTCCTTTATCAATTTGTAAACAGCATAGCCATCCCGTAGCGCTTACCTTTGCCGCTCAAATTTACTGGCAACGCATGAAGGTAAGAACGCTAAAAAAAGACAAGGTTAACATTATCACACTCGGTTGTAGTAAGAACATGGTAGACAGCGAAGTGCTGAGCGGTCAACTGCGTGCCGGTGAAATTGATGTGGTACACGAAAGCACTAAGCGTGACCATAATATTGTAATTGTAAACACCTGCGGATTTATTGATAAAGCCAAAGAAGAAAGCGTAAATACCATTCTTGACCAGGTGGCTTTGAAACAAAGGGGCAGGCTTGATAAAGTATATGTAACCGGTTGCCTTAGCCAGCGTTACCGCGATGATTTAGAACAAAGCATTCCCGAAGTAGATGCCTGGTTTGGTACAATGGAAATGCCGCTGATTTTAAAAAGGTTTGAAGTTGATTATAAAGCAGAATTGATTGGCGAACGGTTATTGGCTACGCCACAGCATTATGCCTATATGAAAATTGCTGAGGGCTGCAACCGCACCTGTTCCTTTTGTGCTATTCCTTTAATGCGGGGCACTCACGTAAGCAGAAGCATAGAGGACTTAGTTATAGAGGCAGAAAAGCTTGCCAGGCGCGGCGTAAAAGAATTAATGCTGATCGCACAGGAACTTACATATTATGGTTTGGATTTATACAAGAAACGCATGTTGCCTGATTTACTAAAGCGTTTAAGTGATGTACCCGGCATAGAATGGATACGGTTGCATTACGCCTACCCTCATAAATTCCCGATGGAAATTTTAGATGTGATGCGGGAACGCAGCAACATCTGTAATTACCTTGACATGCCTTTGCAACATGCTGCTGACAATATGTTGAAAGCAATGCGCCGCAACATTACGAGAGCAGAGATGGAGGACCTTACTATAGCCATCAGGGAATCAGTTCCGGGTATTTGCTTACGTACTACTTTGATCACTGGCTTTCCCGGCGAAACTATAGATGATGTAGAGGAACTGAAAGGGTTTTTAGAAAGGCAGCGGTTTGATCGTGTTGGTATTTTTACGTATTCTCATGAAGAAAATACTTCTGCCTACGGATTGGTAGATAATGTTCCTGCTGAGGAAAAGCAACGTCGTGCCGAAGATATAATGGAGGTGCAGCAGGAGATTAGTTTGGAAAAAAACCAGGAGAAGATAGGGCAAACCTTTAAGGTTTTAATAGATAAAAAAGAAGCTGGCCGTTATCTCGGCCGCACCGAATTTGATTCAGTAGAAGTGGATAATGAAGTTATTATCCAGGCTGACAAGAAATTACGGGTAGGTGAATTTGTAAATGTAAAAATCACCAAAGCGTATGACTACGATTTAGAGGGCGAAGTTGTTTCACCTATAGGCATTCCTGCAGGAGTACTCTGTAGTTGATACCCTTGATATTCATTTAAGTTGCCCAGTGCCGGCAAATGCACTTTTCCCACTTTTTCTCCACAACGGTTGTTATAGCCCAACAATGGAATAGTTTTTTAAATACCCTTATAAAATAAACCATGAAGTGGTTAAAGTGTAACAGCCTTTCAATTGTTTTTTTATTTCTTTTTATTATAAGCTTCATTGGCCAGTCTATAACAGGCCGCAAAGAGTTTAATAAAGAAATGCAGGAAGATGGTGGTCCTCAACTGACAATGGGCCAATATATTTCCAGCGGGCATTTTATTGAAGCCACTTTTGAAAATTTTGAAAGTGAGTTTTTGCAGATGGCCTTATTCGTGGTATTCACTATTTTTCTTTATCAAAAAGGTTCTTCAGAATCAAAAGATCCAGGCAAGGAAAATGATGTAGATAAAGAGCCTGATCCAAAAAGAAAAGGTGCTCCCTGGCCGGTGAAGAGGGGTGGCGCCATTTTAGCCTTATATAAGAACTCACTAAGTATTGTATTATTTCTACTCTTTATCGCATCTTTTTTTGGCCACTTTTATGGAAGCCTGAATCACTATAATTTAGAGCAAACATTGAAAGGCTCACCTACAGAAGATCCATCTGAATATTTAAGGAATTCAAAATTTTGGTTTGAGTCATTTCAAAATTGGCAAAGTGAGTTTTTATCTTTGTTTGCACTCCTAGTATTAAGTATTTACCTACGTCAAAAAGGTTCAGCCCAATCAAAAGCTGTTGATGCACCGCATAGTGAAACAGGAGAGTAGAGGAGTTAAAGTTTAAAACGTTCCAAAGAACCTTATTCCGTCTATAATTTTCATGCAAAGGCGTTAAGGCCAGGTGCAGCATGCTTTCGCTGAATATTGATAAGAATGTAAAAGAGAGATTCTTTTTCTTTCATCCACTGGAAGAAAGAAAAAGAACAAATCAAGGATTACAACAGACGCTAAATAGTAGTGCAGAAGCTAAGTACAAAAGAAATTTTCGCTCAGAGCAAAGGAGAAAAGAGAAGGTAAGTTTTTGCTAAGTACGACAACCCAAACTCCAAACAGTTTTAGGCCGCTTGTTTAATAATGTCATTCATGGAAATTCCCAAATGGCTTTCATCAAAAATGCATTCTCCGTTTTTAATCACCAGTACCTGCGGTGATTCATGATGAACCTTGAATGTTTCAACAATCTTGTTCGAAATAGGACGGTGGGCTAACAAGTCCAGAAAATAAAAATCCAGTCCATCGGGCTGTGCAGCTTTTTGCAGTCGTTGCAAAGCCACGGAACTAATAGAGCAACGGGTGCTATGCTTGAAAATTACCTGGGGTTTAGTTCGAGATTGAGCTATAATTTCAGATAGCTGGCCTTCATCAGTAAGCGGGATCCATTTCATACATGAAAAGTTAAAAAGCCTAAGCGGCCATCTTTGTAGCTTTTGACTCTACTTTCATGCCAGTTGAATTGGGGCATCCATACTTCCGGGATGCGCAGGAGGTAAATAAAAAAGCAGATAAAATAATTGCAGCAAGATAAAATAGTTTGTTTTTCATTATCTGAAAGGTTTTAAGAGAAACGAATTAATTTGCCCGATATTTTACAAATATACTATGAACATCCACTTTATTGCAATAGGCGGCAGTGTTATGCATCAGTTAGCTATTGCGCTTAAAAGAAAAGGTTACCAAATAACAGGCAGCGACGACGAAATTTTTGAACCAGCTAAAGGCAATCTCCAACAAGAAGGCATATTGCTGAAAGAAGTTGGCTGGGATAAAAACAATATTCATTCAGGACTTGATGCAGTTATTTTAGGAATGCACGCCAAAGGCGATAATCCAGAATTGTTAAAAGCTAAGGAACTTAACCTGCCTGTATATTCTTTCCCTGAATATATTTTTAAAGAAAGCGGCGATAAAACCAGGGTCGTAGTTGGCGGCAGTCATGGCAAAACCACCACTACTTCTATGATCATGCATGTACTGCGCCAGGCAGGAAAGGATTTTGATTACCTGGTAGGTGCCCGGCTTGATGGCTTTGACCAATCGGTGAATATTACAGATGCGCCAACTATTGTTTGCGAGGGAGATGAATACCCGGCAAGTGCTATAGAAAAGCGGCCGAAGTTTCACTTCCTCTTTCCTCACATTGCCGTTCTTACAGGCATTGCATGGGATCATATAAATGTGTTTCCCACTTTTGAATTCTACCTGGAACAGTTCACCATCTTCATCGGCAAAATTGAAAAAGGTGGTCACCTTATTTATAATGAAACTGATGACACCTTAAAAACACTTGTAGAAGAAAACAGGAGAGAAGATATACAATATCACCCTTACAATGTTCCCGATCATACCATAGTTAATGGCATTACAACCGTAAGGATTGAAGGTATTGAGACGACATTAAATGTTTTTGGCGCTCATAATTTACTTAACCTTCATGCAGCATGGTTAGTGTGTAAACAATTGAGTGTAGATGCAGAAATTTTTACGAAGGGCATCAGCACATTTACCGGTGCGGCCAAGCGTTTGGAGTTGCTGGCAAAGAACGATACAACTATATTCTACCGCGACTTTGCTCATGCTCCTTCCAAAGTAAAAGCTACAATAGATGCAGCTAAAGCGCAGTTTCCCAATAAAAAATTAATTGGTGTTTTAGAGCTTCATACTTACAGCAGCTTGAATGAGGCTTTTATGAAAGAATACAATGGTGCCTTGCAGGGAGCAGATGAAGCAGCTGTTTTTTATAGCAGGCATGCGTTGGATTTAAAGCGAATGCCTGATCTTAAAAAAGAAATAGTAGAAAGCGGTTTTAATAAAAGCGGTTTAGCTGTTATTAACGAGCGCAACAAATTAGAAACATGGTTGGCAGAAAGAGATTTCTCAAGTGCCATTGTTTTATTTATGAGTTCCGGTAATTACGATGAATTTGATGCCATCGCTTTTTCGAAAAAAATTACGGAAGCGGCACGCTAAATTTCAAAAGCGGCCTATTCAAAACCTTACCTTTACCGCCCTCACAAAAAGCAGATAATAAAAGCAGATAATGTTACAACTAAAAAAACCACTGGCTGTCATTGACATAGAAGCCACGGGGTCGAATGCAACCACCGACCGAATAGTAGAAATCGCCATTGTAAAATATTTGCCCGATGGTACCCGTTCCGTAAAGCGGAAGCTTATTAATCCACAAATGCCAATTCCACAGGCTATAGTTGATATTCATGGAATCACGGATGAAATGGTGAAAGATGCTCCTACTTTTAAGCAGGCAGCAAGTGGTATCAAATCAATGCTTGATGGCTGCGACATTGCGTGCTACAACGCTTACCGTCTTGATATGCCAATGCTGATGGAAGAATTTATCAGGGCCGATGTGGAGTTTGAATTAAAGAGCAGGAAGTTGGTTGATGTACAAAAGATATTTCACAGCATGGAGCAACGGACTCTTTCCGCTGCCTATAAATTTTACTGCAATAAACCATTGGAAGGTGCACATGGAGCTGAAGCAGATGCTGCCGCTACCGCAGAAATACTATTTGCCCAGGTAGAACGTTATCCACAGCTAGGTACTACACTTGATACAATAATTAAAGCCATTGGTGAAGACAATATTATTGATTTTGCCCGCAGGCTTGCCTACGATGAAAAAGGTGTTGAGGTATTTAATTTCGGAAAGCATAAAGGCCGACCTATTGCTGATGTTTTAAAAGCCGAACCTCAGTACTACGACTGGATGATGAAAGGCGAGTTCCCGATGAATACCAAGCAAAAGCTGACAGAGATCTATACCCGCATTATGCTAAAAAAACGCACAAGCTAACATTGACATTGGTGGAGAAACTCGTTATTATACCTACCTACAACGAAAGGGAAAATATAGAAGCTATTCTGCAGGCGGTATTCGATTTGCAGGATGATTTTCATGTGCTGGTAATTGACGATGGTTCACCGGATGGCACTGCAGGAATCGTTCGCGACCTGCAACCTAAATTCAACAGCACCATTTTCTTAGAGGAGCGTACAGGCAAGCAAGGTCTTGGTACCGCTTACATTTTTGGATTTAAATGGGCGACCAAAAGAGGCTACAATTTTATTTTTGAAATGGACGCCGATTTTTCGCACAATCCAAAAGATCTACCCCGCTTATACAACGCCTGCAAATACAATGGTGCTGATATGGCAATTGGTTCACGATACGTAAAAGGGGGCGGTGTTTATAACTGGCCGAAGAACCGGATAATACTTTCAAAAGGCGGTTCACTTTATACCCGACTAATTTTATGGACCCCTGTTGCCGACCAAACTGCGGGCTTTGTGTGCTATAAAAAAGAAGTGCTGGAAACTATAAATCTCGATGAAATTCACTTTGTTGGTTATGCCTTTCAAATAGAAATGAAATTTGCTGCCTGGAAGCTGGGATTTATATTAAAAGAAGTTCCCATTCAATTCACAGACCGCCAATTCGGCGAATCCAAAATGAATACCGGTATTGTTAAGGAAGGTGTATTGGGTGTTTTAAAACTTAGATGGTATAGTTTCTTTACCAATTATAGAAGAAGGGTAAAGAGCAAGTTGGAATCGAAGGTGGTTTGAGAAATTCTGATTGGGTAGTATCTGTCTCAACATTCCCATAAAGACTGTCACGTTGATGATTCTCCATTCCTCTTTGAAAAACAGGTCAACGTTTAGTATTAAAAACATGTTCTTGTACCCAGCTTTAGTACTACTATTTATCGTTTGTTGCACAGTTTATCCTGACAAAGGAAGGGCATTATTGTACGGTGTGTAATTCTATTCAACGTTATTCCTCAGCGTAACTACTCTTTATTTTTTGCCAGCTGATTTTTTTAATGCTATCCAACAACAGCCACGAAGCGATAATTGATAATACAGCACAAATAGCAACAGCAGGTAGTATGGAGTAAATCAGGTAGTGGCCAAAGCCGATCAATCCTGAGATAAACAAAACAAACAGGGTACGCAAAAAACTGCCTGCCTTAACATTGTTGTTCTGCTGTAAAGAAAAAGGGAAAATTTTATTGCCGGCATAAACTAAAACTGCTGCAATGAGAACTTCATTAAACAAACCTAAAATAATATTGGGCAAGACTTTTGGGCCGATCAGCACAACGCCTGCTACCGTTATGATCACAACTATCGGTATATAAAATTTTAGGATGGCAGCCTTTGCCGCACCCAAAATAATTTCACCGGGTTTCTCTACCGGGCTTGTATAATAGATCCACGAAGCTTTGAATTTTTCACTGTAAACAATCTGCCCTATGGCCATCATAAGCAAGAAGCTGGTAAAATAAAGGGCTCCTAATATCATTAATCTCGCATTGCTGGATTCATCATGTAAATCGGCCAGCGACATGTTTCTGCTATTCATAAAAAATACCACAACATATACGATCATATATCCCATAGAAGGATAAACCTTTACCTTGAAATCCCTGCTACGGGAAGTCATTTTCCATGTAAACAGAAAGCCCGCCTTTTCTGCATTATTGTATGTAAAAACTTTGCTTAAGAATTGTGCATACGAGCCTTTTTGCGTGCCTTTTTTTCCTACTGTTTTTTCGGGTGTTGATGAACTGTTATTGAGTAAAGCAAGCTTTCTATTAAAAGAGGGCGCCATGTATCTGACTACTACGAAAATGGAGATAAAAGGAAGAAGAAGTCCTGCTACAGCAAGGCCGATTTGAACAGCGTTACCTCCAAATGTATAAAGCACCTGCCAGCTATTTGCCAGCCAATAAATTGGAAAGGCTGCAATTCCATTTACTGAAGAAATATCAAAATCATCCAGGTTCAATTGATTGATCATCCGTGGGAAAAACTGGTAACTGCCATACATAAAAATGGCAAAAAATATTTGCACATAGCTAATGATAGACTGGAAACGCTGTGGCGTGGTGAACTTTAAAATAAGAATGTACAGGGCATTGATAAAGAAGATAGAAATGGCAGTATTGAAGAGAATAAGTAGCAGGAAAAGAACACAACCATAGATGCTATAATTGATTGCCATGAAGCACAAGCCAGCAATGCTCATTGGCAAAACGATCTTACATAGATGAATAAAAATATGCAGCAGCCTTCCCACTACAAAAGTTCTGTCGTTCACGGGCTTGGGGAGTATTATATAATTATCCCTCACATCTATGAGCACCGATGTGAAATCGGAAATCAAGGTAAGCGAGAGCATAAAAAAGAAAAGCGTAAAGTAAAAGGTGAGCTGTGTTACAATTTCGGTTCCAATTGAAAAAACCAACAGGTATAGCAATCCGATTAAAGCGCTCATCACCATGGTTCCTACTGTAGCCAACGATACCTGTTTTTCTTTTTTTCTTCTTGTTTGTTGTATTGAATTAGGCCGCCTGTCATCCATTATAAGCTTAGTAGTGACAATAGCTTTTAGTTTGGCGGTATCAACTCCAATGCTCCTATAAAATGATGCCGGTGATAGTGCTAATTTTAAAAATCCTTTGTTTATAATGTTCATGTTGAAAATGAAAATGATTGGTTGATTGGTTGATTGGTTGATTGGTTGATTGGTTGATTGGTTGATTGGTTGATTGGTTGATTGGTTGATTGGTTGATTGGTTGATTGGTTGATTGGTTG
>JAQBNG010000189.1 GCA_028288675.1 Flavisolibacter sp. | reverse complement strand
GGCACCAATGGGAAACGGCACCATCTTGTACAGAATGGTATCTGTAACCACTACCGGTGGCGGCGTTATAGTTCCGCCACCGGTACTTTGTTTTGAGCAGGCGCCTGCAAGCAACAGGCTGGCAGCAATTATAAATAATGAATATTTTTTCATACAAAAAGTTTAATAGCCTGGGTTCTGCGCCAATGCAGGCTGCCTGTTTATATCGTTTTGCGAAAAAGGAAAGAGATAATTTTTAGCTGTAAAAACGCGGTTCTCTACCTGGAAACGGTTATAGTTAAACGTTCCATTTGCATTCCGGGTAATACGCATTCCTGTGACAGGTTTATTCAAATACAATTCGCCTTGCTTCCACCTTCTTACATCAAAAAACCGGTGTCCTTCAAAGCACAATTCCACACGCCGTTCGTTCTTTATACGGTCACGCATGGCAGTTTGCGTTAAGCCCGGCGGCAATACCGGCATTGCTACACCAGCACGCTGACGCACCGCATTTACATATTTATAAACGTCAGCTACAGGGCCTTGTGCTTCATTTAATGCTTCGGCATAATTCAGCAAAGTTTCTGCATACCGGAACACTACCCATGGGCGGCGTGCATTTGTATTGGATGCCTGGTTCCAGGTGGCTGCCTCGCTCAAAAATTTACGTAAGTAATAACCGGTTTTAGTTGCATTTACATTTTTGCCCAAACCGTCCTTTCCATCCACATAGGTATCCACTGAAATACTTTTAAATAACCGTCCATTATAATTTACAGTTAGCGCTAAGCGTGGGTCACGCAGATTGTACGGGTTAGCAGCATTATAACCTGATGTCGCATCAGTAATTGCTTTACCATTGGTCATTTCAAAGGCATCTACAAACTCCTGCGTGGGGTTTGTTCTTCCCTTGGCACCATCATAACTAATCGGTGCATTATTGATTTCAATATCGTTGCGGTTTAAAGCCTGTGTGGCGAATATCACTTCATTATTATATTGGGCTGCACCAAAGTTGAAGATGTTAGTGTAAGGCGTAATAAGACTATGCTTGTTGGAGTCAATTAAAGCTTTAGCAACATTGGCAGCCAGTTGCCATTTGGCAATATCATTAGACGTATTGTTAAGCGGACTTGCAGCATATAACAACATCCTTGATTTTAATGCAAGAGCCGCCGTCTTTGTTGCCCGCCCCCTGGTTGAAGTGCTCCAGGACTGTGTCCATGTTGGTAACATAACAATACCGGAATCACAATCTCTTACTACCTGGTCAACACATTCCTGGTAGGTATTACGCGGAAGATTTAAATTTTCATCTCTCTCAAATACCCTTGTTGCCAAAGGCACGGCACCATACCTGCTTATCAATTCAAAATGAAACATAGCCCGCAGAAAAAACGCTTCTCCTCTTAATCTTTTTACATCGTCTTCTAACGACAAGCCATCTTGTGGAATGATAACTGCCGTAGGTGCTTCCACTAGAAACAAATTCACTTTTCGTAAGCCTTCATACATAGTGCTGTACACATTATTAATGGTACGAACAGAACTCCATGTACCATTATTAAAGATGTTGATTGAAGAGTTAAGGTTGGAATTAACTGCTTCATCTGAACCTGATGCAAGCATAGCTCCATCACCATCCAAATCGAAGCCCGATTGAACCGTGAAGTAGGCATTATTCAGGTAACCACGGGCATAACTATCGTTGCCCCATACCTGCTCTTCGGTGATGTTGCCTTCAGTGATATCACCGTCTTTCAAAAAGTTTTTTCTGCAGGCTCCAAAAACAACAGGCAGTAAAAGAAGAAGCCAGTATTTATTAATAGTTAGTTTCATTTTCAATCTTTAATGAGTTTAAAAATTTACACTTGCGCCAACGGCAAACGTTCTTAAATAAGGATAACTTGATCCATAACCTGCACTGGTAATCTCAGGATCAATTGGCAGGTCCTTCACTTTACTAAAGGTTAATAAATTAAAGCCACTGACATAAAACCGGCAAGAAGCAATACCAAATTTTTTAAGCGATGCTGATGGAAGGGTATATCCTAGTTCGGATGTTTTTAGCCGCAGGTAATCTCCCGAACGTAACCAAAAAGTTGAACTGGCCGTATTGTTTCCCCTGTTAGAAATGGACATCCTTGGATAAGCAGCACCGGTATTTTCCGGTGTCCAGCTATCAACGCTAAACTGGTTAATATATCCTGTTGACGCAGTGCCGGAATTGATCAAACTGCTAATGTCAATCGTTCTTCCCTGTATGCCCTGGAATTGGGCGGAGATATCAAAATTAGAAAAGGTGATTGCTGTACCAAATCCAAAGTACGCTTTGGGCACATCCGAATAATCTGTCATCACATAATCGAGGTTATCAATTACACCATCGCCGTTACTGTCTTTATAACGAATATCACCGGGACGGACAAGAGCAGAAAATCTTTGTACCGGCGCGGCATCAATTTCCGCCTGTGTCTGAAAAAGACCTTCAGCAACTAAAAACCGGCGGGTAAAATCATCGCCTACACCGCCGATAGAAAATCCTACCTGCTTTTGATAATCGGGCAAGCCGGCTTCTTCGTTCATGGCAATGATCTTGCTTTTTGCACGGGTAAAATTTCCATTCAACTGTACGCCAACTTTGCCAAAGGTTTTACGATAAGTAAGCCCTAATTCAACACCTTTATATTGCGCTTCGCCGGCGTTTACATTCACCACTGACTGCCCTAAAATATTCGGCAATAATGCAGCGGTTAAAAGGTCAGTCCTGTTTTCATAGAAGTAATCAACCGATAAAGAAAGCGATTGCTTAAAAAACTTTCCATCGAAGCCTACACTTGCTTTTCTTGCTTTTTCCCATGTAAGATCCGGGTTGCCTAATTCAACTTCTGTAGTGTTGGGTACCGCTGTATAACCGGTACCGAAAGTATATTGTGCTCCGCCACGGGTAAAATAATTCCGGTAAGCAAAACGCCTTGCACTAATACCATCGTTACCTACTATACCATACGAACCCCGGAATTTTAAATAGTCGAGAAAACGAAGCGGCTTCAAAAAGGCCTCTTCTGAAATAATCCATCCGGCTGATACTGCGGGAAAGAAACCAAACCGCTTACCCGGTGCAAAGTTTTGAGAACCTGCATAAGTGGCTACCACATCGGCAAAGTAGCGTTGGTTATAGTTATAACTCAGGCGGTTTGCAAAGTTGATACGATTATTATCTAACCGGTTAGGCTGCGCACTTACAGCCGACTGTATGCGGGTAGAAAAATTAATCCCATGTTTACTGAAGTTGCGGTCGTAGTCAAAACCGCCCCAAAATTCGTTGTTCCTTAAATTACCACTAAATGCGGTGGCCTTATAAGTAAGTGGCGCCTTGTTGCCAAAACGGGTAAAGCTTCCGTTGGTGTTCTGCTCATAAATTTCATAAGTCTGGTTGAACCCAGACTGAAACATTCCTGTGATATCATAGGTATAAAAAACATTAGCAGATAAGCCCTTTGTTATAAAATCAAGTTTGTGTTTTATGTTTAAAGTAGCCAGCAACGTGCGGTACAGATCTGTGATGTTGCCCTCATCGTTAAGCATCGCTAACGGGTTACTGCGAAATAAGCCACTGCCGCCATAAGTTCCATCAGCATTCGTTAATGGAAAAGCATTTGATGGTGTGTTGTAGATGGTAGATAGAAATGTAGCATTGCCTGCTGTAGGATAACGCAGGTTCTCTACCCTGCCGCCCACATCCAACTGTACATCCAAAGATTTGTTTATACGCAGATCAAGATTCGTACGAAAATTATAGCGGGTATAATTAGTATTGGCATTGTACTTAGGATTGCTTGCACCTTTATACAAACCATCCTGGTTATAAAAACTTAGCAAGGTAAAATAACGGGCAAACGCATTACCTCCGCTTACAGTAGCCACATAACGCTGAACAGGTGCTGCCTTCTTTAAAAACTGGTCAACGAGATTATTGTTTGGATACTTGTACGCATCCGAGCCTGACTGATAAGCATCCAAAGCCGTTTGGTCGTAGCGTGGTGAGGCGCCATCATTTTTTAACGACTGATTGTACAGGGTTGCATAATTGTATGCATCAACAGGACGTGTTTTATTCATTGGAACCTGTACGCCGCCTTGTACATCCAGCGTAACTTTTGTAGCAGAAGGGCTGCCTCTTTTTGTAACCACATTTAAAACCCCATTGGCACCATTCATACCATACCATGATAAAGAAGGCGCATCTTTCAAAACAGAAATGCTTTCAATCTCATTCAGGTCCATGTTAATGAAATCCCGGGCTACTCCATCTACCAATATCAACGGCTCCTGGTTGCTGTTGTAAGATGATCTTCCACGTATAAGAAAAGTGGCGTCATCTGTACCCGGACGGGTACCGGTTTGCTTTACATAAAGACCCGGCAAACGGCCCGATAAAACATTATTTAAAGTAGATAAAGGCAGTTGCGGCAACTCGCTGCCTTTTATAGAACTGATGGAAGCTGTCAGTGATCGTTTCTTTCTTTTGCCAAATGGTATATATACATCATCATCGTCGCCTGCATCAATTAAGGCTATGGTCATTTGCACTTCACCACCTGTTAACTCCGTTGCTACTTTTTGAATGGTGTTGTAACCCGGTTTCTTAAAAATAAGTATATCATTGGAAGTACAAGGAACGGAAAACATTCCATCTGTTCCGGTAATATTGCCTGATGTTTTTTCTTGGATAAGAATAGAAACTCCTGCAACAGGAGCCTTGTTATTGTCAACCACTTTTCCCATTGCGGTAACGGGTGTGCCCGGCGTTTGCGCCATACTTATGCTGCACAGGCAACTAAAAAAAGTGAAGAATAAAATTGTTGTAAGCGTTCTCATTATAGCTCGTTTATTTAATTTGTAGTAATGCGATGTAACCTCTTACCAGCCTTCGTTCTGCTTTAAAATGCCTTTACTTTTATAAATTTCAGTACGAGGTATCGGGTAACGGTGCATGTAGTCGAGGTAAACCTTTTGCATGTTGGCCGGCAACAATACTTTGTTATAAGTAAAGGAGCCGTTCGCATTTTTAATCACGTCCATACCGTACATCGGCTGTGCAACTATCTGCGGACCTGCTTTCCAGCGCATGATATCGTACCACCTGAAGTCTTCAAACGCTAGTTCCACTGCACGTTCATTTCTTATACGATCTCTCATTTGTTGTTGCGATAATCCGGCTGGCAAGGCTGGCATCGCCACACTTGTTCTTGCTCTTATTTGATTGATGGCAGCATACACAGATGCATCCGGCCCAACAGCTTCGTTTTGCGCTTCGGCATAATTCAGCAAAACTTCTGCATAGCGAAAGAATACAAAGTTTAATAAGGCCGTACCGCCACCAATTCTCTTGTACGGTTCCGGCCAAAGTTTGCGGGAATAATAACGGGTAGCGGTGTAAGTAACATTACCAGACAAGTAATCTTTTCCACCACTCCACATTTCCATTTTAAGTCCTTGCCAGGGTGCATCGTTGTATAAAATATTAGCTGCTAAACGAGGATCACGGTTGGCATAAGGCGCTTGTGGATTATATCCTGATGTTGGATCAGTAATCGCTTTTCCCGTGGTCTTCATTTCATATAGATCCACATGGTTTTGCGTTGGATTTAATTGTCCTTGTGCACCGCCTGAACCAGGCGACATAGCAAAGTCGAGAAGAAAACCATCAATGATTCGTGGACCTCTCACTTTTATCATGATATATTCAGTGGAAGAAGCCACGTTCAAAATATCGGCATAAGTGGCCTGTAATGAATACAGGTTCATATCCATTACTTCTTTTGCAGCAGCAGCAGCAAGTTTCCATTTTTCCAGGTCGTTCCTCTCATTATTTAATTTGCTGGCTGCAAATAGAAGTACACGGGAACGCAAAGTTTTTGAAGCACCGGAAGTTGCCCTTCCATTATTTGAATTATCATACGTTGACGGCAATAAACCATCAGCTTCTTTCAAATCTTTTATAATGAAGTTCAGGCATTCTTCATACGTGTTACGTGGGATATCAATATCATCGTTTGCACCATATACTTTATCTACAATAGGTACACCACCAAAGCGCTTTATTAATTCAAAATATAAAAAAGCACGGATGAAAAGCATCTCCCCTTTGATACGGGCCGGTGATTGAGCAGTGGTCCATGGAACATCAGCAATTTTAGCAAGCATTTGGTTGGCTACCCGAATTCCTGCGTAAGACCGGGCCCACACATCGCCTATATCATTTAAAGAAGCGCCCCCTCTCTCATAATGATCATGGTATGTTCCGTTGGTTAACGTACGAATGGAAACCTCTCCATTACCTGATACGGCTTCATCGGATGCTTGCCCGGTAATGCCACGATGCGCATTAAAACGGGCATATTCATCAATTAAATGGTTGTATGCATTGTCGGCATATTGTGCCGCCAGAACGGGATTGGAAAAAATATTCTGTTCGGAAAGATTTACACTTGGAGCCCTGTCGAGATAATCTTTGTTACAGGCTGATACTGCTGCTGCAACCATGAATAGAAATGCTGTTTTATAGATAGCTTTCATCGTTAAATTTTTTACAGTTGAACATTTACACCAAAATTGATAATGCGTGGTGTTGGATAAATTGATTGCTTGGAAAAATCCGTGTTGGATAGATTGATGTTTTCCGGATCGATGTACATTTTAAACTTGGTCCAGGTAGCTAAATTTTGCCCGGAAACATAAACCCTCAAGCCAGACATTTTCAGACCTTGAACCCACTGTTGCGGCAGGTTCCAGGAAAGTTCTACGTTTCTTAGTTTGAGATAAGAGGCATCCTGTAAAATGAAATCATTCAGGCGGTAACTGATATAAGCATTACCCCTTGAATGCAGGGCTGGCCAGGTAGCATTGGCACCTTTATCTGGTGTCCACCTGTCTGTTTGAAATTCATATATCTGCTGGCCGTTATTCTGTTCCGATAAAATAACATCAGAGCTAACATTGGCAACACCTTGAAACAGGATTGATAATGAAACGCCTTTATATGAAAAATTTGGAGAAAGACTATAAATATATTCCGGCGTTCTTGAGTAGCCGATGGGTACAATATCATCCGCATCAATTTTACCATCACCGTTGTAATCTTTATACTTTAAATCACCGGGGATAGCGGCGCCTAAAGTGTTTACAGGTGACTGTAAAATATCAGCTGCCGATGAATAAAAACCATCTGTCAAATAGCCAAAAAACTGGCCTACCGGTTTGCCTTCCTGCTTTTTGTACTCAGGTGTTCCAGGTGGCTCGTCACGGGTTAAAATTTTATTACGGGAAAACGATAGCTGGCTTGTTAAACCATAATTGAACTTACCTGCAATACCATGATAACTTACTTCCAATTCATAACCTTTATTATAAACCTGGCCAATATTCAAGGCCGGATAAGCTTGCCCGTAGGTCAATAAACCTGATGCACGATTAGTAAGAATATCTACCCGCTTTTCATCAAACAAATCGGCAATTATGGAAAGCTTTTTATTGAAGAAGCTAGCCTCTAACCCGATATTTCTTTTAGTTCCGGTTTCCCAGGTAACATCGGGATTGCCAAAAGACGTAGGTACTACAACCTGGTAGTTTACAAGTGAAGTAGGAAGGCCAAACTGCACGCCTGTACCGGGGCGGGAATAAACAGGATCAGTTAAAATACCTCCGGTTATTACAGAGAAATTATTCAGGAATAAGAAACGGGTGTTCAGCCTGTCATTTCCAACCAGGCCATAAGATCCCCTGATTTTTAAATTCGAGATCCATGTAAGATCTTCCATAAACGATTCCCTGCTAATGGTCCACCCAGCGGAAACTGCCGGGAAAAAACCATACTGCTTTCCTTTGGCAAATTGCTCGGAACCATTATATGCCGCATTAAATTCTGCAAAATACTTTTGATTATAATTGTAGGCTACCCTTCCTACTAAACCCTGGGAAGCCCGCGGAGGCGCATTCAACCCTGAGCCTTGCTCACGAATTAACTGACGATTAAAAAGCACCAACCCGGTTACAGCATGCTTATTAAAAGTCCTTTCATAGTTAAACCCTGTTTGAAGATTTGAATTTATAAGCCCGCTAAAATTTGTTATTAATCCACTTAACGGCTCATCACGTGGCCTGTCCGGAGATAAGGTGACAGCCTTTGTTTTACGGTCAATAACATAGGCGGCCCAAACAGCGTTGCGGCGTGTAGTGCTTGAAAAATAAGAGTCGTAACCAAACACACCTTTAAAGGATAAACCTTTTGTAATACCGTCTAATTTGTAATTAACATTAAAAGTGCTTTCCAATGTGTTATTATCATCTTCCCTTGTGCCCCATCTTGTAATTACAGCTAAGGGGTTCCATATATTGGTACCGACATTCGGGTTTTGCGCAATGCGTCCATCAGGCAAAGTGATTGGATAGGCAAATGAAGGTGTTTGTAAAATTCTTGAGATCATCGCTTCTATATTATCATAGGAAAAAGAATTAGAAGCCGATTGTAGTCCTGCTGGCTGGTAACGTTGCCCAAGCTTGCCCCCAAGCCTTACGCCTACCTGTAGATTTTTACTTAAATTAAAATCAAGGTTTGAGCGAAAGTTATACCGGGCAAACGACGGCGTAGAACTAAAACCGTATGGTGATTCGAACTGTTTGAAAATGCCGTCTTCGAATAAATAGCCAATTGAGGCAAAGTATTTTACAACCTTGGTTCCACCACTTACATTAATGTTATGCTGTGTTTGCGGATATACTTTTCGGGTGAGATAATTGAACCAGTCAACATCCGGATAACCCAGCGGATCCGAACCATCTTTAAATTTTTGCAGTTCGTCAGGCGCCCATGTTTCGGCTAAACCATCGTTGCGGTTGGCTTCATTAATAAGCAACGCATTGGTATAAGCATCCACAGCTTTTGGAATGCCCGTATAACTTTGAAAGCTTAGGTTGCCGGTGTAGCTGATTCTTGGCCTTCCTTCCCTCCCGGTTTTAGTGGTAACCACAATAACACCATTGGCTCCTTTGATACCGAATACCGCAGTTGATGCAGCATCTTTCAATACGGTGATAGATTCTATTTCATTAGCATCAATATCGCCAAAGCCCGCACGTTCTACACCATCAACAATAACAATAGCGGCGTTATTATTATAGGTAGCAGAACCACGGATACTTATCAGCGCTTCATTATTACCAGGCTGGCCACTGCGTTGTACGGCTGATAAACCGGTAAGCCGCCCCACAAGACTATTGGTAACATTTGATGTAGGAGATTTCAAAATTTCTTTAGACGAAATAGTACTAAGTGCACCAGTAACCGTAGCCCTTTTTTGCGAACCATAACCCACTACAACCACATCTTCCAATCTAAGTTCTGCGGTCTTTAATACTATTATAAGATTTGATGTGGAAGTGTTGATGGTCACTTCTTTTGGTTCAAAACCGGTATTGGAAACCACCAAAACATTATCAGCAGAAGTTACATTGATTTTGAAGTTTCCATTCGCATCGGTGAGTGTACCTCGCTTGGTTCCCTTTATAGTAATTGAGGCTCCGAATAATGGACCGCCTTTATCATCGGTCACCGTACCGGTGACATCAATAAATGAAACCCTTTCCGTAATAACAACTGGTTTTTCAGAAGCTGTTTTAGCCTCCAGGATAATCGTGTTGTCAACAATTTTAAAACTGAATTGGGTGGAAATAAGCGCTTGTGCCACCACTTCATCTATGGTTGCGTTTTGCACACGTACATTCACCTTGCCCACTTTTTTTAGCTCTTCGGTTTTGTATAAAAATAAATACCCGCTTTGCTTTTTTATTTCTTTGAACACTTTATCAAGTGTTACATTTTGCATGTCAAGTGTTACTCTTTGCGAATAACTTTTTGCGGAAACATGCAGGCAGGCGGCAATCATTAATACAGCAGTTAATTTCATAACTCTGAGTAGTTGTGTCCCAAAGAGGGCGGGACGGTTCATAGCAATTTGCATAAATTTGAAATGTTTAGATGTATCTGTCAGTCTCTGTTTTTTGTTAGATGCTCTGAACTTAGTTCCGCTCCGGGTACCAGCCGGGGCGGTTTTTTCAGCCATCACTTTACTAAAGCGCACGATTTATTTTACTGAACTTTTTACAATTAATTTTTTGCCTTGTAGCTCAAAACGTATGTCTCCGGCTAATTCCAGCATCTTTACCACGGCCGAAATATTTGATTTGCGGCGAACGGAACCTACATAATGGCCATCGGGAACCTTGCCTTCGTACTCCACATCTATATCATACCAACGGGATAGCTGGCGCATAATATCGGGCACCGCATCATCATTAAAATCAAACAAACCATTTTTCCATGCAATTGCTCGTTCTACATCCACATCATTGATAACATTCATCTTCCCCTGCGTTATCTGCGCTTGCTGTCCGGGTTTTAACCGCTGCACCACACCTTCATTTTTCAAGTTGATAGCGCCTTCTAATAAAGTTGTTTTAATCGTTTTTTCATCGCCGTAAGCCATGACGTTGAAATGCGTTCCCAGTACTTCCACTGCGGCTCCTTTATTTATTATTACGATAAAGGGCATCGCCGTATTTTTCGCCACTTCGAAATAAGCTTCGCCGGTTATTTCCACTTTTCTTTCTTTTCCAATAAATGCTGTAGGGAAACGTAGTGAAGAAGAAGCATTTAGCCATACCATTGTACCATCCGGTAGGGTAACCTGGTATTGCCCTCCGTGGGGAGTAACAATGCTATTGTAAAGAATTTCAGCAGCACCGGAATTAGGTGTGTCTCCTGTTGTATACGATAACTGTCCGTTGTTTAATTTTAAAATTTTTGTGCTCCCTTGCTGGCTTACCATTCCATTGCCGGCACTATCTAAAACAATAGACTGGCCGTTGGCTAAAACAAGTATCGCTTTATCACCGCCGGGCTTAATGTCGTTTTTAAATCTTTGACTGTTGTCTTTCTGTATTGCTACCAGTTTACCTGGTGATGATGCAGGTTTAAATAAAAAATAGCTACTTATGCCTACTACAAAAATGATAGCGGCAGCAGCTACCATATGGGGCCATCTTCTCCTCTGCATTTGTACTACAGGAGCGGTATCAATGCTTTTTAGTAAAGAAGAAAGTACTCGGTTGCTATAATCGCCTCTTGCTTGTAAACCGGTTGATAAATTTTTATATTCTTCGTTCAGAGATTGTAGCAGTACCTTATTTGAACTATTTTTTTCAAGGTAAGAAAACAGTCCATCTGCCTCTGAAGGTGTGCAGGTATTATCCAGGTATTTTGAAAGCAGCTCTTTATAAAACAGTTCTTCCTTACTCATAAAGCGTGTTTAGAAATCGTTAGGCAGTCATTATAATATCCCGAAAAAGAAAAAGAGGGTGGGTCGGTCAGGAAATATTTTTTTCAAGCACTAAAAAAAGGAGGCAAAGCGAAATATCGCCGTGGAGATGAACGTATTCTTTGATGGATTTCATGGCAGAAACCATGTGTTCTTTAATGGTGTTTTTGGAGATGCCCAATTCAGTTGCGGCTTGGTCATAGGTTTTACCCTCTTCCCTGCATAATTTAAATACCTTTTGCCTTTGCGGTGGCAGGTGGTTTATAGCTTGCTGAAGGATATTATTATATTGTTTCCATTGAAGTTTTATATGCGGCGCTTCAGTATCGCTATCCAATTGCTGCATTAGTTCAGAACGCATGTCATCATCGGTGGCAGTCTTTTTCAATAGCTTGAAAACAGCATTACGGCTGATGCGATACAAGTAGGCGTTAAGAGAAAGTTCAGGATTAACGCGGCTGCGAATTTCCCATATTTTAAGAAAGACATCCTGTAAAATGTCTTCAGCAGTGCCGGGAATTTTTACAAACCGTAGGATAAAGATATAAAGCGGGTGATGATAGTGATTATACAATTGTACGAAGGCATCCCGATCATCTTCTTTCAAACGCTTTATTAATGCCGCCTCATCAAAATTTTCTACAGTCTTCATATCCTAAAAGGAATACCCCTTCAATTAATAACTAAAGGTAGCTAAGTTGCGTTTGCCGGTTTCCTAAAGCTCATAAAAAATGCCATACTTATAAACACTTAATAATAATATGGATTATGTGCCTTAACAATGATAGCAGTTGATTTATAAATTGAATTTGTGCGTCTTCAAATATTATAAAAAGTTTTTAGATTTGAGGCTTTATTGTTTTATCCTGTTTCGTCAAATTATGTAATAGGTATTAGTTATGTGGATTTAAAACGATCATAGAAGCCTCTTTACTCATTTGAAGTTTTTGTTATCACTAACGATAACAACTTTGGAGCTTAGCGGACAAGAGTCGAATCAGCTATTACAAGATTTAATAATGCTTACACAATTTTTTAAGCTTGATTAGCAGCTATAAAACGTGATAGGTTATTACTATTTGTCTTTCGACTTTTTGAAGTTATCCAGTGCTCTATCCTTCCTGCCCTTTTAAGAATCTACGATACCTCGTAGGTCTCCTACTCAATTGAGCTAATAATGGCGAAACTGAGTACACCTATCCCAACGATATCGATCTTAAAATGAGAACTCTCAAGTAAGAGCCTGATCCACGTCATTGTCTACTATACCAACAAGACCAATCTTTGGAAGAATAATACCTCTCCAAGAGGTGCCCGGATTATTCATTTTAAAAAAAGCAATCATGATTGAAACTTTAAACGAACAGGAAATTGAATCCGTGTTGAAAGAGCGGATCATGGGCCACCTTGGCTGCCACGCAGATGAAAAAACGTATGTAATTCCAATTAGCTATGCGTATGCTGATGGGGATATATATATTCATACAACAGAAGGAACGAAGATTACTGCACTGAGAAAAAACCCGCGGGTTTGTTTCCAGGTGGATGACAGGAACAACATGGGCAATTGGAAAAGCGTGATTGTTTGGGGCGAATACCAAGAAATAACAAAGGAGGAAGAAAGAAATGCTGCATTAAAAGCTCTTATAGCACGCCACCTTCCGATACTCTCCAGTGACACTACACATTTGGGTGGAACCTGGCCCTTTATTCCGGAAAACTTAAACAGTATTGGAGGAATTGTGTTTAGAATATTGATAGAGGAGAAAAGCGGGAAATGCGAAAAAAATCACTTTTCTCCGGCCTTTGCTGTTTAACTGTTTTTGCTTGCGAAACGGCTACAAAAAACACTGTCATCTTACAGTGCTTTTTATTTTTATTCTGATCATGGCCACAACAAAATTGAAGGTTGTGTATTCACTTGTATGATGGCTATCAGTCAGCCTAATTATTGTTAGCTCCGGCAGGACCTTCGTGTTTATAAAGACATCATAAACTATAAGACACAAGGCTTCATTGCAGCCTCGTGTTCTATAGCACCGAACACGCAGCAGCTAAGGAGCTGAGAGCCTTTCATATTTTGCTTTTCTATAAACATGCCGCTCCTGCCAGAGCGGAGCCACTTGCTAAATGATAAGAGGAGAACTTCCGCATCTTAAGGCGCATAAACCCTCCTCATACAATTGAACCCATAACAAAGAACTGCCTGCAGAAGCAGGCAGTGATTAATCCAGAAATCAACAAACGAGTTACTCGCTTCCTGCCATCTTTCTTTCGTATTCCTTTACCCGCACTGCAAACAGGAGTACGGCAATTAACAAAGCTACTAATGTAAAAAATGCAATAAAGAAACTATAGCTGTGCAACGTAGGAAGATTATAGTTAGGACGAAGTTTTGAGGGTGTTGCAAAAGGAGCTTTTTCTTCTTCAACCGGTTTGGCTTCGATTTTAATATACTCCACAATGTTTTTTATTTGTGCATCACTTAAATCAGCATGGTCAGGCATTGGAATGTTATTAAACTTATGAAAGAGCGCAACTGCATCTTTATTGCCGGACTTCACCATCGTTTGCGATGATTGTACAAAACTGATGATCCAGTCTATAGACCTTCTTTGATCTACTCCTGCCAGGGCAGGCCCGGTAAGATTTTTATTAATGTTATGACAGGCAGCACATCGTGCAGCAAAAATACTTTTGCCTTCATCTAACGGAGGGGCAGCAATAATTGATGCAGAAAGCCACAGAGAGAAAAGAAGAAATATGATTTTATACTTCATGTTGTTTTGATTTTTTCTTGCTCGCACAAAATTGTTCTTTGCAAAAGACACAAAGGCTTACTTGCGGCAGTACCGTCTATGATTTTCGTCAGCGATTTATTTTTCTTTTTTTAACCGGGAGATGTCGCGGACCAGGTTGTCAACTTCTGATGGAAGCGTTCCATTATAGTAACCGCGGATGCGTTTTTGCTTATCAATCAAAACCAATAATTCGCTATGAATAAAATCCTGCGGACCGCCATCGCCATCAGTTGCAGTAATCAAAAAACTGTTGCGGGCCAGCTTATAAATTTCTTTTTTACTTCCGGTAAGTAATAGCCAGTTGTCCCTGATGGCCATCCTGGCTGCATACTCTTTTAATTGGCCTACGGAATCTCTTTCTGGATCAACGCTAAAGGAAGTAAGCAGCAACTCCTTATCACCTGCATATAACCCCTGTACATTTTTTAAACTGCGTGTCATCTTTGGACAAACAACAGGGCAATGCGTAAAGAAAAAGTCAGCAACAACAATCTTATTATGCCATTCCTTTAGCGACGTTGTGCCACCGTGTTGGTTAAGCAAATTAAAGCCTGCTATTTTGTGGCTTTCACCGCCCATTACAGGCAAGGCAGTGTAGGTATTTTCAAACCATTTTACCACGGCAAACACCGTTACCGGGAAGATTACTACGGCGGCTACAAATAGCCATACGTGATACTTCGTCATCTGGTTTTATTATAGGATGTTGTTTTATCTCCTTTGATAACGTTTGATGTTGGTGCCGGGACTTCCTGCACCGGCATAGGATTGTCAGGTGTGAACCTTGGTGCACCAGGTCCTGGATTTCTAGTGGCATCAATAAAAGCAGGTACATAAGCAACAACAAGTATAACCGCCATTGTCACCAGCCATGGTTTGAATGAATCAAGCAACGGAATACGCTTTTCGTCATGGATAGATTCACTCACCGGCAATTCAAGCACGGCTTCTTCTGTGCGCTTTTTAGCCATGGTTCCAAAGAACACTACCAGAAATAAAGTGGCAGCAATAAACATAATGATACCCCCTAATAAACCCAGCATAGTGGTGGGCACCCATTCCGGTGTGTACAATGCATGTTTAGGGTTCAGGTAGGTCATACCTAAATTGGTACGGCGCGGCTCGCCAATCAATCCGCCCCATGATAGACCGGTGGAGAAGATCAGGATACCGATTGTCCACAGGTAAGGAATAATGACAGTAACCCGGGGCATAAATATTTTCTTACCCGCTGTTTTTGAATACATGTATAGGCTCATGCCAATGATGGCAAGAAACACAGGTCCGGCAACGGTCATGTGAAAATGGCCGGGCAGCCATGCTGTATTGTGAATAGTATTATTTAGTACACTGGAGGAGTTTACAATGCCCGTTAAGCCCCCGAAAATAAAGATGAACAAGCCGCATATCAGGTAAGCAAATAAGAATCGTTTAGGATCTAAATATGGTAGCTTGGCAAAGAAGCCCAGTAAGCTTTTTGCGCCACGTTTCCTGCCTGCATATTCAAGCGATGCGGCAATGGTAAATGCAGTGATAAAGCTTGGAATAGCAACACCAAAAGTCAGAATGCCTTGAAAGAGTTTTACCCCTTTGGTGATGGAAGGGTCAGCAAACTGGTGATGCACGCCAACGGGTACAGAGAATAATAAAAACCCAAATAGAGCTATACGTCCTGCAGTATCGGAAAACAATTTGCCACCGGCTAATTTGGGTAAGAAATTATAGTACATAACATAAGCAGGCAACAGCCAGAAGTAAACAAGGGCATGCCCAAAGAACCAAAATAAAGTGCGTGCCAGTGTAACATTTATAGTTGGCGTCCAGCCTAAAGCCCAGGGTAAGATCAACACTAAAACTTCGTAAGCAACAGCTAACGTACACACAAACCAAATAATGAAATTAACCAACGTTCCCAATACGGCTAATGGTGTTTTTGTAGTTGGATTTTCTCTTTTCCACTGGCGGTAAAGCCTTGCCCAATCATATAACGGTATCCATGAGCCTACGATTAATAAAGCGGTACCCAAATAAAATAGTGGGTGGCCTTTTAACGGCGGATAAAATGTATAGAGCACAGAAGCTTTGCCAGCTAACATCGCCCACGCAGCCATCGCAGTACCGACGGTCATCAGCCAAAAAGAGATCCATCCTAAAGTTTTGTTGATCTCCCTCTTTAGGTAAAAAGTTATGGTGGCATGACCAAACGCAACAGCGAAAAAAGTGGTCAGTACAATGGCATTGATGACACCATGCAGTGTTAATCCCTGGTAATAATCAAGCTTGGCGAAAGCAGGTTGTTGTAAAACGCCTGCCCGGTAAATTACCTGCATCAGACCATGATAGATACCAATTGACAACAAGGCAAGAGGAATTCCAAGTTCCCAGTAAATTAAACGTTTTAGAGATCTTGAGATTTGCATGCCTCCTTGTTCCAGGCCTAAGGCCGGGAAACGATGCGTTCTCCTTTCTGTTGTTTGTGTGGTCATTGATTTATGTTGGAAGTTTTTAAGATCTGTGTTCAATAGAATTGTTGCAGTACAAGAGTGCGACGCAACGAAAGTTTAATAGTAGCCATGTTGCTTGGTACATAAAAACCTTCTTTGTAAAGAACTAATTGCGATTTGTAAAGTTGATTGACCTAACTCTCCCCTTTAGGGGACAGGCGGAGGCTATTTACTTTGCCGCGGGATCATTCACAATCACTTCCGCCTGCATATTCTGATGTCCCACACCACAGTATTCGTGACAGGTAATTTTATACACGCCGGGCTCATCAAACTTTACGGTTTGTTTGTTGATGTTGCCATACACCGCCATGAGGTTTACATTCTTTTCATGTATGTTGAAACCATGTACAACATCTTTTGAAGAGACAAAAAAATCAACCTCGCTGCCAACAGGGATATAGATTTGCGATGGCTGAAACTGCCACATAGAAGCCACCACATATACCTGGTAAGTTTTATCATCCAGCTTAGTGATCTTAGGTTCGGTGTAAGCCTTGTCAAAAGGAAGACATTCAGGCAAGTCATTGTATTTGCTTCTTCCGTATAGCATGGAGAAAATAAATAGCGACAACACAGCACCGGTGATGAGGATGACTTTCTTTTCAAATTTATCTATGATCATACGTCAGTTTTTAGGCCCGTTGAAGCATTAAGAAATAGATGCCGTACCAAATGATCATTCCAAGAATAACCATGAGGATAAAAAATGCAATAGCTCCTTTGGGCTTGAAGGCCTGGTCGAACTTTTGTTCTTCGGTAAGGGCTGCCTCCTGATTGTGCCTAGGTTCCATAATCGTTTTGTTTGAAGAGGCAAATGTATTTTTCAGCCTTGCAGCAAACCATGATGAGTCATAGGTAGAAAACTGATTTTAATCATGTCATAAAAAAAGCTGCCGGAGCAGCTTTCTGATTTTTATGTTGAAACTATTTATTTCACCTTAAAATTTGTTTTTTTCATGCCGGTATGTCCATCATGGTCTAAATAAAGAACGATCTCTGCTTCAAGGGAAACATTAGATATTGCTGCTTTCCACCTGGTGTCAATCTGCAGTGTGTCGTTATGCTCATGCACGTGATTGAAATAAAGTTGAGCTGTGTCATTCGCTCTCCTGATGATCAGATCGTAGCCATGTATAGATGCAGTGGAGATAGCTACCGCTTTTATATTTACACTGTCGCCACTATTATATACAGCTCCGGCAAGCGGGCTGAGAATTTGAATAGTTGCCCGGGGCATTGTTTCTTCCAAATCGTTTGCATGCTTGGTACAGGAAAGGGCTATAAGTGTAATAAAAGAACTGCTAATAAAGAATATTTTTTTCATACAATTTTTTTAGGAAAATGATTAAAGTGAAAATGACAGCCGGGCAGAGAGTCGTGGCTTTGCCTGCAATTCGCCCTGTACCAGGTTTTGATTAGCCGCTACCTGGTAATTCATTCCTATGGTTATTCTTTTTGCAGAAATATCCAGCCCTGCGCCGGTATAAAGTACATCTCCACCGGAATGATTTTGCAAAACATGCTGCGCCGCATCGCGATAATGGGTTTCATGTACTGCCTGCAGATAAGGGGCTAAAGAAAACTGCCCGGCCTTCACCTGGTAAACTGCCGTGGCACCGGTTGTTAGCACGTCGCCATAACGATAGCCATCTTTGTTACTTGTAGTGTACTTGTAAGCGCCCAAAGTGCTCAGGATAAAATTTCCAAAACCAAAGCGGCAGGAAGCATTCAAAAGATAATCAAGACTACCGCTGCCTAACTGAAAATTCTGATCATTTAAAGGGTCATTTTTAACTTTGTTGTATTCGCCGCTTGGGAGCTTTAACCCAGCCCCAACACTAAAAGCGTGGCTTGTTTTGAATAGCATTTTAGTAAGTACTGTATAATTGGCTAAAACAGTAACATCACCTATGCCCTGCGTGCTTGCCTTTATATTTTCTGAAGTCATTGTGTTGAACTGGAAAGGCACCAGCGCCACCACCTGCACTTTGTTAGAAAAGGTATATTGACCCGAAAAAACAAAGGCGTTATTGTATTGATTGGTAATCTGCCCATCCTCATTTAAGCGGTAATGATTATGGAAGTAAGACACACCCAGGTAAGATTTGGAAAGATGCGGAAACAGGTAAGGGTTGAGGTTGTTTAGACCGCCACCACATATATCGCAGGCAGCCGCACTCAGGAACAGCACTGCAGATAACAGTAAGGCTATGATTTTTTTCATGCTAATTAGTTAAGACGATAAGAAGAGTAAGTAAAGAATCATCTTAACAGCAAGGGTGGGCGAAAGACGGAGCAAAGCGGATCGAAAAGCATCCAGGCTTTATCCTTTGCCGGGTAAGAACGTTGTGTACCTACTGTGGGCTGAAATATAATTTCCGATGATTCAAACGCAAACAATATTTCGGCAAATTTTAATTTCGCAGGACCATTTTGATTAGTTGATGAATTTTGCTTTTCCTCCTCTGCCATCTTTTTCATCACCGCGCATTTGCCGCCGCATTTTAATTGCGGCTTTGCTTTATTCTCGCAAAGCACTTTGGCAAAATAGTCTTTGTTCATGTTGTACTCCAGCAACACTACCCATTTGCTGAAGGCCTGTGTGGCTATTAAAAAAATCAATATCGGTACAACGAAAAATTTCATTCGAGGACACAAATGTCTCTTATAAAATGAATTGGCCTGTTCATAATGCTCAGTTGCTGGTATGACTTTTATCATGCTGCGCCTTGATGCCTGAATTCAATATTGTATGGCGATTTTAGCAGTTTTGCACATGCAGCCGGCAACTACATTGATGCGAAAATCAGGGTGTCCTTCAAAGGCAGCCATTCAATATATACTCACCCGGCTAGCTTTTTTCAACTTGCTTATTGTGGCTTTACTGGGTGTGTTGATGCGTAGTCTTCCATTGCTTTCTTCCTTTCCTTTGGTTTACAAAAATGTTTTGCATGGACACTCACATTTTGCATTTGGTGGCTGGGTATTGCCGGCGCTGATGGCGTTAGTAATGAAGGGCTTTCCGGAATTAAGACAGAAGATCGCTTTCCATCATTGGCGAAATATTGCTCTTCTTGTTTTGATGTCAGCGTATGGAATGTTGGTTAGTTTTCCCTTGCAGGGATATAAAGGCATTAGTGTAAGCTTTTCCACTTTATCTATCGCAACTTCTTTTTATTTAGCCCTTGTTATCTGGAAAGCACTGAAGGGAATTGTTTTAAAAACGTCGCACCGTTTACTAAAATGGGGATTGATCTATTGCACTTTATCTGCTATTGGCCCGTTTGCAACTGTGCCGCTGATCGTTATGGGAGAACAAGGCACTCCGCTTTATTTTGACCTCATTTATTTCTATCTCCATTTTCAATACAATGGCTTTTTTACGTTCACGATTTTAGCATTGTTGTACCGTTGGTTAGAAGAAAGAAACCTGGACCAAAATGGTGGAAAGGTATTCGCCATTTTTAATCTGGTTTGTATTCCTGCTTATGCCCTTTCTGTTTTATGGCACCAGCCTTCTGCGATTTTTAATTTTGTAGGTGGCGCTGCAGCATTACTTCAGTTAGCGGGACTATTTTATTTATTGAAAGATATTTCAAGTAAGAAAGCTCAACTAAATTTTTTATTGAAACTGTCGCTTTCCGGGTTTGCGTTAAAGCTAATATTCCAGGCTGCAAGCGCTTTTCCCCTCGTTGCATCTATGGCCTATGAAGGCCGCAATTTCTTGATTGCATATCTGCATTTAGTATTGCTTGGATTTGTAAGTTGTTTTGTTTTTGCAAGTGTATTGCGTGAGGTGGAAAATAAAAAATTGATGAAGAAAGGCACTATGCTTTTCCTGGCCTCTTTCTTTACTACTGAAGCTGTTTTAATAGTTCAGGCATTGTCGGCAGTATTGAATTTTAGGTTCCTTTTTTATAAAGAAGTTTTATTGTTCTTTAGCCTGTTTTTTGTAGCCGGAAGCTTGGTGATGGCTTTTGCAGTAAAGGGCATTGATAGGAAAAGAAGGAATTATAACAGCACCCTTCACAAGTCTTTTTTGTTGAAAGAACGTACAGCAAAAAGCAGCGGCACAATGATCCAGGCCAGCATAATGCCTAGTGTGTAAAGCAAGCCTGCACTACTGCCAAAAAAGTCTTTGTACACAGCGCCGGTATATCCCATTAAGGCGCTTACATCCATCTGCAACATCAGGTAAATGCGGCCGAGGTCAATAGGATTGAAAGAGGATAAGGCAAGGATGATCTTCTCTAATGGATAATCGCTGAAGGAAAATAAAACCAGTAATAACAAGCCATCAAAGATCAGGGCAAAATAAAACCACAACAAAAGTGCTGCACCAATGCCACGGGCTTTATCTTTTGATTTTATAGATGCTAAAAACGCAATGGCTGTAAACACCAGTGTAAGCAAGCAACCTACCACAATAAGTGCTATGCCTGTTGCATTAAAATTGTAAACCACTACTGGCAAACCCACACCAATTAAAAAAGCGGTCATTAACGAGGAACCAATGCCGGCGAACTCACTCAACAGCACTTTTTTACGGCTGACCGGTTGCGTTAGCATCAGCTCAATAAACTCGTAGGAGTTATACCAATGAATAGTAGAGAAGACCATGCTTACCAGCGGCACAACAATGAGCACAATATTGAGCAGGCTTAAAACGGCCTTGCTACTGTTCTCTTCCATTTGAAAAAGAGACATGGAAACTACCAATAGAAACGCTGTATATGCCAGCACAACCTTGTTGCGAAGGATGTCGTAAAGAACGTATTTAGATAGCTTGAGCATGATGTGTTTATTTTAGTGAAACATAAAAAGTAAGAAACGCAACCGTACAGAGTTTTACTCCCTTATGAACTCTGTCTCACGTCTGCCGTTTGACGTCTCACGTTCTTCATTTCGCAATTTTCAACTGGTTGCTATTCTCCATGGGCTTAATACCATAGCGCATAAAATAGGCAATTGCTTTACTCAGTTTTTCTTCGCCGGTTAATTTGTACAAAGCTGCTATGGGTTTATAAAACACAACAGCACCATCCTGCAAATACATAACATCAGTCGTAAGTTCTTCCAGGTCGGTCAAGATGTGCGAGGTAATAAGAATAAGTTTCCCTTTTCCTTTTTCTCCAATGATCTTTTCTTTTAAAATTTCAGAAGCAAGCGGATCTAATCCGGCCGTTGGTTCATCCAGTATCAATACATCCGCATCAAATAGAAACGCTAAGGCTGCACTTACTTTTTGCCGTGTACCACCGGATAAGCCTTTCATTGGTTTATCAATCATGGTATCCAGCTTAAAGCTGCGATAGAGTTCTTCATCTAGCTTCGTATCCGCACTGCGCATATTCTTCATCATATCGAATAACTGCCCGATGGTCATGTTATCAGGATAGCGGCCGATCTGCGGCATATAGCCGATCTGCCTGCGGTATTCAATGTTCTTATCTATAGAAACGCCATTGAAAATGATCTTTCCGCTATCGGGTTTTACCAATCCTAAAATGCTTTTTATTAGGGTTGTTTTACCCGAACCATTGGGGCCAATTAACGAGACCACCTGGCCTTTTTCAAACACCACATTAATGTCTTTTAGTGCCTGTAGTTTTTTAAAAGTTTTTTGTATGTTTTCTACTTTAATCATCGCTTGATCATTTTCATTACAGGGGATTCATCTACCATGTTTTCAGGCGTAAGGCTTGGAATAGCTTTTTCCGCTTTATCCAGCAATGTCACCATAAAACTCCGCATCAGGATAACCGCATTTGGGTTTTGTTCAATTACCATTGAGTACATGCTTACCGGGTGATAGGCTATGTCACCTACACCATCCCGGTTTAAATCGTAACCTTCATATTTATCCCAATAATTTTTTGCAAAAAGATTGAGCGACAAAGAGCCATTGGTGGCCACATCAAATGTATTGGCGAAGAAGCTATTGCTAACCACTGTATTGTCGCTGCAGCTTGCTTGTATGCGTAAGGCCCAGCCGTTGCTTTGAAAGGTATTGCTAACCAGGTTTATACGGTTAGTGCTTTCCATTAAAATACCTATTGTATTTTCATCAAAGGTGTTGTTGTAGATCTGGGCATCGTTTATTTCTTTCAGTAAAATTCCATAAGCGCTGGAGCCCCAATTGTGTTCAAAATGATTGCTGTGCATGAGTACATGATGCGAATACATCACGGCAACACCGGCGCCATTATCTTTAAAGGTGTTCTCTATATAGCCATCGTTATTAGAGAACATAAAATGCAATCCATATCGAATGTTATTGTGACTGTTGTTTTTTTCAATCACAGAGTTGGTAACAAATTCAAAGTAGATGCCATCGCGATGCCCCTGGATATCATTGTTCTTTACCAGCATGTCATCGCACTTCCACAAGTGAATGCCATTGCCCGATGTTTGTTCTGTTTTGGTATATCCTGCAATGCTGTTATTCTGAATGACAGAGGATGTTACATTGGCCACATGAATGGAAAAATAAGCATGTTTAAAAATGTTATTTTCTACCAGTATATATCTTGCATCTATCAATTTCAGTGATGCATAATCGTTCATGCTGGAGTAACCTGAATTTTGAAAAGTGAGACCTTTTATTAAAATAGCTTCACCGCTTACGGTAAGAATTTCGTGCTTGTCTTCTCCATCCAGCACAGCGCCTTCTTCCCCAATTAAAAAAATAGATTTGGTTAAGATGATATTGCTCTCTTTGTAAATGCCTCTCTTCACCAACACCGTATCGCCGGTGGCAGCTGCTTCAATGGCGCTACGTACCGTAGTGAAGGTTTCCTTTGGTCCAACAGTGATAGTTCGTGCAAACAACGCTTGAAAGCCAAAGAGAAATACTATCGTAAGTAATTGTTTCATCCTTATTACAAAGCTTTCAGTAAGGCATCCCAGTTCTTTGTAACACCGCCGGTTTCTGTTGCTTTTTTATCTGCCTCTTCTTTTGTTGCAAAGGCAGCAGCGTTGCTGTTCATGGGGCTTTTTAATTGCTCACTAACTGCAAACCAGGCCGTTGTTCCATCTGCAAAAGACCCTTCCTTATTGTAATCAATAAAAAGAGTTTGTTTAATATCGGCCCGCGCCACTTTATCTTTTTTAATATAATTGGCTAAGCAATGTGCATCATCAAATTTATAAACCCGTCCTTTTTTAGTGATGATCTCGCCACCGAAGCCTGGCTCCATGATCGCCATCTTACAGTCTTCGCAAAGGTCTTTTCCATAAGCAAACGGTTCGGGACCGCTGGTGCAGGACGACAACAGTACAACAATAGAAGCTGCAACAGCAATTGTTTGTTTCGATGTATAAGAAGCTTTTGTTCTTGCCCGCTTCCTGTTACGATACCATTCCATAAAATAAATTAAAAAGAAAAGGGAACCGGCTCCTATCACTATCCATCCACCAACATCCGGATATGAATAGGCATCAAAATTTAATAACTGTTTATGTCCAATCACCGGTGGCTGATAAGTAAGGCCGGGAACTTTAATTGCTGCTTTCGCATCAAGGTTATGGCCGTAATCGTAACCCCATTGATAAAAATCGTATAAAGCAGCGCCGGCCATTAGTATAGTAAGCACGAGAAGAGAAAATAATAATTTACGGCTCCCTGTAATAGCCACAAGCACGCCATAAGCAATGAAGCCTGCAAGTATATATTTCATGTACCCAAATTCAGGAAACATGTCAGCGTTAATATGTTTCATCCCTATGTAGTGGTTCAAGCCGTTGATGATATCTACCTGCCCGGTGATTTTGTTAAGCCAGATATTCATTTCCAAACCTTCAGGATATTGCGGGGCAATGAGGTATATAAACCACACAGGCAGGAAAAAAACCGCTGTCATGCTTAACGAAGCAAATGCTATAACTAATCTCGAAGTAAGACTCATCTTTTTCATACATCTCTTTTTAAAACACCCGGAACATCGGCGCTTGAACCAGCTTATCTATTACTTTGATGGAGGCAGCAATACGCCGTCTGTCACGTGAATAATGCCATTTGAGGCGGGTATAGTGGCAATAATGTTGACAGAATTATTAAGAACAATTTTACCATCTTTATTACTGATGGTAATGTTGCCGCCATTTACCTGGTTTAAGGTTTGGCCATCTTGCATCAGGTTTATACCCAGGTTGCCTACATACACATGGTATTGCAAAATATCCTGTAGTTTTTCTTTGTTCTCTGGCTTCATCAGATCATCAAGTACATCAGCAGGCAGCTTATCAAATGCCGCGTTGGTTGGTGCAAATACGGTAAACGGACCAGCATTGGAAAGAACATCTACCAACTCAGCCTGCTTTACAGCAGCAACTAAGGTTGTATGGTCTTTTGAACCCGCTGCTACTTTCACTACATCCTTTGCCGATTCATCATCCTGCACGGCTGACTGTCCGCCGCCTGCCTTATTTTCTGTTGGTGTGTTAGACTCAGTTGCTGTTATTTCTGAATTGCATGACCACATTAAAAGAGTAGCAACACCTATGATAAAAATATTTTTCATAAAACAGTTTTTAAAATTTAAAAGCTGTCCAAAGTTGTAAACTCCGGACAGCTTCGGAAATATAATTATGGTTTAGTAGTCTTGGTTTTTGAACTGTCTCCTGTAGTAGTTGCAGGTTTATTGGTGCCGGTGCTAAAGGCAAGTGCAACATTACTTCCTGCAGGCGATACTCTCAGGTAACCTTGCATTTCCTGGTGAAGGGCCGAACAGAAATCGGTACAATAAAAAGGATACATACCAGCCCTTTCTGCGGTGAATTTCAAGGTTTGTGTTTCACCGGGCATTACCAGGATCTCCGCATTGTTGGCACCTTTAATGGCAAGGCCGTGGGGTACATCCCAATCCTGCTCAAGGTTGGTTAAGTGAAAATACACCTCGTCACCCACTCGTACACCTTCAATATTATCCGGTGTTAAGTGAGAGCGGATCGCTGTCATCCAAACATGCACCTGATTGCCTTTACGTTCTACTTTTGTCTTGCCTTCTCCTTTGGCTGCATAAGGGTGTGTATTCTCCTCTATTTTATAGATCTTCCTTTGCTTCTTCATTAACATGCTGGCTGGAATTGCTTCTGCATAGTGTGGTTCACCTGTTGTAGGAAAGTCAAGGATCAATTTCATTTTATCACCACTGATGTCAAATAGCTGGGCACTTTGTGTCAACTCAGGGCCTGTAGGCAGGTAACGGTCTTTGGTGATCTTGTTGTAGGCGATCATATATTTTCCATGAGGCTTCGCTGTTGGTCCACCGGGCACCGATAAGTGACCAATGGAATAATAAGTAGGAACACGGTCAAGCACTTTCAAATCTTTGATATTCCATTTTACTATCTCAGATGATACGAACATGGAAGTGTATGCGTTTCCTTTACCATCAAACTCGGTATGCAAAGGGCCAAGACCCGGCTTTGGTACTTCGCCGTATAAAGCAGCTTCATACTTAATTACAGGGATACCATCATATGCACCATCAAAAGTTTTAGCCGCAATAGCCTGCTGAATTTTTGTAAAAGAAAACACCGGGATGGTTGCTGCCAGTTTACCAGAGGCAACAATGTATTCGCCGGTAGGGTCAGTATCGGTGCCATGTGGAGATTTAGGACAAGGGATCATGTAAAGCATGTCGGGACAATCTGCAGGATCCAATACAAGTACTTCTTTTTTCAGGGTAGAAGTAGCAGTATGCGAATTCTCATCATACACATTATGTGCATAGCTTACCGCTTGTTTTTTCGCCTTTCCTGCTTTTACATATTCTTCCGCTTTTTTCCAGTTCACGGCCATGATAAAATCCTTATCCCTGGCAGAAGCATTCACCTCTAAAAGTGTATTGGCTTTTTCCGAATTATAGCAACTGAAGAAGAACCATCCGTGTGACTTTCCCTTACCGGCACGTGACAGGTCAAAGTTTACACCCGGAGTGCGGATCTGGAAAGCAATGTTCATTTCACCAGACGTCTGGTTAATTGAAACGAAGGAGATAGATCCTTTGAAATTTTCTTTATAAGTATTGATAGGAACGTCGCCATTCTGATCATCAAGCGGAACACTGAAACGGGTTGCTGCCACTACGTATTCAGAATTTTCGGTAATAAATGGCGATGCGTGGTTACCGGCACTGTTTGGTATTTCCAATATTTCCGCTGTGCGGAACGTAGAAAGATCTATTCGTGCCAGCCGTGGAGTATTGTTACCATTGGCAAAAGCCCAGCGGCCATCATGTTCGCCTTTTGTTTGTGATAAAGAAATGTGATGCTGATCATCCCAGGGAACAAAACCATGCGAAGTGTTTAACATCGGCTTCGTTTCTTCGCTATAGCCATAACCGCTTTCAGTAGATTGGGAGAATACAGGAATGATACGAAACAGCCGTCCGGACGGTATGCCATAAACAGCTACTTGCCCGTTAAAGCCACCGGAAACAATGTTATAAAATTCGTCGTATTTGCCGGGGGCCACATAAGCTTTTCCGGCATCACCGCCTGCTGCGGCTTGTGCAGATTTTGGTTTACAACCTGAGAAGCTGCTTATACCAAGCGCCGCCACGGCTATCGTTGTTAACAGTTTACTAGAGGAAATATACATATAGTGTTGTTTGAAGTTTTTTGTTTGGGTTTGGAGTTTTGGAGTTGCGGTGCTTAGAATAGAACACTTTCTCTTTTCTCTCTTTCTCTTAGCTATTTTTCTCCGTCGTTGCTTCGCTGAAATTCCAGCACTTTACGGGCATCATCTTTTGTAAGGCTTTGGTTAGGCATTCTAACGAGGCATTCTTCCAGCATTCGTTGCGCTTCCGGGTCTTTTTCCAGCATAATGTCAACGTTGGTGATCATGTTGATGATCCATTCCGGGGCTCTTCTTTTTGTAAGGCCGGTCCAGCCGGGACCAACTAATTTTTCGTCGGTAAGCTTATGGCAGCTTTGACATTTCACATCGTAAATGGCCTTGCCTTCGGTTACCCAGGCTGCATTTAGTGGAGTGGTTAATTGCACATCAGCCGCAGTAACTAAAGTTCCATGCTCTTCTTGCTGATTCTTTGTTAACTCCTGCAGGTCAAGCGGCTCCTTGCTTGTAGGAGTTTTGTCTATGCAGGAAACTAAGGTTCCCGTTACTGAAACAATCAAGGCAATTATCCAGATCTGTTTTCTTTTCATGTTTCGGTTTTTGTGATTTGTTATAAAAGGACATCAATGTCTTTTACTTCACAAATGTACCCGGCAGTATTTCCCTCTCCCTTGATAGCCATCATTGCAAGAGATGATACTTCTCAGGTCCAAAATCAAAGAACAACTGAGCAATGTCATCTTTCTAATAGAAGTATCCTAATACTTTTATTCCCTGTAATTGAACCTTAAATAAATTATATGGATACCTTATTAGTCTCTGAACTGGCGCCGGCTGTTAAGCATCCGTCGGTGTTTAAAAAATTTGATGCGCTTCAGCCAGGTGAATCTTTTTTATTAGTCAATGACCATGATCCCATTCCTCTTTTTTATGAAATGGAAGCAGAACGGGGGAAAATTTTTGAATGGAATAAAGTAGAAAATGGCCCCGAGGTATGGAAAGTTGAGATAAAAAAATACACAGAAAGTAAAACAACAAATACTCTACCTCATCAGTTAAAAGAAGAAGATAAAGAGTTATTTACCCTCAATGTCACACTATTAGAACCTCGCTTAAAGCATCCAACCATCTTTAAATATTTTGATGCCCTGAAAGCAGGCGCCGCTTTCCAGATTTTAAACGACCACGATCCAAAGCCTTTGTATTACCAGATGATTGCCGAAAGAGGCAATATCTTTTCCTGGACCTATTTGGAAAAAGGCCCGCAATGGTGGAAAGTGCAGATAAAAAAGAATGATCCGGAGGACGGTGAAACCATTGGCGAGATTGCCGCCAAAGATCTGCGCAAGGCAGAAGTGTTTAAAAAGTATGGAATTGATTTTTGCTGTGGCGGTAAAAAAACATTGAAGCAGGTTTGTCAGGATAAAGGTGTGAACCTTGCTGTTGTTGAAGCTGATTTGGCCAAGGCCGAACAATCAAGCATCACCACCACCGGACACGAATTTAACCGCTGGCAACCTGATTTCTTAGCTGATTATATTTATAACCAACATCATATTTATTACTACGAAGTGCAGCCGGTTATTGCCGATGTGCTGGCCAAAGTAATTGCCCGGCATGGGGCTCTTCACCCGGAATTGCTTGCCCTTGAATCGCAGTACAAAGTGCTGGTAAACGAACTGGATACACATTTTATGAAAGAAGAAAAAGTGGTGTTCCCTTTTATTAAAGCATTGGTGAAAGCAAAAGTATCCGGCGACTTTGAAGCATTGAACAGTCAGCCTTCCTTAACTGAACCCATACAGATGATGCAAGCCGAACATGAAGCGGCAGGTGTGATTCTTGAAAATATCAGGCACCTTACTAACAACTATACAGTTCCATCCGGCGCTTGCAACAGCTACCAGTTCTTATATAAAAAATTGTTTGAGCTTGACGAAGACCTTCAACAGCATATTCATCTGGAAAACAATATACTTTTTCCAAAAGCTTTGAAGCTGGAAAAAGAAATCAGGTAAACAATAACCGCTCAACTAAGAAGACAGCAGGTCCGTGTTCCCTTGAACGGGACCTGTTTTTTATCCTCAATTAAGATCAGATCAATTATGAAAAAAACAGTGTTTTTCCTTGCCTTAGCAATCTGTTTATGGGCTTGTAATTCAGCCGTAAACAAAGAAGAAATAACGCCGTCTGAAACTTCTCATCAACATGATATAGTTGAAACAAAACTTGTTTTGAATAATGGTGCAAAATGGAACAGCGATGAAAGCACCGACAAGAATGTCACAGAGTTGCAGGCGATTTCCAGCCGTTTTATGGCAACTGCTATTCCCCATCTTGCTGATTATGCAACGTTTTCCAACGAGTTTCAAACAGGTGTTGATAAAATGATAAAGGAATGCCGTATGCAGGGCGAAGATCATGAGGCATTGCATCATTGGCTGGAGCCTTTGCTTAAACAAGTTGCCGACTTAAAAAATGCAACCAATGAAGAAGAAGCCTCTAAACTAACGGCCTCGGTTGCTGACCACTTGAATATTTATAACCAATATTTTGAATAGCCATGATCATAAATGCCAATACCAAAATCGCTCCGATACTAAAGCAAAATGCGGCTGCTTTGGAAGCTATCATCAGCATCAGCAAGAAATTTGAAAAGCTGCGAAATCCTTTGCTGCGTAAGGTTATGGCGGGTAAAACTTCATTGACGATGGCAGCTAAATTCGGTGGATGTCGCATAGATGATTTTTACCGGAAACTGGAACCGCTTGGTTTTGAAATTGACAGGCAAGCAAAAGCGATTGAAGAAGAAAAGAAATTGGTGCCTCATTTCATTACTACTCTAACAAAAGAACAAGTAACGGAGTTGGACGTGCGGTCTGTGATTGCATCCGGCAGCGATCCATTGAGCATCATTATGGAGAAAGTAAAAGTCATTCAGCCCGGACAGGCTTTAAAGATTATCAACACATTTGAGCCAATGCCATTGATCTTAATGCTGAAGAAAAAAGGCTTTGAAATTTACGTTGACGAAATCAGCGATGACCTTATTGAAACCTATTTTTATAAAACTGTCAATACAAGTTCTGTAGAAATAAAAGCAGCACAGCCGGCTGCAAACGATTGGGAACAGACCTTGCAAAAATTCAGGGATAAGCTCCAAAAGATTGATGTACGTCAGTTGGAAATGCCCCAGCCGATGCTTGCCATTTTAGAAGCGGTGGATCATTTAAATACTGACACCGCCTTGTATGTTTATCATAAACGCATTCCGGTTTTTCTGTTGCCTGAATTAGCGCAAAAAGGATTTGATTACCGCATTAAAGAAATTAAAGATGGCGAGGTGCACCTGCTGATATTTAAAGACTGATGTTAGCCCCAACAAACGATACCAGCCTTGTGAAAAACACCACGCATAAAGTGGTGCTTCCATTTTATTTATATGCAGCTTTATCTTTGTTAGCAGCAACTATTTTATTGTTTTTTTCTACTAACGCTTTTACACAACATTATTTTCATCCGCATACATTGGCCATCACCCATACGATGGCGTTGGGTTGGGGAACCATGATCATTTTAGGCGCCAGCCATCAGTTGGTCCCGGTTTTAATTGAAGCGAGATTGTTCAGCAATCTTTTAGCATACTTGTCTTTCGTATTCGCCGGTGTTGGAATTCCATTGCTTGTTTATGCATTTTTTAATTTTCAGTTTAACTGGCCGGCACTCCTTGGGGGCGGCTTAATTAACGCCGCCATTATTTGTTTTTTAGTGAACCTGGCGATAAGCATTTCAAAAAGCAAGGCTGAAAACGTACATGCGGTTTTTGTTTTTACCGCAGCTATATGGTTATTGATCACGACGCTTATTGGCTTATTGTTGGCTTTCAATTTTACACAATCCATTTTACCAAACGACTCATTGCACTATCTTTCATTACATGCACACATCGGCATTG
>JAQBNG010000176.1 GCA_028288675.1 Flavisolibacter sp. | reverse complement strand
GAGATGACGGTATTTTATACGCCGCTAAACTGAAAAGATTAGGTGTAAAGGTTGGGGACAAATGCTTTGCGGGACAAATTCATTTGCTAGTTGGATGGCCGCCAGGTGCTGAAGAACTGAAAGAATAAACAATGGTAAAAACCCATCAAAGAGAGTTTTCATCAGTAATAATCATTAACGTACTTCGCAGCCTTAAAACGATGCTTTTTAAAAGTACCCTAATACTTTATGAATAAATACTTTCAAAAAATCTGTATAACAATTCTCGTTTTCTCTTTTACTACTTCTATTCATGCGCAGGATAGCATAGATGTTTTTGTGAAAGCTCAAATGCAAAAAAGAAAAATTCCGGGCTTGCAATTGGCTGTAGTTAAAGATGGAAAAATTGTTAAAACAGCAAATTATGGATTGGCCAATGTGCAGGATTCCATTCCAGTAAGTAACCAAACTGTGTTTACCATTAATTCAATTACAAAAGCATTTACCGGGGTGGCAATAATGCAACTGGCAGAAGCCGGAAAATTAAAGCTGTCTTCACCGGTGTCTGAATACCTTTCTAATTTACCGGATAGTTGGAATAAGGTAACTATCCAACAATTGTTGTCGCATACATCCGGCATACCTGACATAGTAGATGAAGAGGAATCTGTTATGATAGCTGCAACTGTAGAAGAAGCATGGAAGAAGACAATAGCTGCACCAATTGATTTTAAACCGGGAGAAAAATTTAGTTATAACCAAACCAACTATTTACTACTCGGACAGATGATAGATAAACTAAGTGGAATGCCATTTCAGGAATTTATTACAAAAGAACAGTTGCAAAAGGCCGGAATGATCAATACCATAAAGGCTGGTTTTGGTGCGGAGAAAAATGTAATAGCACATAGTGCCAGGCCTTATCGTTACACGCAGGGAAAACTCGCTAATATGTTCTTCTCCTTTCCGTCTTCTCTGCAAACAGCAGCAGGCATGAGTTCAACTGCTAAAGAAATGGCAGGTTGGATAATCGCTTTGCAAAACAACCAGCTTCTAAAACAAAAATCCAGTATGGGTTCACTATGGGCTCCTGCCAAACTAAACAATGGAAAAACAGGTGGCTTTAGTACCTTATTAAATGGATATGCTGCCGGTTGGCCTGTTATTGCAAGAACAGAACACCCCGCTGTAGCTCCCGTCGGTGGAGGAAGGTCAGCTCTTTTTGTTTATCCGAATGATGCTCTTTCTATTATCGTTCTTACCAATTTATCAGGAGGTTCACCGGATGTATTCATTGATGAAATTGCAGGGTTTTATCTCCCTGATATGAAAGAAGCAAATGGCTTTGGACTTTCGGCATCAGTTAAATTAGTAAGATCTGTATTAGAAAAGTCAGGATATAAAAACGCCATCCAAGAAGTAAAGAAGCAAAGGAAAATCAATACAGGTTTTGAATTAACTGAAAACGAAATAAATGGCTGGGGATATAAGCTGCTCAAACAAAACAGAATACAGGATGCCCTGGAAATATTTAAACTGAATGTTTTTTTATACCCATCAAGTGCAAATGCTTTTGATAGCCTGGGTGAAACGTACGCAGATAATGGCGACACTGAACTCGCTATCAAAAATTATGAGCAATCCTTAAAACTAGATCCTCAGAATAGTAATGCTACACAGCAAATACAAAAGCTAAAATCAAAATAAATATTATCTACGAAGGACATAACGTTGGTGGTTTACGGTAATGAAAGGTCTGGTTATTTAAGTGGTTAAGCCCCGTCCGTAGGAAGCAGATAAACTTATCCTGCTTGAAACCCTCCAACCGTCCTTTTCTCCTCCGTAAAAGGTTAAACCTTCACCAGTTTCCACTGCCCTTTCTTAAATAAAATATAGGCGGTAATGGTAATTAGCGTTTCTGCGACGGGAATCGCTATAAAAACTCCGGTTGGACCCATCTTAAAATATTTGGCTAGTAAATAAGCTAAGGGTATCTGGAAAAGCCAAAAGCAAAACACATTAATTATGGTTGGGGTTTTTGTATCACCGGCACCGTTAAATGCATTAATAAACACCATGCCTACACCATAAAAAATATAGCCGGCACTTACGATTCGCAAGGCAGTAACGGCATACCTTTTTACTTCTTCCTGTTGCGTGAACAAGCCCACGATAACATCAGCCAGAATAAGGAAAAGCAGTGTGACGACAGCCATAAAAAAGGCATTGTATTTTGCCGTTTGCAAAACTGCCTGTTCGGCCCTTTGAGGCTCTTTGGCTCCTAAACTTTGTCCCACCAGGGTAGCGGCAGCATTACTGATGCCCCATGCCGGCAACAGAAAGAACATAAGAATACGTATAGCTGTTTGATACCCTGCAGATGCGGCACTATGACCTGTTTCGGCTACCAGTTGCGCAAGGAAGATCCAACTGCAGGAGGCAATGATAAACTGGAATGTTGCCGGCCATGCAATACTTACTAATGATTTAATAATATCCCATTCTGCTTTTAAAGAAGCCTTTGTTAATTGCACCAGTCCTTTACCATTAAACAAATAATAGAGTTGATAAACAACACCGATGCTTCGGCCAATAGCAGTAGCCAAAGCGGCGCCGGTAAGGCCAAAAGCAGGAACAGGTCCCCAGCCGTTTATCAGCAACGGGCATAAAATAATATTACAGACATTGGCTATTGTAAGGCTGCGCATTGCAATAGAGGCATCGCCAGCGCCACGAAAAATGCCATTGATTAAAAACAAGAGCATAATTACCGTACTGCTCCCCATCATAATGCGGGTATAGGGAACGCCCATTTTAATGGTTTCCGCTTCAGCGCCCATTAACCTCAGAATGTCTTCGGCAAATACAATTCCTGCGATGCTTAAAACAAGTATCAGGGCAATACCAACCCATATACTTTGCATGGCGGCAGAGGCGGCGCCTTCCTTATTTTTCTCACCTATGCGCCGGGCAACTGTGGCCGTTGCCGCCATGCTCATACCTACGGCGATAGAATAAATAATGGTAAGAACCGATTCGGTTAAACCAACAGTGGAGATCGCATGCTTGCCTAATTTGCCAACAAAGAAAAGGTCAACAATAGCGAATACGCTTTCCATTCCCATTTCAATGATCATGGGAACGGCTAATAAAAAAATTGCCTTTCGTAAGCTTCCCTTAGTGTAATCCTGCGGAGCACCTTTTAAAGCCTGCCCTAATAAATAAAAAGCCCGTGAAAATTTATTTCGTGTAACCTGAGACATTTGAATATGATTTTCTAATTAAGAAATAAGAGTGGCTGGCATCGCTGCCTGGTAAGTAGTAGAGGCGTCCGGATGGACAATTAAAAAATCATAAACAAAGATTGTAGAGGTATAAAACTATTATTTCTTTTCTAAAGCATCTAAATAGATTTTAATAAACTCCGGGATGTATTTACGCCGGTATTGCATGATAAACCGGGGATGCGGTAAGGGAATGATCTTGCCAAACCAACCGTGTTCTTCATTAAGCTTTGATAAGAATTTATAATTCTTTTCGCCGCCAATGCAAAGGCAGGTTCTCCTGTCAACGGGAAAGGTTAACTGTGTTTCAATAGTTTTGATGATGAACGGCTCTACAGCCTGCTGCAATTCTTTATCATCGTAATAATTGATATTCTTCCCGCTTTTTACAAAGCCAAGCGGACAAACAGAGCCGATAAAAAAGCGGCTGTAAAAGCCTTCGGCCCCTCCGTACGCTTCAATCATGGCATAGATAAATTCCGCTGAAAGTTCAGACTGCTGTTTGAACGGGTGGTTGATACCGCAAACCTCTGTCAGTTGTTTAGCGGCTGTAAAGTTTACACCTGTTACCCCGGCGCCAAAGCGGCCCGGGTTGATGCCAAGCATCAATGTCCGTTTATTAGTATCGTTAAAATATTTATGAAGGAACTGGTGTACTACCTGGAGCACTTCTTCGCTCTTTTGCGGATACAGCCATTGAACGCCGGTAGGTAAAGTTTGCTCAGGACGAAGTGAGGTATAAAACTGGTAAAGGTGCTCTGCCCATGTTTTCATGAAGTGCAAAAGTAAAGGCCGTAGCAGGCAATAAAAAAAGCAACCTGCCAGGATTGCTTAAGCTTTCAATAGATATGGATCTTTTATGTCAATAGTCCTTCAAGGGAAATATCGTTTAAATAAGGGTCTAAATGCTCGGTATCGGTAAAGCTGCATACTTTAATAGCCACGTTAAAATGGTTATGCCATACCACTTCCAAATAAACGTCGTGCAACTGGTAAAGCTTCGATGTATAAAAGCCTTCGGTACGTTCGGCAAGTAATATAGCTTTCTCCCAAAGGGCTCTTGCTCTTTCAATTTCGGAGGTTGTTGTATATAATCGGTCTGTCATTTTATGTGATGGATTTAGTAGGATTTAGAGGACAAATTTCGACATAGTTTAATGCCTCTTTCATATAATTAGCTTAATGCTTTTCTTTCATCGTTCAATGCAAAAGGCACATCGCCAGCCCTTTTATCAAAACCATCTTTGCAGATACGTTTCTAACCATAAAAACGCTTTAGCAACCCCGATATATTGTGCGGTGCTATTGTTAAATGAATGGCCTCATTTTTATAGATAGTAAACCATTCAACCAACATAGAATGAAAGATGGAAAATTAGGTGTGGCCCTGGTAGGTTTGGGTATGTACAGCGAAGGGCAATTGGTACCTGCGCTGCAAAAGGCGGCGCATTGCTACCTGGCAGGAATTGTTTCCGGCAACCCGCATAAGTTGGAAGTATGGAAAGAGAAATACGACCTCAAAGAAGATGCTTGCTATAGCTACCGGAATTTTGACCAGATAAAAGACAATCCCGAAATTGATATTGTATATGTGGCTTTGCCTAACAGCCTTCATGCGGAAGCCGTAATAGCCGCGGCCCGTGCCGGCAAACATGTGATTTGCGAAAAGCCGATGGCTATAACTGTACACGATTGCGACCGCATGATAGCTGCCTGTAAAGAAGCCGGCAAGATGTTATCAATTGGGTACCGCCTTCATTTTGAACCGCATAATAAAGAGGCAATGCGGCTGGGACAGCAAAAAGTTTTTGGAGCTGTAAAAATGGTGGAAGCAGCGCATAGCCTTAACGAGGTGGAAGGGTGGCGGTTAGATAAAGCGCTATCTGGCGGCGGACCATTGATGGATGTGGGAATTTACTGCGTGCAGGCGGCCCGGTATGTTACCGGCTCCGAACCGATTGCTGTTACTGCACAGGAAGGGATAAAAAGAGATCATGAAAAATTTAAAACTGTTGAAGAGGCCATTGAATGGCAGATGGAAATGGGCGATGGCAGCATCGCCCATTGCAAGTCATCGTACTCGGTAAAAGAAAATAATTTTCGGGTAGAAACAGAAAGCGGCTGGTTTGAACTTTCCCCGGCTTTTCCTTATTCTGGTGTAAAAGGAAAAACGTCGGAAGGTGAAATGAAGTTTCCACAGGTGACCCAGCAGGCTTTGCAGATGGATGATTTTGCACTATGTATTAAAGAAGGAAGACAGACTTCTGTTTCCGGTGAAGAAGGCAGGCAGGATGTGAAAATTTTGCAGGCCATTTACAAAGCAATGGAAACAGGTGAGAGGGTGGAAGTCAATGGGCAATAAGCAATCGGCAAGAAGAGAAACAATTAAACAGAAATTCTTAAATAAAAATTTTATGAGCCAGGCATTTGTCAGGGAGAGCGATGAGCAATGGTTACACGACATATCGCCAACCATCAACGCCCTGGTTGTTTACCTCACAAGAGAAAACAACGGCATCAGGGTATATGAACAAAAATCATTTACTGACAGTAAAACAGGTAAAGAAGTTTTTCAAATGAGCAACGGGCTTTCTTATACCAAAGACAGTGATGGCCGCTGGAGCATTGCCTGACCGCTCTCATTTAATAATAGAAAATACACAATTCCTTATCTTAGCCAACTTAAAATTCAAATCATGGGATTATTAAATCAAAAAGGTAAAGACGCAGATAAAAAGAAAAACGCAGCTCCGAAAAGCGGTGGACAAGGTTCGAAATTTATTGCAAGCAAAGCCACAAAAAGCAGCGGTGGGCAAAAGAAGCCAATGACGGGTGGTTCGCAAAGAGGAAGCTAAACCACATTGGCTAAAGATGGTCGTAGCGGGCACGAATGAAATTAAAAAAGCCGTAAGCCATCAACCCCAAACTTAATGCACCTAACAGGTAGGAGCCAAGCGGGGAGCCTTCAATAAACTGGAAGGCTTTGCTTGTATCACCTGCCTCCGATGCGGCCGAGTGGAATGCAGCACGTCCAAACAAGAAAGCAACTACAAGCCATACCAGGCCACGGCTTACGTAGCCTATTTTTCCGGAACGAAATAAAAGAGAAGCATGAGCGGAATGAATTGATAATTCCTGCACATGCTTTTTATATTTTTCGGACAGGCCGTAATAGATTTGATAAATGCCAACGATAGCAAGCACCAGTGCGGCAAGGCCTACTAATACTTGTCCAAAAGGTTTGTTTAGCAATTCACCTGCAAAGTCCTGGTTTTGATCGCCGCCGCTTTTTTTATTTTCCAGGGCAAGCCTCAAGGCAGAAAACGCAAGCGCCAGGTAGGCCAGGCCGCTAAACAAATAACGCAGCCGTTTAGGCCATTTCTTTTCTTTACTATCGGTGCTGTAAAAAGCTTCTATCACCCGCCATATAGCGTAACAAATCAAGCCGGCTGCTAAAAGAAATAAAAGCACTTCACCAACTGGTAAGTCTTTTACAAATTGTAAGGCGCCCGACTGGCTGGCTTCACTATTTTGTTTCCCACCAAACTCAAATGCGGCCATAAAGCCTAACAGCCCCAGCAGTACGTATACAATGCCTTTTGAAATCAGGCCAGTTTGTGCTAATTGTTTTATCCAGGGTTTTACTGCTGTTAAAGCCATAACTATAATGTTTATCCGGTTACAAGTTGCAAATTCAATACCCCTGCTAAGTTTGAAACAATGAAAACGCATAATGCAATTAATTCAGGTGGCATATTTTTTTGATGGTCTACTACAAAAAATATGGAAAAGCAAACGGTTTTAGAAGGATATGGGGATATGGAAAAAGGTGCTTACCTGGGAGCCATTGCCTCCATTGCCACTGCGGACAGGGAAGCATCGGAGGAAGAGTTGAGCTACATAAAAGAGTTATGTGAAGCCGCACAACTATCTGATGAACAAATAAAGGCTGTAGAAGGCGCAGCCATAGAGATGTCGGGAGAAGAACTTAAGCGGTGCTTAGACACTTTAAAGAACAGCGAACTGCGATATTCTTTAGTTGCGGATTTGATTGCCTTTGCGAAGTCAGATCAAAATTATTCGGAGGAAGAACAGCAGAATGTACAAAAGATAAGTGCCTACCTGGGAGTAGATAAGCAGCAGTTTAACTTGCTTGACCAATTTGCACAAAAGGCCACAGAACAACCGGAAGAGCACCAGGGAAACAACGTACAAAATATGCAGGGCTTTGGCGGTTTGCAGGATAAAATGAAAGGAGCCGGCATTAATACAGGAAGCTTATTTAAAGGCTTGTTAAGTATGGCAGCACCAATATTAATCGGTAGTATGTTAAGCCGGGGCTTTGGCAGGCGTAGTGGTGGCGGCCTTGGTGGTATGCTTGGTGGCGGCGGTTTAGGAGGGATGTTAGGTGGTGGATTAGGTGGTATGTTAGGCGGTGGTGGTATGGGCGGCGGATTAGGATCTGTTATTGGTATGCTTAACGGCGGCCGCGGCTTTGGCAGCACCGGTGGATTACTTGGAAAAATGTTAGGTGGACGTTTTTAACAGGGCGCAAATAAACAATCGGCAATTTCAATTTGCAGTAGCACCTCTATTGCCCGCTGCAAACTGTCAATTGCCAACTTTCTTTAAGGCGTTCCCAGTGTTTCATTTTTCCCATCAGGCATACTGCTTTCACTGTGTTGCTCTTTACTTAATAATTCATCGGAATTTGTGCTAATTGAGGCTTCTCCGTTTGTTGGTAATTGCTGGCCTGGTTGCTGGTTGCTGAAGGTATCTCCATCATTAATTGAGGTATTTATTTCACTTTTGTTCTGTTGATTATTTTCCATAAAAGTTTATTTAGTAAGTATATATTTCAATAGTATGCAGATAAAACGATGCCAGTAAGTAAATGCTAAACGGGAGTATAGTTTTTCAACTACTATGCATCTGCCTATGTAAAAGCACAACGATTATGGCACGGTTTTACAAGCATAGAAAACAGAACAATAAGCAGAAAATTTTTCAGGGTAGTCAGTGATTTTGGTGCATGTTAGGTGTGATAGATATTGCAGCTTACCCTATTTTTTCCAAAACAAAGCAGAACAAAAATTTAATCCGTGAGCTCTATGTCTTTATAAATTAAACGACATATTGATAATAAAGGGCAGCCAATAGCTGCCCTTTATTATGTTGGTAAACGATGTTATGAAAGTGCTTTCTTTATTACAACCATGGGCATCATTAGTAGTGATAGGTAGTAAAAAAATAGAAACCCGCAACTGGCGCTCAGCTTACAGGGGCGAGTTGCTTATACATGCCAGTGGTGGAAAGAAGGGAGGCATCCTTACAACAGAACCGCCTTTTAAAAAATACATTCTCAATTTTGACTCTTTACCCTTTAGTGCCATTATTGGTAAAGTTATTTTAGACGATATAGTGCCCATAGAGCAGCTTTACCTTTCTGATGCACATCTTAATACGTTGACTTTAGAAGAAAAAGCCTTCGGCGATTATGCAAGGGGAAGATATGCCTGGCTGCTCTCGGATCCTGTAGAATTCAGGCAACCCATTTTTACAAAAGGGACATTAAGATTATGGGAGTACAGCGGCGAATTGGAGGAATAAATAAGGCAAGCGTATAGCCTGCCTAAATCTTGTTTTCATCTTTTAATTGCCAACAGCTACTCTTTTTGCCTTGGAAAATACATTCGTCAGATGATGGCGTTCCGATTCTTTGCCCGGTAATTTGTTTTGTAATGGCTTCCTTTTATTTTTAAAATAATATACAGCCGCTACAAATAAAGCAACGCCTGCTGCTGCTAAGAGTTTTGTTTTCATAATAGTTCTTTGCCTAAAAAAGACAATTGCTATGCCAGCAAATAACTGGAGTCCTCTTGATAACTAAGTTTTGCGTTTACCATTATTTGGTGTGAAGCAATAATGGGTATTTCTAAAACCATATTGTTTTATTTTTTATAGGCATTGGGATTATGGATGTGCATCCACTTGTCCGTAAAAGTTAGCGGCGCAAAACCGTGCTGTTGATAAAGCCCGTGTGCATCTTTTGTAGCCAGCATAAATCTTCGTAAGCCCTGCAGGGTTGGATAAGCAAGAACGACTTCCATAAGCCATTTGCTCAGGCCTTTTCCTCTGTAATTTTCATCAATAAAAACATCACATAAGTGAGCAAACGTAGCTTCATCGGTTATTACTCTTGCAAAACCAATTTGTTCTTCTTTATAAAGAAGTGAAAAACACAAAGACCCATTTACTGAGCGTTGAACTACATCAAAAGGAATTCCTTCCGCCCAATAGCTTTTACTTAAAAACCGATGCACGTAGGCCATATTAACTTTGCTCTTGTCATTGCTGATGGTAAAGTCGTCTTTCATCCATTCCATACTGCTAAGTAAAAGAATTATCCAGTTCTCAATTCAAGTTCACTATTCGTTTCTCACCCCGTACTTCTACCTTCGTATTTCGTAAATAAATAAAATTTTATGGCATTTAAAGATGATCTGCAAATCAGGTGGTGGGCATTAGAAGAAAAATTAATGGGTCGGTTTGAAAAAAAACCGGATGTGGAAACGATCCTGTTTTTGATAGGCATACAGGAGTTGGGCGACATTAAACAAAAGTTTTCGAAAGAGCAAAAGCAGGACCTGATGCACATTGCAGTTTGTACTGTATTAATGCCAAGCGGTTATTACGAAGTGGAAGGTGCTGACGAAGATGGCTGGCCGCATTTTAAACAGCTAAAAGCCATGCCCGAGATGAATGCTTTTGAACAGGAAGCTTTTTTGAAAGACCATATCCTGCTTTATTTCCAAAACCACGAATTGATTTAAAATAAAGGCTGCTATTGATCTCTTCCGCATCAACTTTAAAACTATCTGCATAATGAAACGATTGCTTCTGCTACTTACCACTTGCTGCTCGCTGCTCGCTTTCTCCCAAGAGGATATCAAGGTTACTAAGAAGGATCGTGAAAAAGATATTGAGTTGATAACTACAGAAGGAACAATTATCCTGCGCTTATCTGACTCTACACCGCAGCACCGTGATAATTTTTTACGCCTGGTAAAATCGAAGTATTATGACAGTGTTTTATTCCATCGGGTTATTAAAGGGTTTATGATACAAAGCGGGGACACTGCCACCATACGGGCCACTACTGTACCACGTGTAGGCGGCAAGCCGGGTTATACGCTGCCGGCAGAAATTATTACGACACTCTTTCATAAAAAAGGCGCCTTGGCAGCAGCCCGAAATGGTGATGCCGAAAACCCTGAACGCCGTAGTAGCGGCAGCCAGTTTTACATTGTTCATGGCAGTACATATACTGATAAGGAAATGGATTCTATTGAAGTTGTTCGGTTGCAGGGAAGGAAGATTACACCTGAACGGAGAGACTATTATAAAACCATTGGCGGCACACCACAACTTGATGGCAATTATACCATATTTGGTGAGGTGGTACGCGGACAAGAAGTAGTAGATAAAATTGCAACAGTGCTAACTGCTACAGGATCGGGCAGAGACAGGCCTTTGCAAGATGTGCGGATACTATCGGCGAAGCTGGTAAAGAGAAAGAGATGATATGCGAATGGGTGGATATGTGAAACTTGCATTGGGTGTTTTTATAAGTTGATTAGAATTACTGAACGTTAAACAGTGCGACGCAAGTAAAGCCAAATGATATTTGTTTGCCTGGCTACATAAAAAGAACATAGTTTATCGCACTAACTATCTCCGGTTATACCGGCTGCGTTACTCATTCTCATATTTTCATATTTGCTTATTTGCAAATCGTTTCTTCCCTTATCTTGCAAGCAAATAAGTTAACATGAACTATCCGGATAACTTACGTTACACAAAAGAGCATGAATGGGTTCGCCTGGAAGGTGATGAAGCTGTTATAGGCATTACCGATTTTGCGCAACATGAATTAGGCGACATTGTGTACGTAGAAGTTGAGACCGTGGGAAAAGACTTAAAAGCCGGTGATGTATTTGGAACAGTGGAAGCTGTAAAAACTGTTTCTGATTTATACCTGCCTGTTGCAGGAACCATTACCGAAATAAATCCGAACCTGAATACAGCTCCTGAATTAGTGAACACCGATCCGTATGGGAAAGGCTGGATGGTACGGATGAAACTTGCCGATCCAAAAGATGTAGAAGACCTGATGGATGCCGCAGCCTATCAGCAGTTAGCTGGCTAATCAATAAATCTGAAAGAAACCATCTCTCGTAATTATAACCGGTGTTTCAACGCATCAAACCCCTAACCAACTATTGGGCACTAAACAGATATATGAAGAATGGGAACTGGTAACAGCCCTTCGCAGTAAGGACGACCAGGCTTTTGGTTATTTATATGACCATTACTCGGGTGCGCTGTATAGTGTAGTGAAACAAGTTGTTGGCGATACGGAAATAAGCAATGATGTACTCCAGGAAACCTTTGTAAACATATGGCGAAAAATAGAGCTGTATGATGAAACCAAGGGCCGCCTTTTTACCTGGATGCTTAACATTGCCCGCAATGCCGCCATTGACAAAACAAGATCGAAAGGGTTTCAGCAAAGCAGCAAACTTCAGCCTATTAGTGAAACTGATGGTACGTATGCCACGGTTAAACCCGGTATTGACGACTACGGTTTAAAAAGATTGTTGTTTAAACTTAAGGAAGAACATCGGTTGCTTATTGATTTATCCTATTACCAGGGATATACACATGAGCAAATATCAAAAGCGTTAGCCATTCCGTTGGGTACGGTAAAAACCCGCATAAGAACCGCCTTGTCACAATTAAGAACATTATTACAGTGAACGTAAAAGAATACATACAAAGTGGAGTTGTGGAAAGCTATGTTTTGGGGGTAGCCACAGAAGCCGAACGCCAGGAGTTCGAGCAATTGTGTGCGACCAACCCGGAGATAGTTGAAGCAAGGAATGCTTTTGAACGATCACTGGAGGTTCAACTTATGCAGGACGCTATACAACCTCCTGCGTTTTTAAAAGAAAAAATTCAACTGCTTATTGGTTCTGCCGGTTCGGAAACGTATCAGCCCGAGATAATAGAAGAAGCACCGGTACGCCGTATGAATGTATGGAAGCTGGTGGCAGCCGCTTGCTTTATAGCTTTACTTGGTGTGGGTTATTGGGCTTACACTTCTAACGAAAAATATAATGATGCAGTAGCCCGTCAATCATCAATTGAAAAAGAGCTGCAACAAAAAAATACGCAGTTGGCTGCTTTGGAACAAGATGCGGGGATGATGCAAAAGCCAGGTATAAAGATGGCGGCTTTAAAAGGAACACCAAATGCGCCACAAGCTTTAACCACTGTATTTTGGGACAGCACCAGTAAGGATGTTTACCTGCTTGTAAATAATTTACCACAAGCCGCCTCTGACAAACAATACCAGCTTTGGGCGTTGTTAGATGGCAAGCCTATTGACCTTGGTATGTTGGAACTTCAGCAAAACCGCTTGCTGGTTAAAATGAAGAACGTACAAAATGCACAAGCCTTTGCTATTACCCTGGAGCCTAAGGGTGGCAGTCCAGCTCCTACCATGACGGCGATGTACGTTTCAGGGGAATTGTAAATCCAAAATAATTTATTCAGCGTAATTAATAGCACTAAGGATGGTTGTTTCTACTCCTGTCCTCAATAGTTGGTTATCAGAGGCTGTCTTTAAGGGGCAGCCTTTCTTTTTAGGTTTAAGACTGTATCAATTCAATTGTAAAACCCGTTTGAGCTTTATATTCAATTCTGTGAGTTCAGGCCTATCAATAGAGCCGATTTTACCTAAAGACAACGCTTTGTCTAAGGTTGCTATTTTGCTTACCCTGATTAATGACTGCTTTTTAATGCCATTTGAAACTGTAGGCTGTATAAGAACATCAGTTGGGTCCTGCCATTGTAGTTGCGTGGTGATGAAACAAACAGTAAGGTCAAATCTTGAATGAGCTAAAATAACAGCAGGTCTTAGCTTGTTGCCTGAAAGGTCAGTGAAAGGAAATGGAATTAAAACGATATCTCCTTTTTGCATTATTATTTCTCTTTAACATCAGCGGATGAATAAAGATCTTCTTCATCAGTAAGAAAATGAAAAGTTTCACTTTCCGACTGAAGGGTTTGAATACCTTGTTGCAATGTAAGATCTTCATATTTCTGTAGCATGAAGTCTGCAAATTCAGAAACCTGCACTGCTTTTTCCTCGGGAAGAACTTGTAAGGCCTGAATTGTTTTTTGTATGATGGCTTCTCTTGTCACTGTAAGATTTAAGATTCAAATCTACTGGTTTTATTATGATGGGAAATGCGGAGTTTGTGCTAACACATACTAGCTTAGTTGATTTTTGTCTTTCAATAGATGGTTAATCAGAGTTTGTCTTAAGGAGCAGCCTTTCTATATTGTCGAAATTTTTGCGGAATTTGGAAAGTTGCACTGGGAGAGTCTTTTTCTAGGTTGCAAATTCTGGTTTGTTAAAGTGAATATCATGTAATAAGTAAGCTGATTCGTTTGCTAGGTCCTTCTTCAAAGATCCGGTAAAGCGTGGAGATATGAATATCGTACTTGACATTTTCAATCCGGGAGATATAGCTTTTTGAGGTTCCTATTTATTGGCAAGCAACTCTTAGGTAGGCTTCGCTCTTCTTCTTGCAGCTTTAAAGAGATTGATAGTTTCTATTGTTGGTATTTAGTTCTATTTTCTAAACCTGTACCTGATACCCCAACTACCTCTCAAAAGACTTGATTCTCCGATAATCGGTGATAGCTCAATGTGAAGCCCAAATTGTTTTGTTGCTAAGGGGTAAATGTTTAATCCAATTGGAACTACAAGCCCGGTAAAGCCATTAACTCTTATGCCAAGCCCGGCATAAACTTCGTAATCTTCTTTATTCGATAGATCGTATGTCAGCACTCCCTCCACAGACATAGCTTCAAAATAGTTATCGGTACCAACTCTGAGTTCAGGCCGTAGTCTATCTTTTATCTCATAATTTATTCCAACAAATGGCAGGTTTGACTGGTGAAAACTTACACCGAATTGCCCGAAAGTGACGGATGGAACAACGATAAATATCAATAGTATAACTTGTCTCATAAAAGATGTGTTGGTTAAAAGTAGCGTACGCATAATTTCTTCTTCCAGAATTTTTGATCTTAAAATACATTATTTGTTAAGAATAAACAGGGCAAGCCATGTTGTTAAACCCTTGAAAATTAGGTCGCTAAGTTATTAATATACACCTTACACATAACATCAAAACAAATTCCACCTCACACCCATAAACCCGCTTCTCCTTTTCAACGAAGCATAATTATCATACGGCTCAAACGTATAACCATTGAACTGGCAACTACATCATCTGCCGTTTATCTAAAGGATTAAAAGCCCCCAAATTGTATTTCTTTTAAATTGACTTTGAAAAAAATAATGAAGCAGTTAACTTATTATCAAAATGCATTGCAAGTTTCTTATCTACGAATTCTCTTGTCGAAATATAGATGTCTCTTAAGCAACTATCATGTAAAAACCCATATAGGCTAACGAGAATATCAATGTCTGCTTGTTCTATTATTTCTGTCCATGTATCTGATTGTCGTAGCATTTTAATTGCTCCTTTTTGTATTATCAGTTTGCTCCTAAATTGAGATCTTTGGTTTTTATTTTAAAGGCTCAGTATGGTATTATACTTATAAATAAAAGGAGAACATCTAATCAAAAAGATAATTATTTCTAACTCATTCCGCCTCTTAACTACCCATTTCAACCGCCGGGTCCCAAAATAACTTGTCAAACTCCACCACCTTATCATGCACCACTTTTACACCTTCTTTTTCTAATAGCTCCTGCATTTGTTCGGGATAAGCAAAGTGCATTTTACCAGTGAGTAAGCCGGCCCGGTTTACTACCCGTTGCGCCGGTACTTTGGGGCTCATTTTATGTGCGGCGTTCATAGCCCAGCCTACCATGCGGGCCGAAAGCTTTGTGCCCAAAGCAGCGGCCACAGCTCCATACGTGGTTACCCGGCCCTTTGGTACCTGGCGTACTACATCAAACACCTGCTCAAAGAAAGATTCATCTTTTTTGCCGGAGGGAGTTAGTTTTTGTAAACGTTCTTCATTAGAACTTTTCTTTTTAGCCATGTTAGTTAGTCGAATCGTTGGGTTCTTTCTTAGCTAAAAGATAAGTGCGTTTTGGTTCCTGCACTGCTTCATAATCATACGGGCAATGTTTGCATCCGTTGCCGCAACAATAGCCTCGCTCCAAAAGATATTTAGATGTGAAGGTCACCAGGCCTTTTTCATTCAGGTAATAGTCTTCGCCTTCAATCCATTCCACCTTCATCCTTTAAAAATTGTTGTAAGACAACATCCATCTCTTTTGATGGCAAATGCCTGGGTAGCGAAAAACAGAGATAATGTACCT